>NZ_CP046103.1:3436404-3748804 GCF_009707325.1 Pseudomonas sp. IB20 | reverse complement strand
CAACACCCACTTCGGCGCGCTGAAGGTCAAGGATGCGATCGTCGATAAGCTGCGCACCCCGACCGGCGAACGTCCGTCCATCGACAAGATCAACCCGGACCTGCGCATCCACCTGCGCCTGGACCGAGGCGAAGCGATTCTGTCCCTCGACCTGTCCGGCCACAGCCTGCACCAGCGCGGTTACCGCCTGCAGCAGGGCGCGGCACCGTTGAAGGAAAACCTGGCAGCGGCAATCCTGATCCGCGCCGGCTGGCCGCGCATTGCGGCCGAAGGCGGCGCGCTGACTGACCCGATGTGCGGCGTCGGCACCTTCCTGGTCGAAGGCGCGATGATTGCCGCCGACATGGCGCCTAACCTCAACCGCGAACTGTGGGGCTTCACCACCTGGCTCGGCCACGTCCCGGCGCTGTGGAAGAAGCTGCACACAGAGGCCAGCGAGCGTGCCGCCATCGGCATGAACAAGCCGCCATTGTGGGTCCGTGGCTACGAAGCCGACCCGCGGTTGATCCAGCCCGCCCGTAACAACATCGAACGCGCAGGCCTGAGTCACTGGATCAAGGTGTACCAAGGTGAAGTCGGCACCTTCGAGCCGCGCCCGGACCAGAACCAGAAAGGCCTGGTGATCTGCAACCCACCTTACGGCGAGCGCCTGGGTGACGAAGCCAGCCTGTTGTACCTCTACCAGAACCTCGGCGAGCGTTTGCGCCAGGCGTGCATGGGTTGGGAAGCCGCCGTGTTCACCGGCGCACCGGACCTGGGCAAGCGGATGGGCATCCGCAGCCACAAACAGTATTCGTTCTGGAACGGCGCCTTGCCGTGCAAACTACTGCTGATCAAGGTCAACCCGGACCAGTTCGTCACCGGCGAGCGTCGCACCCCGGAACAGCGCCAGGCCGAACGTGAGCAAGCCGCTTACGACCAAGCCCCGGTTGAGCCGCAAGAGCGTCAGTACAACAAGAACGGTAACCCGATCAAGCCAGCCCCGGCCCCGGCCCCGGTAGTCGAACAGGCACGCTTGAGCGAAGGCGGGCAGATGTTCGCCAACCGCCTGCAGAAGAACCTCAAGCTGCTGGGCAAGTGGGCCAAGCGTGAAGGCGTGGATTGCTACCGTGTGTACGATGCCGACATGCCGGAGTACTCCATGGCCATCGACCTCTACCACGACTGGGTGCACGTGCAGGAATACGCCGCGCCGAAGTCCATCGACCCGGAAAAAGCCTCCGCACGCATGTTCGATGCCCTGGCCGCGATTCCCCAGGCGCTGAACATCGACAAGAGCCGCGTGGTGGTCAAGCGTCGCGAACGCCAGAGCGGCACCAAGCAATACGAGCGCCAGAGCGCCCAGGGCAAGTTTACTGAAGTGAGCGAAGGCGGCGTGCAGTTGCTGGTCAACCTCACCGACTACCTGGACACCGGCCTGTTCCTCGACCACCGCCCGATGCGCATGCGCATCCAGAAAGAAGCGGCCGGCAAGCGTTTCCTCAATCTGTATTGCTACACCGCCACCGCCAGTGTGCACGCAGCCAAAGGCGGCGCGCGCAGCACCACCAGCGTCGATTTGTCCAAGACCTACCTGGACTGGGCGCGTCGTAACTTCTCGCTCAATGGTTTCTCTGACAAGAACCGTCTGGAGCAGGGTGACGTGATGGCGTGGCTGGAAGCCAGCCGCGATGAGTTCGACCTGATCTTCATCGACCCGCCGACTTTCTCCAACTCCAAGCGCATGGAAGGTATCTTCGACGTGCAGCGCGACCACGTGCAGTTGCTCGACCTGGCCATGGCCCGCCTGGCACCGGGCGGCGTGTTGTACTTCTCGAACAACTTCCGCAAGTTCGTGCTTGAGGACAACCTCAGCGAACGCTATGCGGTCGAGGAAATCAGCGACAAGACCCTGGACCCGGATTTCGCGCGTAACGCGAAGATCCACCGGGCCTGGAAAATCACCGCACGCTGATCGCTGCACCAAGTTGAAACAAAAAAGCCGCAGGCCTGGTGTATTCCAGTCTTGCGGCTTTTTTACGCTGGTCAAACCGTGGCCTCATGGCTATAACTTAACGCCTAGCCAAAGTGACAGCCCCGCACGCTGGCGTTGTGAGTGTTGCCTATGCCGATGCATGCCGTACGCCCGAAAATCCTTGGCTTTATCAGTGAACAGGCGTCAGCTTGGCTGGTGGCATTGGTGGTGTTACTGGCAGGTGGCGCGCTGACGCTCATCGTCGCCTGGGCCACTGCTAACCTCCACCAGCAACAGGTTCGCCAGCGCTTCCAGTTGCTGGTCAACGAGCGCTACACCCGTCTTCAGGAACGCTTTGAAGACCAGGAACAACGCCTGGCGAGCCTGCAGCGTTTCTTCGTCAACTCCAGTGACGTGTCCCGTGCAGAGTTTGATGGGTTTGCCCAACCCTTGCTGCTGCGCGCCCGCGCCTATGCCTGGGCGCCGCGGATATCGCGCGATCAACGTAGTGCGTTTGAACAAGAGATCTCGCGCCAGCGCGGCGCCCCTTTCGCCATCCGTGAATTGAACGCGTCAGGCGAATTGGCGCCGGCCCCCGAGCGCGATGAATACGTGCCTGTGCTGTACAGCCAGACCCAAAGCCTGCTGGGCTCGCCGCTGGGCTTTGACCTGCTGGCTCAGCCGCTTCGGCGCTCGGCCCTTGAGCGCGCGCAAAAAAGTGGCAAGCCTGCGGTGTCCCAGCCCATGCAACTGGTGGGCGTGGAGCCGGCGTATGCTGCCGGCGTTTTGCTGGTGGCGCCTGTCAGTAAGCTACCCACGGCTGAACCCGGCGGCTTTGTGATGGCGGTGATCAGCATGCGCCAACTGATGGCCGATGGTTTGCCCAACCCCAACCGCGACAACTTGGTGATGCAGATCGTCGATACCTCAGACACCCAGCAGCGCGTGCTGTATGCGTCGAGCAATGCGGTCGGCGCCAGCGATCTCACTGCTGCGCGCCGTCTCACCCTCGGCGACCACGTGTATGCCCTGACTGTGCAAGCCAGCCGGGTCTTCGACCAGGCCAACCACTCCTCGATGAGTACTATCCTGACCATGGGCGGGTTGCTCAGCCTGCTGCTCAGCGCGTTGCTGTATGTGTTGGTCAGCCAACGCCAGCGCGCACTGAAACTGGTGGAGCAGCGCACCGAGCAGTTGCGCCTGCGTGAGCAGGAGCTGCGCGGGGCCCATGGGCAATTGCGCAGCGTGCTGAATGCGGCCACCCAGGTCGCGATCATTGCCACCGATTTGCGCGGTGTGATCAATACGTTCAATGCCGGCGCCGAGCTGATGCTGGGCTACAAGGCCGAGCAGGTACTGGGTTGCATGACCCTGGAGAGCCTGCACTTGGGCGCTGAACTCGAAGCGCGCTCCGCCACTTTAAGTGTGACCATGGGCAAGCGCATCCCGCCGAGCCAGGCGATGCTGGTGGAGAGCCCAGACAACCTGCACGAGGCCCGAGAGTGGACGCTGTTGCGCGAAGATGGCAGCCGGTTGACGGTGAACATGCTCGGCACCGTGTTGCTCGATGACCATGGTTTGTGGGTCGGGCACTTGGCGATTTACCTGGATGTCACCGAGCAGAAACGTGCCTACGAGGCCCTGGCGGCGCGGGATCGTCTGCTGAAAAAACTCAGCGCCCACGTGCCCGGCGGGATCTTCCAGTTCACCCTCGAACCCAAGGGCAACGGGCGCTTCATCTATGCCAGCGATGGCATGCGCGATATCTATGAAATTGAAACCGGCCTGTTGCAGCAGGACGCAAGCAAGGTCTTCGAGCGCATCCATCCGCAGGATGTGGAGCGGGTTCGCTTGTCCATTCGCTTGTCGGCGTTGCAGTTGAGCCACTGGCGCGAAGAGTACCGCGTGTTGTTGCCGCAACGCGGCCTGCGCTGGATTCGCGGCGAAGCCACGCCGGAAGAATTACCTGGGGGCGGTACGCTGTGGTATGGCTACGTATCGGATATTTCTGATCTCAAACGGGTGGAGGAAGAGCTGCGCGCGCTGTCGATCACCGACTCGCTGACGAGCATCCATAACCGGCGTTATTTCCAGGATCGCCTCAAGGCCGAGATACTCAGGCTCAACCGCACTTCTGGGATGCTGTCGTTGATCATGTTCGATATCGACCACTTCAAGCGTATCAACGACCAGTACGGGCACGCCGTGGGCGATGGGGTGTTGCAGGAGGTGTGCAATCGCATCAGTCAGCGTTTGCGGCGCACCGATGTGTTTTGTCGCCTGGGTGGCGAAGAGTTCGTGGTGCTATGCCCGCACACCGATGGTGACCAGGCATACAGCCTGGCGGTGGAGTTGTGGCAATCGCTGCGCAGTGCACCGATGGACGCGGTCGGCACCGTGACCGCCAGCTTCGGTGTGGCCAGTTGGCGGGTCGATGAAGGCATTGATGGGCTGCTGTTGCGCGCGGACTCGGCGGTGTATGTGGCCAAGCAGGCGGGCAGGGATCGGGTGGAAGCGGAGCGACTTAGGGCTTGGGAGCTGGCTTGCCTGCGATTGCAGCGTGTCAGTCAACGCATCTGATACTGATACACCGCTATCGCAGGCAAGCCAGCTCCCACCTTTGATCTGTGTTGCCTTTTAAAGCACCGGTGCCGCCGCCGTCAGCTTCGGCTGGCGATACACGTCTAGCAGCACCTGATCCAGCACCGACGACGCACCCCACGGTTTCGAATCGTTGAGGATCGCCACCACCACCCAGGTATTGCCGTTGTTGTCGCGGCTGAACCCGGCGATGGCGCGCACGGTGTTCAGGGTGCCGGTTTTGACGTGGGCTTCGCCGCGCATGGCGGTGGTCTTCAGGCGTTTACGCATGGTGCCGTCGGTGCCGGCAATCGGCAGCGAGCTGATGTATTCGGCGGCGTACGGGCCTTTCCAGGCGGCTTGCAGCATGGCCGCCATCTCGCGGGCACTGACCCGTTCGGCGCGCGACAGGCCGGAGCCATTCTCCATCACCAGGTGCGGCGCGGTGATGCCTTTCTTCGCCAGCCACTGACGTACCACGCGTTGCGCCGCCTTGGCATCGTCGCCATCGGCATCGTTACGGAACTGCGCGCCCAGGCTCAGGAACAGCTGCTGGGCCATGGTGTTGTTACTGTATTTGTTGATGTCGCGGATGATTTCCGCCAGGTCCGGGGAAAACGCCCGAGCCAGCACTTTGGCGTCCTTGGGCACTGGCGCCTGGATATCACGGCCTTGGATAGTGCCGCCCAATTCCTTCCAGATCGCACGCACGGCGCCGGCGGTGTAGGTGGCGTGATCGAGCAGTGACAGGTACGTCTGCGAACTGCAGCCATCGCCCAACTGGCCGCTGACTGTCACGGTGACGCTGCCATCGGCGGCGGTAACCGGGCTGTAGCGCACGTCGCCGGTGCACTGCTTGGCGTTGGAGACTTTGACTTGGTTGTCGATGCGGATGCTCGCAATCGGCGGTTCGACCGACACAATCACCCGGCCAGAGTCATTGCGGGTCACGAAGCGCAGCGCCTTGAGGTTGACCAGCAGGGCGTCGGGCTTGACCAGGAACGGTTTGTTCTCGTCGTTGCCGTCGTCATTGAATTCGGGCAATTGCGGCTGGTTGAAGAAGCTGCGGTCCAGCACCAGGTCGCCGGTGACTTGCTGCACGCCATTGGCGCGCAGGTCGCGCATCAGCAGCCAGAGTTTTTCCATATTCAGCTTGGGGTCGCCGCCGCCCTTGAGGTACAGGTTGCCTCGCAACACGCCACCGTTGAGGGTGCCGTCGGTGTAGAACTCGGTTTTCCACTGGTGGTTGGGGCCGAGCATTTCCAGGGCCGCGTAGGTGGTGACCAGCTTCATCGTGGAGGCCGGGTTCACCGACACGTCGGCGTTGAACACGGTTGGCGTGCCGGGGCCGGTGAGGGGCAGCATCACCAGAGACAGTGCGGTGTTTTGCAGCTTGGCTTTCTGAAGAGCCTGCGCAACGTTGGGTGGCAAGGTGTTGTTGATCGGGGCGGCAGAGACGGAAAGGGCCAGTGGTAGAAAAAAGCCGGCCAGTAGTGCTGAGCGAAAAGATTTGATCATAAAGAATAAAACCCTACTGCTGAGGAGGGTGAAAAAGGCGAGGGGTATGGAAGAAAATCCCTCATTGGTCACGAAAGTGTCGGCATTATGCCCCAAGGTGGTTCCAGTTGTAGCTGAACGATAGCGGGTATTACGCGTTTTTTTGCAGACAGATAGCCGCCTGTCCCAGAGAGTCGGGCAAACCTTGCCTTAAACTGCTAAAGTGCCGCCCGTTATTACTTATGAGGATTGTTCCAATGGCGACTAACCGTTCCCAGCGTCTGCGCAAAAAACTGTGCGTTGATGAATTTCAAGAGCTGGGTTTCGAACTGAACCTGGACTTCAACGAAGGCCTGAGTGAAGAAGCTATCGACGCTTTCCTCGAAGCATTCATCAAAAAAGCCATGGAAGCCAACGGTCTGGGCTATGTCGGCGGCGATGACTTCGGTCTGGTTTGCCTGCAGAAGCGTGGCTCGGTTTCCGAAGAGCAGCGTGCTGCTGTCGAAGCTTGGCTGAAAACCCGTTCCGAGCTGACCAAGGCTGAAGTCAGCCCGTTGCTGGACGTGTGGTATCCGGAAAAGCCGATCAACGCGGCAAACAACGCGGCTAAGTGATACTGAAAAAAACGGCGACCTGAGGGTCGCCGTTTTTTTATGCCTTGCGCCAGTTCAGAATCAACAGCGTCAACACCCCCGCCACAATCCCCCAGAACGCCGAACCGATGGAAAACAGCGTCAAGCCTGACGCGGTGACCATAAAGGTGATCAGCGCCGCTTCCCGTTCCTTCGGCTCATTCATGGCGATGCTCAAGCCATTGATGATCGAGCCAAACAACGCCAAGGCCGCAATCGACAGCACCAGCTCCTTTGGCAGTGCTGCGAACAACGCCGCCAACGTCGCGCCAAATACGCCCGCAATCCCGTAGAACACCCCGCACCATACAGCCGCCGTATAGCGTTTGTTGCGGTCTTCGTGGGCATGCGGCCCGGTGCAGATGGCGGCGCTGATCGCTGCCAGGTTGATGCCGTGGGAGCCGAACGGCGCGAGCACCAGCGAGGCCAGGCCGGTGGCGGTGATCAGCGGCGAGGCGGGCACGTTGTAGCCGTCGGCGCGCAACACGGCGACGCCGGGCATGTTCTGTGAGGTCATCGCGACCACGAACAACGGGATGCCGATACTGATGGTCGCCGCCAGCGAGAAGTGCGGGGTGGTCCACACCGGCGTTGCTACTTCGAGGTGAAAGCCGCTGAAATCCAGCAGCCCCATCAGGCCCGATAGCAGCGTGCCGATCACCAGCGCGGCCAGTACCGCATAACGCGGCGACAGGCGCTTGATGATCAGGTAGGTGAAAAACATCCCCAGGACCAGCCCGGTGCGATGTTGCGCGGCGACGAATATCTCACTGCCGATCTTGAACAGAATCCCCGCCAGCAACGCCGCCGCCAGCGACGACGGAATGCGCTTGACCATTTTTTCGAAGCTGCCGGTCAGCCCGCAGAGTGTCACCAGCACCGCGCAGGTGATGTAGGCGCCAATCGCCTCGCCGTAACTCACGCCGCCCAGGCTGGTGATCAGCAGCGCCGCGCCAGGCGTAGACCAGGCGACGGTGATCGGCGTGCGATAGCGCAGGGACAGGCCGATGCTGCACACCGCCATGCCGATGGAGAGGGCCCAGATCCACGAAGAAATTTGCGCAGTGGTCAAGCCGGCGGCTTGCCCGGCCTGGAACATCAGGACCAGGGAGCTGGTGTAGCCGGTCATCATGACGATGAAGCCGGCGACGACGGCCGACGGGGAGGTATCGGCCAGCGGGCGCAAAGGCGCTTGGGTGGCGTCGGTCATGAGGCGCTGTTCCTTTTACCTGGGTGTTTGCCGGTGAAGGCGCAGATTCAAGCCTAAACTCAAACGTAACTACTCATTGCAATACAGCCGACGCCGCAAACAGCCGTACAGTGTGTTGGCGCACTGGGTTGTGTACAATGTGCCGTGTTTTTAGGTGATACTTGCCAGCGACACGCGCTTGCCGTATTACCGTTAATTCGCCGCCGTTCTCCAAACCCGAGTGCCCATGAACGAACAGTTGCAACCTCTCAAGAAACAACCGCGAGCCGGCAAGGCCGGTCGCACCGGAATCCAGGACGATATCGTCTACGCGCATATCTTCGAGGCCATCCTTGAACAACGCCTGGCGCCCGGAACCAAATTGAGTGAAGAGGCACTGGGCGAAATCTTCGGCGTCAGCCGCACCATCATTCGCCGCGCGCTGTCGCGCCTGGCCCATGAAGGCGTGGTATTGCTGCGGCCCAATCGTGGTGCGGTGGTGGCGAGCCCAAGTGTCGAAGAAGCACGTCAAGTGTTCCTGGCTCGGCGCCTGGTTGAGCGGGCGATCACTGAATTAGCGGTGCAGCACGCCACGGCTGAACAACTGGCCGAATTGCGCCAGATGGTCAACGACGAGCGCGACAGCTTCTCGCGCGGCGACCGTGGTGCGGGTATCCGCCTCTCCGGTGAGTTCCACCTCAAGCTGGCCGAAGCGGCGAAGAACGCGCCACTGATCAGCTTCCAGCGCAGTTTGGTGTCCCAGACCTCGTTGATCATCGCCCAGTACGAAAGCGGCAACCGCTCGCACTGCTCCTACGATGAACACACCCAACTGATCGACGCGATCGAAGCACGCGACGCGGTGCTGGCGGTGAATTTGATGATGCACCACATGGATCACATCGACAGCAAGCTCAACCTCGATGAGGAAAGCGCGTCGGATGATTTGCATGCGGTGTTCTCGCATCTGTTGCAGACCAAGAAGCCCGGGCGTTCTTCGGTAAAACTGTAACCCCGATCAAAAATGTGGGAGCTGGCTTGCCTGCGATGGCATCACCGCGGTGTACCTGATACACCGCGGTGCCTGCATCGCGGGCAAGCCCGGCTCCCACACAAGCCAGCTCCCACAATTGTTTTGTGTTGTGGCTGAAATTAGCGTTGATGCACGAGATTGCCGGCTGCGTAGGTCTGCAGAATCGCCCGATCATCCCCCAACGTCATCAACACAAACAACGTCTCGGCAATGTTATTGGCCTGCTTCAAGCGATAGCTGAGCAGCGGCGTGGCGTTGTAATCCAACACCAAAAAGTCCGCATCGGTGCCCGGCTGCAACGTGCCGATCTTATCTTCCAATCGCAGTGCCCGCGCGCCGCCCAAGGTGGCCAGGTACAGCGACTTGAACGGGCTCAACCGCGCGCCCTGCAACTGCATGACCTTGTAGGCTTCGTTCAGGGTTTGCAGCAGCGAGAAGCTGGTGCCGCCGCCCACGTCGGTGCCCAGGCCCACATTCAGCTTGTGCTTCTCGGCCATCGGCAGGTTGAACAAGCCACTGCCGAGGAAGAAGTTCGAGGTCGGGCAGAACGCCACCGCCGAACCGGTCTGCGCCAATCGCGCGCATTCGTCGTCGCACAGGTGCACGCCGTGGGCAAACACCGAGCGTTCGCCCAGCAGTTTGTAGTGGTCGTACACGTCCAGATAGCCTTTGCGCTCCGGGAACAGCTCTTTCACCCACTCGACTTCCTGCAGGTTTTCACTGATGTGAGTCTGCATGTACAGGTCCGGGTATTCGCCCAGCAGTTGCCCGGCCAGGGTCAGTTGTTCCGGCGTGCTGGTCGGTGCGAAACGTGGCGTCACCGCATAGTGCAAACGGCCTTTGCCATGCCAGCGTTCGATCAGCGCTTTGCTTTCCTGGTAGCCGGATTCGGCGGTGTCGGTCAGGTAGTCTGGCGCGTTGCGGTCCATCATCACCTTGCCGGCGATCATGCGCAGGTCGAGTTTCTCGGCCGCTTCAAAAAACGAATTGACTGACTGCGGGTGCACGCTGCCGAACACCAGCGCGGTGGTGGTGCCGTTGCGCAGCAGTTCCTTGATGAAGATATCCGCGACTTCTTCGGCGTGGGCCTTGTCGGCGAACTGGCTTTCGCACGGGAACGTGTAAGTGTTGAGCCAATCCAGCAATTGCTCGCCATACGCACCGACCATGCCGGTTTGCGGCAGGTGGATATGGGTGTCGATCAGGCCTGGGGTGATCAACGCATCCTGGTAATGGGTGACCTCGATGTCGGCGGGCAGCGTCGGCAGCAAATCGCTGGCGTGGCCCAAGGCGCTGATCTGACCGTTATCGATCACCAGCAGGCCGTCTTCGAAGTATTCATAGGACGCTTCGATCCCCACTTCAGCAGGGTCGGCGATGCTGTGCAGGATGGCGGCACGGTAGGCTTTGCGAGTCAAAGGCATGGTGATCTCAATGTTTAGATAGCTTGGCTGCGGCGCGAGGCCGGCAGCAGTTTGGCAATGGGTTCGGCGCTCGCGGTGTGCTGGCCGAAGTTCGCGTTATAGGTGGCGATGATTTCGCCGGCGATGGAGATGGCGATCTCCACCGGTAATTTGCCCTTCACCTCGGTGAGGCCCATCGGGCAGCGCATGCGTTGCAGTTGTGCGGCGTCGAAGCCGCGATCACGCAAGCGGTGTTCGAACTTGACCCGTTTGGTCTTGGAACCGATCAAGCCGAAGTAGGCAAAGTCATTGCGTTTGAGCAGGGCGGCGGTGAGTTCCAGGTCCAGCGCATGATTGTGGGTCATGACGATGCAGTAACTGCCCACCGGCAAGTCGGCAATTTCATCGACCGGCTCTTCGCTGACGATTTTACGCACGCCCTGGGGGATATGTTGCGGAAACTCGAGGTCTCGGGAATCGATCCAGCGTACCCGGCACGGCAGGCTCGCCAACAGCGGTACCAGCGCACGGCCGACATGGCCGGCGCCGAACACCGCAATCTGCGCCTGCACCTGGCCCATGGGTTCGAACAGCAGCACGGTCACACCGCCACAGCACTGGCCCAGGCTTGCGCCGAGGCTGAAGCGCTCCAGGTGGGTGTTCTGCTGGCCGCGCACGAGCATGTCGCGGGCAATCTGCATCGCCTTGTATTCCAAGTGCCCGCCACCGATGGTGTCGAAGGTCTGCGCGGCGCTGATCACCATCTTCGAGCCGGCATTGCGCGGCGTGGAGCCGAGCTCTTCGATGATGGTCACCAGCACGCAGGGTTCACCCTGGTTCTGCAGGTCGGCGAGGGCGCTGATCCAGTTGTTCATAGTCACCTCCAGTCAGATCGTTCCCACGCTCCGCGTGGGAATGCATACCGTGACGCTCTGCGTCACAAGAGCGGACGCAGAGCGTCTCAGCGGACGCAGAGCGTCCATGGCGGCATTCCCACGCAGAGCGTGGGAACGATCGACCGCCTTCGCAGCGGTCAACTGCCGCATCTGCTCACACCCCCACAACACCCTTTCCGGTGTCGCCGGCGCATCAATCTTGGGCTGATGGCGATACTCACCCAAACTCGCCACGGCATCCTTGATCGCGCACCACGAGGCAATCCCGAGCATAAACGGCGGCTCGCCCACGGCCTTGGAGTGGAACACCGTGTCTTCGGGGTTCTTGCGGTTTTCCACCAGCTTCACGCGCAAATCCAGCGGCATGTCAGCCACGGCCGGGATCTTGTAGCTGGCCGGGCCGTTGGTCATCAGCTTGCCTTTGTTGTTCCACACCAGCTCCTCCATGGTCAACCAGCCCATGCCCTGGATAAAGCCGCCTTCGACCTGGCCGATGTCGATGGCCGGGTTCAGCGAGGCGCCTACGTCATGGAGGATGTCGGTGCGCAGCATCTTGTATTCACCGGTGAGGGTGTCGACGATCACTTCGCAACAGGCCGCGCCGAACGCGAAGTAATAGAACGGCCGCCCTCGCGCCTGGCTGCGGTCGTAGAAGATTTTCGGGGTCTTGTAGAAGCCGGTGCTCGACAATGAGACCTGGGCGAAATACGCCTGCTGGATCAGGCTCTCAAAGGTCAGGATCTGATCGCGCACGCGCACATGGCCGTTGTGGAATTCCACGTCCGCTTCGCTCACGTCGTACTTGCGCGCGGCAAATTCCACCAAGCGTTGCTTGATGGTTTCGGCGGCGTTCTGCGCAGCCTTGCCGTTCAGGTCGGCACCGCTGGAAGCCGCCGTTGGCGAGGTGTTGGGCACCTTGTCGGTGTTGGTGGCGGTGATCTGTACGCGGTCGATTTCGACTTGGAACACTTCGGCCACCACCTGCGCAACCTTGGTGTTCAGGCCCTGGCCCATCTCGGTGCCGCCGTGGTTCAGGTGGATGCTGCCGTCGGTGTAGATGTGGATCAGCGCGCCGGCCTGGTTCAGGAAGCTGGCGGTAAACGAAATACCGAACTTCACCGGCGTCAGCGCCAGGCCTTTTTTCAGGATCGGGCTATGGGCGTTGTACAGGCGGATCGCTTCGCGGCGCTCGGCGTATTGGCTGCTGGCCTCAAGCTCGGCGGTCATTTCCTCGAGCATGTTGTGCTCGACGGTTTGGTGGTAGTGGGTGACGTTGCGCTCGGTCTTGCCGTAGTAGTTGGCCTTGCGCACCGCCAACGGGTCCAGCGCCAGGTGGCGGGCGATGGCGTCCATGACTTCTTCGATGGCGACCATGCCTTGCGGGCCGCCGAAGCCGCGATAGGCGGTGTTGGACGCGGTGTTGGTCTTGCAGCGATGGCCGTTGACCGTGGCGTCACCGAGGTAATAAGCGTTGTCGGCGTGGAACATCGCGCGGTCGACAATCGAGTTCGACAGGTCGGGCGAGCAGCCGCAGTTACCCGCCAGTTCCAAGTTAATGCCGTGCAGGCGGCCGCTGTCGTCGAAGCCCACGTCGTATTCGATATAGAAGGGGTGACGCTTACCGGTCATCAGCATGTCTTCGACGCGCGGCAGGCGCATTTTGGTCGGCTGGCCGGTGAGGCGCGCGACCACCGCGCACAGGCACGCGGGGCTGGCGGCCTGGGTTTCCTTGCCGCCGAAACCACCGCCCATGCGGCGCATGTCGACCACGATTTTGTTCATCGACACGTCGAGCACTTCGGCCACCAGCTTCTGCACTTCGGTGGGGTTTTGCGTGGAGCAGTAGACGATCATGCCGCCGTCTTCAGTGGGCATCACCGACGAGATCTGGGTTTCCAGGTAGAAGTGTTCCTGGCCGCCGATGTGCAGCGTGCCCTGGATACGGTTTTTTGCCGTTGCCAGCGCGCCCACCGAATCACCGCGTTGGTGGGTGTGGCTGTCGAGCACAAAGTGCTTGTTACGCAAGGCCTCGACCACGTCCAGCACCGGCTCCAAGTCTTCGTATTCGATCACCGCAGCCATGGCGGCTTTGCGCGCGGTTTCGAGGTCGCGGGCGGCCACGGCCAGCACCACTTGGCCGACAAACTGCACGGTGTCGATAGCCAACAACGGGTCGCCTGGCATCAACGGGCCGATGTCTTTCAGGCCCGGCACGTCTTCATGGGTGATAGCGATGCGCACGCCATCAAAGGCGTAGCAGGGCGCGGTGTCGATGCTGATGATCCGGGCGTGGGCACGGTCGGACATGCGCGCATACAGGTGCAACTGATTGGGGAATTCCAGGCGGTCATCGATGTACTGCGCCTCACCGCTGACGTGCTTGGCGGCGCTGTCATGCTTGACGCTGCGCCCGACTCCGGAGGTCAGGTCCTGGGCAAACAGCTCGGCCAGTTCGGCCTGGGTTTTAACGACGGCGTGATGGTTAGACATAAGCAGTCACCCGAGTCTCGATGTGCGGCGTTTGCAGTTCGATGAAGTATTTGCGTAGCAGGTTCTGTGCGCTGAGCAGGCGGTATTCCTTGCTGGCGCGGAAGTCTGACAGCGGGGTGAAATCCTCGGCGAGGGCGGCGCAGGCTTTTTCCACGGTGGCGGCGTTCCAGGTGGCGCCGACCAATACTGCTTCGCAGCTTTTCGCGCGTTTGGGCGTGGCGGCCATGCCCCCGAAGGCGACGCGTGCCTCGTTGATCACGCCGTTCTCGATCTTCAGGTTGAAGGCCGCGCACACGGCGGAAATGTCATCGTCCAAGCGCTTGGAAACCTTGTAGGCGCGGAACAGCGAATGGCCCTTGGGCACGATGATTTTCTCGATGAACTCGCTGTCCTGGCGTGCCGTGACGCGGTAATCGATGAAGTAGTCTTCCAGCGCCAAGGTACGGCGCACATTGCCCTTGCACAGCACGATCTGTGCGCCGAGCGCGATCAGCAGTGGCGGCGAATCACCAATCGGCGAGGCGTTGCCGATGTTGCCACCCAAGGTGCCCTGATTGCGGATTTGCAGGGAGGCGAAGCGGTGCAGCAAGTCGCCGAAGTCCGGGTATTCGTGGTGCAGCGCGCTGTAGCAGTCGGACAGCACAGTGGCGGCGCCGATTTCCAGGCGGTCGTCGAAGTTTTCGATGCGCTTCATCTCGTCGATATTGCCGACGTAGATCATCACCGGCAGCGTGCGGTGGAACTGCGTGACTTCCAGCGCCAGGTCGGTGCCGCCGGCCAGCAGCCGGGCTTGCGGGTAGGCGTCGTAGAGGTCGGCCAGGTCGGCGACGGTCAGTGGCACCAGGCAGCGCTTGTCGCCGCTATTGAGTTCGCCGGTTTGCGTCGGCGCGATGGCTTTGAGGCGCGCGATGGTGTCGGCCTGGCGGCTGTCGAACTGGTCCACCGGTTTGTTGCAGCAAGCCTGTTCGGCGGCGGCGAGGATCGGGCGGTAGCCGGTGCAGCGGCACAGGTTGCCGGCGAGGGCTTCGTGGGCTTTTTGGCTGTCGGGCGCGTCGCTGTTCTTTTGCAGGGCGAACAGCGACATCACGAAACCTGGGGTGCAAAAACCGCATTGCGAGCCGTGGCACTCGACCATGGCCTGTTGCACGCTGTGCAGTTGGCCTTGATGCTTGAGGTCTTCGACGCTGATCAATTGTTTGCCGTGCAACGACGACACAAACGTCAGGCACGAGTTGAGGCTGCGGTAACGAATCTGCTCCGCGCCTTGCGCGTCAGTGTGCAACTCACCGACCACCACGGTGCACGCGCCGCAGTCGCCGCTGGCGCAGCCTTCCTTGGTACCGGATTTGCCCAGGTGCTCACGCAAATAGTTGAGCACGGTCAGGTTGGGGTCCAGGGCGTGCTCACTACGGAGTTCCTGGTTAAGTAAAAACTGGATCACGGAAGGCCTCGCAGACTCATTATTGTTGTTAACCGCTTTGCGCCGAATCTAGTCATGTCTGACTTTTCGGTCAATGATTTTCTGACCGTAAGGTCAAGAAATTGCGATCGCAACACTTTCAATTATGGTTCAGTCTTCTGGAACCGGCGTTTTTGGCGGTGTGTGGGTTTTCAGCGTTGCTTATTTCATGCCAAATTCGCCCTGGTGGGCGTAGCGCCATCAGCCAGCCAATGCGCTACACTGCCGCGCTTGTATAGATAGAAGATTCTGAAGGGAAAACATGACGTTCAAGGCGCCGGACAGTCTCGCCGAGCAAATTGCTCACCACCTCGCCGAACGTATCATTCGCGGCGATCTCAAGCCTGGGGAACGGATCCAGGAACAGAAAGTCACGCTGGCATTGAATGTCAGCCGTGGTTCCGTGCGTGAAGCCTTATTGATCCTCGAACGCCGCCACCTGATCGCGATTCTGCCGCGCCGTGGCGCCCATGTGACCGAGCTGACCGCGCACAAGGTGCAGAGCCTGTGCACGTTGATGGGCGAGTTGTACATCCTGCTCGGTAACGCCGTTGCCGACGGCTGGCAGACCCAGGCCGACATGGCGCCGTTCCTGCAGATCCAGCAGCGCTTGATCGCCAGTTTCGAACGCCAGGACATCCGCGCCTTCGTCGAAGAAAGCTTCAACGTGATGCGCGCCGCTTACCCCTTCGCGAATAACCCGTATTTGCAGGAAACCGTCGAGAACCTGCAGCCGGCGATGAACCGTGCCTATTACCTGGCGCTGGATCAACGCAAGGCCGAGATGAGCGAGTACCTGGCGCTGTTCGCGCAGCTGCTCGCCGCCGTGCTGGCGCGTGACCTGGTGCAGATTCGCCAGGTACTGTCGGCCTATGGCCAGCGCAGTTGCTCGCTGGTGATTGCTGCGTTGGCGGACGCCTAAGCGTGCGGCTCAAGTGCATCAAACTGGCGGGGTTCAAATCCTTCGTCGACCCCACCACGGTGAACTTCCCCAGTAACATGGCGGCAGTGGTGGGGCCCAATGGCTGCGGCAAGTCGAACATCATCGACGCCGTACGCTGGGTGATGGGCGAGAGCTCGGCAAAAAACCTGCGCGGCGAGTCGATGACCGACGTCATCTTCAACGGCTCCACCAGCCGCAAACCCGTGAGCCAGGCCAGTATCGAGCTGGTGTTCGACAACTCCGACGGCACGCTGGTCGGCGAGTACGCGGCCTACGCGGAAATTTCCATTCGCCGCAAAGTGACGCGTGACAGCCAAAACAGTTATTTCCTCAATGGCACCAAGTGCCGCCGTCGCGACATCACCGATATCTTCCTTGGCACAGGGTTAGGCCCGCGCAGCTACTCGATCATCGAGCAGGGCATGATCTCCAAGCTGATCGAAGCCAAGCCCGAAGACCTGCGTAACTTTATCGAAGAAGCCGCCGGCATCTCCAAGTACAAGGAGCGCCGCCGCGAAACCGAAAACCGTATCCGCCGCACCCACGAAAACCTTGCCCGCCTGACCGACCTGCGCGAAGAGCTGGAGCGTCAACTTGAACGCCTGCACCGCCAGGCCCAGGCCGCCGAGAAGTATCAGGAATACAAAGGCGAAGAACGCCAGCTCAAGGCGCAACTCTCGGCCCTGCGTTGGCAGGCGCTGAATGATCAGGTCGGCCAGCGCGAAGCGATCATCGGTACCCAGGAAATCAGCTTTGAAGCGCTGGTGGCCGAACAGCGCAATGCCGACGCCAGCATTGAGCGCCTGCGTGACGGCCATCATGACTTGTCCGAGCGCTTCAACTTGGTGCAGGGGCGCTTCTATTCGGTGGGCGGCGATATTGCCCGGGTCGAGCAGAGCATCCAGCACGGCCAGCAGCGCCTGCGCCAGTTGCAGGATGATTTGAAGGAAGCCGAACGCGCGCGCCTGGAGACCGAGTCGCACCTGGGCCACGACCGCACCTTGCTGCTGACCCTCGGCGAAGAGCTGGATATGCTCACCCCCGAGCAGGAAGTCACCAACGCCGCCGCCGAAGAAGCCGCCGCCGCCCTGGAAGAATCCGAAACCACCATGCACGGCTGGCAGGAGCAGTGGGACGCTTTCAACCTGCAATCCGCCGAGCCCCGCCGCCAGGCTGAGGTGCAGCAGTCGCGCATCCAGCAGTTGGAAACCAGCATGGAACGCCTGGCTGAACGTCAGCGCCGTCTGCAGGAAGAGCGCGTATTGCTCGCCGCCGACCCGGAAGACGCAGCGATCATGCAGCTGAGCGAGCAACTGGCTGAAAGCGAAATGACCCTGGAAGAGCTCGAAGCCAGTGAAGAACAGCAAGTGGAGCGCCTGGAGCAATTGCGTCAGCAACTGCAGCAGGCGAGCCAGGGGCAGCAGCAGGCCCAGGGCGATTTGCAGCGGTTGAATGGGCGCTTGGCGTCCCTTGAAGCCTTGCAGCAAGCCGCGTTGGACCCGGGCACCGGCACGGCTGAGTGGCTGCGCGACCAACATCTGGCCGAGCGCCCACGCCTGGCCGAAGGCTTGAAGGTTGAGGCCGGTTGGGAGCTGGCGGTGGAAACCGTGTTAGGCGCCGACCTGCAGGCCGTGCTGGTCGATGATTTTGGCGGCTTTGACCTGGCCGGCTTTACTCAGGGCGATCTGCGTTTGCTCAGCCCGGCGGCCGATGGCACTCGGGTGCCGGGCAGTTTGCTCGATAAAGTTGACGCGGCGATTGATCTGTCGCCGTGGTTGGGCCACGTCAAACCGGTGGATTCCCTGGAACAGGCCCTGGCTCAACGCGGTCAGCTGGCGGCCGGCGAAAGCCTGATCAGCCGAGATGGCTACTGGGTTGGCCGGCACTTTTTGCGCGTGCGCCGTGCCAGCGAAGCGGAAAGCGGCGTATTGGCGCGTGGCCAGGAAATCGTCAGCCTGATTGCCGAGCGTGAAGAACGCGAAGCGACCCTGGAAAGCCTGGAAACCGAACTGCAAACCCTGCGCGCCACCCAGCGCCAGCAAGAGACCGGCCGCGAACACCTGCGCCGTCTGTTGCAGGACGAAGCGCGCCAGCAAGGCGAACTTAAAGCCCAGCTGTCGGCGAGCAAGGCCAAGGTCGAGCAACTGTCCCTGCGCCGCACCCGCCTCGACGAAGAAGTGGCGGAGATGGGTGAGCAGCGCGCTCTGGAACACGAACAAATCGGCGAAGCGCGCCTGCAATTGCAGGAAGCGCTCGACAGCATGGCGCTCGACACCGAGCAGCGCGAACTGCTGCTGGCCCAGCGCGACAGCCTGCGCGAACGCCTCGACCGCGTGCGCCAGGAAGCCCGCCAGCACAAGGACCATGCCCACCAACTGGCAGTGCGCCTCGGCTCGCTGCAAGCTCAGCACACGTCCACGCGCCAAGCCCTTGAGCGCTTGGAGATGCAGTCCGAGCGCCTCACCGAAAAGCGCGAGCAACTGAGCCTCAACCTGGAGGAGGGCGAAGCGCCGCTGGAAGAGTTGCGGCTCAAGCTTGAAGAGTTGCTCGACAAGCGCATGACCGTCGACGAAGAACTCAAGACCGCGCAGATCGCCCTGGAAGATGCCGACCGTGAACTGCGTGATGCAGAAAAACGCCGGACCCAGGCCGAACAACAATCCCAGTTGATTCGCGGCCAGCTCGAACAACAGCGCATGGAATGGCAAGCCCTGACCGTGCGCCGCAAGACCCTGCAAGACCAGTTGCTGGAAGACGGCTATGACCTGCACGGCGTGCTCAATACGCTGACCGCCCAGGCCAACGAGAAAGACGCCGAAGAAGAACTTGAGCGCATTGCTGCACGTATCCAACGGCTCGGCGCGATCAACCTCGCCGCCATCGATGAGTACCAGCAGCAGTCCGAGCGTAAACGTTATCTGGATGCCCAGAACGCCGACTTGGTGGAAGCCCTGGACACCCTGGAAAACGTGATCCGCAAGATCGACAAGGAAACCCGTAATCGATTCAAAGATACCTTTGATCAGATTAATGGCGGTTTACAGGCGTTATTCCCGAAAGTTTTTGGTGGTGGCAGCGCTTACTTGGAACTGACAGGCGAAGATCTACTCGATACAGGGGTAACGATCATGGCGCGGCCTCCAGGTAAGAAGAACAGCACCATCCATTTGCTGTCCGGCGGCGAGAAGGCACTGACGGCATTGGCCCTGGTATTTGCGATCTTCAAGTTGAACCCCGCACCGTTTTGCATGCTCGACGAAGTTGACGCCCCGCTGGATGACGCTAACGTTGGACGCTACGCTCGGTTGGTTAAAGAGATGTCCCAGACGGTGCAGTTCATCTATATCACCCACAACAAGATCGCCATGGAAATGGCTGATCAGCTGATGGGTGTCACGATGCACGAACCGGGTTGTTCGCGTTTGGTGGCGGTGGATGTCGAAGAAGCGATGGCGATGGTCGACGCCTAGCAGCAGGTTGTGAGCGCAAAGCTGCAAGTGAGTTGGCTTTGAGCTTGAGGCTTGTAGCTTAGGGCTCGTAGCTCACAGTTATTAAGATGGCAGATCCACACATTTCGCGCCAACTGTGTAAAGTTATCTTAGGTCGTGCTAGTTTATTGTCAATTCCTCGTATACGTGGGCAAAACGTCAGTCAGAACATAGAGTTGGCGCCACGTTTTAAAGCGGTTTGCACGGTGCTAAACCCCTTATTTTTCAGCATTTTTTTATAGAGGCACGGGATTACATGGAAATCGGTCTGCGCGAGTGGCTGATCGTCATCGGCATTATTGTCATTGCCGGTATTCTTTTTGATGGCTGGCGCCGCATGCGCGGTGGCAAGGGCAAGCTCAAATTCCGTCTGGACCGCAACCTGTCCAACCTGCCCGACGATGACGGCAGCGCCGAGTTGCTGGGGCCGCCTCGTGTGCTGGATACCCATAAAGAGCCGCAACTGGACGAACACGACTTGCCGTCGATGAGCGCGCCGGTGCGTGAAGCCCGTGAACCCTCGTCCAAACGTGGCAAGCGCGGTAGCGCTGCGGTGGCCGAGCCGCATCAAGGCGACCTGAACCTGGGCGTCGATGACGGCCCGAGCTTCAGCAGCCGTGATGACGACTTTCCCGATGAAACCCCGACTAAGAGCGCGCCGCGCCAATCGGTCAACGATCAGCCGGCCGCCCAAGAAGTCTTGGTGATCAGTGTGATCTGCCGCGACGCCGCCGGTTTCAAAGGCCCGGCTCTGTTGCAGAACATCCTGGAAAGCGGCCTGCGGTTTGGCGAGATGGATATTTTCCACCGCCACGAAAGCATGGCCGGTAACGGTGAAGTGCTGTTCTCCATGGCCAACGCGGTCAAGCCGGGCACCTTCGATCTGGACGATATCGACCTGTTCAGCACCCCGGCCGTGAGCTTCTTCCTCGGCCTGCCAGGGCCGCGTCACCCGAAACAAGCGTTCGACGTGATGGTGGCCGCGGCCCGCAAGCTGTCGCAGGAATTGAACGGCGAGCTCAAGGACGACCAACGCAGCGTCCTGACTGCCCAGACCATCGAACACTACCGTCAGCGCATCGTTGAGTTCGAACGTCGCGCCCTGACACAAAAACGCTGAGGCTTGGTCTTCAGCGTTGTCAGTAGAATAAGCGCATTAACATATTGAGCAGCTTCGGCTGCTCTTTTGCTTTCTGAGAGAACACCCATGACCGCCGCCCATACCCGCATCCTCCAATTGCGCGCTGAACTGGATCAGCACAACTACCGTTACCACGTCCTCGACGAGCCGAGCATTCCGGACGCCGAGTACGACAGGCTGTTCCATGAGCTCAAAGCCCTCGAAGCCGAGCACCCGGAGTTGGTAACGCGTGAATCACCGACGCAGCGGGTTGGCAGTGCGGCGCTGTCGGCGTTCACTCAGGTGAAGCACGAAATTCCGATGCTCAGCCTGGGCAACGCGTTTGATGAAACCACCCTGCTCGAATTTGATCGCCGGGTGACCGAAGGGCTCGACTTGCCGGTGGGCGATCTGTTTGGCGGTGGCGCGGTGGTGGAGTACAGCTGCGAGCCCAAGCTGGATGGCCTGGCGGTCAGCCTGTTGTATCAAGACGGCGAACTGGTGCGTGGCGCCACGCGTGGCGACGGCACCACCGGTGAGGACATCAGCGTCAACGTGCGCACGGTGCGCAATATCCCGCTGAAGCTGCACGGCACGGGCTGGCCTGCGACCCTGGAAGTGCGCGGCGAAGTGTTCATGTCCAAGGCCGGTTTCGAGCGGCTGAACGCCTCGCAGCTGGAAGTCGGCGGCAAGACCTTTGCCAACCCACGTAACGCCGCCGCCGGCAGCTTGCGCCAGTTGGATTCGAAGATTACCGCCAGCCGCCCGCTGGAATTCTGCTGCTATGGCATTGGCCAGGTAACGGCGGATATCAGCGATACCCATATCGGCAACTTGAAGCAGTTGCAGCAGTGGGGCATGCCGATCAGCCACGAGTTGAAGCTGGCCAAGGGCATTCAGGAATGCCTGGACTACTACCGCGATATCGGCGAACGGCGTAATAGCCTGGGTTATGAAATCGACGGCGTGGTATTCAAGGTCAACAGCATTGCCTCCCAGCGTGAACTGGGCTTTCGCGCCCGCGAACCGCGCTGGGCCATTGCGCATAAATTCCCGGCCATGGAAGAGCTGACCGAACTGCTCGACGTGGAATTCCAGGTCGGCCGTACCGGCGCCGTAACGCCGGTGGCGCGCCTCAAGCCGGTCAAGGTCGCCGGTGTGACGGTCTCTAACGCCACCTTGCACAACATGGATGAAGTCGCGCGCCTGGGCCTGATGATCGGCGACACGGTGATCATCCGCCGCGCCGGTGATGTGATCCCGCAGGTGGTGTCGGTGGTCACCGAGCGCCGCCCAGAAGACGCTCGCGCGGTGCAGATCCCCGAGCGCTGCCCGGTGTGCGGTTCCCATGTGGAGCGCACGCAACTGGTCAAGCGCAGCAAGGGCAAGGAAACCGTCAGCGAAGGCGCGGTGTACCGCTGCGTCGGGCGTCTGGCCTGTGGTGCGCAACTCAAGCAGGCGATTATTCACTTCGTCTCGCGCCGTGCCATGGACATCGACGGCTTGGGCGACAAGACCATTGAGCAGTTGGTGGATGAAAAACTCATCGGCTCGCCGGCGGATCTCTACACGCTCAAGTACGAGCAGATCATCGACCTGGAAGGCTTCGCCGACATTTCCAGCAAGAAGCTGATCACCGCCATCGAAAACAGCAAGACCCCGACCCTGGCGCGCTTTATCTACGCCCTGGGCATTCCGGACGTGGGCGAGGAGACCGCCAAGGTGCTGGCACGCTCCCTGGCGTCCCTGGAACGCGTGCAGAAGGCCTTGCCTGAAGTGCTGACGTACTTGCCGGACGTGGGTTTGGAAGTGGCACACGAGATTCACAGCTTCTTCGAAGACAGCCACAACCAAGAGGTGATTGGCGCGCTGTTGTCGCCGGATGAATGCGCGCTGCAATTGCAGGATCAGGGCGACCTGAGCGCCGAGTTCGCTGCCAGCACCACCTTGGGCGGCCTGCTCGACAAGCTGCACGTGCCCAGCGTCGGGCCGGGTGCCGCGCAGAAACTCGCGGACAAGTTTGGTTCCCTGGAAGGCGTGATCAAGGCCGACTGGCTGGACATGCGCCAGGCGCTGCCTGAGAAGCAGGCCAAGGCGGTGCGCGATTTCTTCGATAACCCCGACAACGCCAACCACGCCCTGGCCATCGAGCAGCAGCTTAAGGACTTCGGCATGCACTGGCAGAGCGAGAAGAAGGTCGTCGAAGGCTTGCCGGAAGCCGGGCATACCTGGGTGCTGACCGGCTCCCTGGAACTGATGAGCCGCGATGTGGCCAAGGACAAGCTCGAAAGCCTGGGCGCCAAGGTGGCGGGTTCGGTGTCGGCGAAAACCCATTGCGTGGTGGCCGGGCCGGGCGCGGGTTCTAAACTGGCGAAGGCCACCGAGTTGGGGCTCAAGGTCCTCGACGAAGAAGCGTTCGTCGCGTTCCTGGCCCAGCACAACATCACCGCACCGCGATTGCGGGCGGAATATGATCTAGTCTTGGTCACCCAGGGAGAGATCGCCATGTTCCGCTACTTCGAGCAACTCAGTTCGCGCATCGCCGCACCGTTCATGGCCGAGTCTTCGCGCAACAGCAAGGTGTGGCAATGCCGTTGCGGCCAAGCCCTGTTCTTTCGCAACAGCCAGTGCCTGGCCTGCCAGGCGCTGCTGGGCTACCAGCCACAACAGAGCCGATTATCGTCCCTGCAACCTGGCCCGGTCGCCGACACCTGGCTGGCGGACGACAACCTTGCTGCCGGCGCCTTCCGTCGCTGTGCCAACCTCGACACCCCGGCAGCCTGCAATTGGCTGATTCCGGCCCATAGCACCGCACCGCTGTGCGTGGCCTGCAGCCTCAATCGCACCATCCCCGACCTGTCCGTCCCGGAAAACCCCGATCGCTGGCGCAAAGTCGAAACCGCCAAGCGCCGGCTGGTGGCGCAACTGATCAGCCTGGGCCTGCAAGTGGTGCCCAAAAGCGTTGACGAAGACACTGGCCTGGCCTTCGACTTCGTCGGCATTGACCTTGGGGGCAACGCGCCCACCACTGGGCATGCCAACGGCTTGATCACCCTCGACATCAAGGAAGCCGATGACGCCCACCGCGAAAAAATCCGTGTGCAAATGCGCGAACCCTACCGCACCTTGCTGGGGCATTTTCGGCATGAAGTTGGGCATTACTACTGGGACCGGCTAATTGCCAATAGCCATTGGCTTGAGCCCTTTCGCAACCTGTTCGGCGACGAACGCGCCAGTTATGCCGAGGCGCTCGAGCGCCACTACCAGAACGGCCCGCGCCCGGATTGGCAGCAAACCTGTGTCAGCGCCTACGCCACCATGCACCCGTGGGAAGACTGGGCCGAAACCTGGGCCCACTACCTGCACATGATGGACGCCGTCGACACCGCCCTGGGCTTTGGCATGAGCGCCCGTGAGATGGACCTGGATTACCAGCCGTTTCCCCTCAGCACCCTTTACGATCCCGAACACCCCGGTGGCGCGGCGTTCCTGTCATTCGTCAATGCGTGGATCGAACTGGCCGGCATGCTCAACGAGCTGTCGCGCAGCATGGGCCAGCCGGATTTCTATCCCTTTGTGTTGCCGCCGGCGGTGATTGCCAAGCTGCACTTCATTCACTTGGTGATCCAGGAAGAGGGCGGCAGGGCGGATGAGGTATTACAGGCCCAGTGATCAAAATGTGGGAGGGGTGACATTCAAGGCTATGGCAAGTGCTGAAGGGCGGATGAGGTATTACAGGCCCAGTGATCAAAATGTGGGAGGGGTGACATTCAAGGCTATGGCAAGTGCTTGAGCCCCTTCATATTTTAATCCGGCATCAACGGTTGTAACTTCCGATCAGATCGGTACAATGGCGCGGCTTGCCGAGAGGCTAGCGTCGTTATGGTGACCCCATCGGTCCCCCCGCAACGATTACCCGTGAACCTGGTCAGAGCCGGAAGGCAGCAGCCACAGCGGGAACATTGTGTGCCGGGGTGTGGCTGGTGGGGTTGCCTCCATAACGCTCTCCTTGCAGATCCCCCTATTCCATTTCTTATAGTTTTTGCCGGCATTCACTGCCTGCGAATCGATTTGTGCTGTGCGCTCAAGAACGATCACCTGCGCTGAAGGGTGGCATACTTCGGGTTCGGTCTCTGAAACGACGTATGCGTCAGATGAAAATCTCTAAATGAATGAAGCGTGGCCCCGTCTTCACTGGCTTTCGAGGATGTATGCACCCTGAACATTTTGATTTAGCCAGCCCCGTTTTCCAATACGTTGTGGAAACCTTGGCGCTTTTCACAACGTTCAATCTCATTGCTGGACAACGCCGAGCCACCTGCTAGCGTCAGTCATGCGTATTTTTTAAAAATGACTGTGATGCTGGAGTAGTAAAGAAGTGATGGCACTCACTTTCCTTAACAAGGATGATTGCCATGCCCAGCCTCCAAGCTTTACCCAGTCTTATCAGTGCTTCCGTTGGCACGCCAGGCAAGGCCCGCAATGTGCCTGCTGATGTTCAAAACATTCAACGCCTGTTTAATCTGATCACGCCCCAATCCGCTTCGCGGTTAGTGGAGGACGGCAAGTGCGGCCCCTTGTTGGTCCAGCGCATCAGCGAATATCAGTTAAATCGTATCAAGGTTGCCAAACCCGACGGGGTGATTGACCCGGCAGGCCGAACGTTCAACAGCTTGGTTGAGGATGCGCGCAAGGCGAGTCTTGATACCCAAACCAGTGAAACGCCCGCTGCCAAGGTTAATCAGGGCCTTGAGCGCACCTCGGCGCCGATCCAAGCTGTTCCAGACAAACAGCAGTTGGTAACGCAGGCCACGTGCGATGGTGGCGTGAACCTGACTGACGCTGACTAGCCTGGGCGTTCCGGGTTCGGGCCAGCGGGAATGCCGATGATCGCGTATGAGCGGCACATCTTTCACAAGTACACCAAGAATAAATACGACAGGAGCCATCCCCATTTGTCGGCCCCTTATCTGACCAAGGCCGACATGCAATGGCGGACCAATAACAAGGACCAGGCGACAGCATGGCGGACACTGGTCGATGCGTTTAAGTTGGATCAGCAGGCGGCGCTGATGTCGGCCTCCTATGGCATGTTTCAGATCATGGGTTTTAACTATGCCGCTTGTGGTTACAAGAACGTGTTCGATTTTGTCACCGCGATGAAGCTCAATGCCAGCCAGCAATTGAAGGCGTTCGTCGGGTTTTGCAGCAAGAACCCGGCCTTGTTCAAAGCCATGAAGAGTAAGAACTTTGCTGGCATGGCCAGCAACTACAATGGGAGCGACTATGGCGATTACGACAAGCGAATCCAAAAAGCTTTTGAGGCGTTTGAACGAAAAAAATAGCCGCGCATGCTGGCTGTCTCACAACGCTCGACACCCCTACTGGACAACTTAAAAGCATCTTGTTAGCGTGCGCCGGCCACTTGTTTCAAGGTGTAACAAGTGTGCTGGCTTGATATTGAAGTGCCATCACTTCTTTAACTAACAAGGATGTCTGTGATGAAAAGCCTGCAAGGGTTGCCCCGTCTTATCAGTGCATCGGTAGGCGCGCCCGGTAAAGCGCGCAACTTGCCTGCCGATGTTCAGTGCATCCAGTATTTATTCAATTTGATCATTCCCAAGATGGGCTTTACGCTCGCCGAAAACGGCAAGTGCGACGGCCAGCTGGTGCAATGCATCAGCCAATATCAGTTTCGCCATCTCAAGTACGCGCACCCCGATGGGGTGATCGACCCCACGGGTCGGACCTTCAACAGCCTGATCGAAGAAGCGGTGAAGGTGCCGGTGAAAGCCTTCCCGACGATGCGCATCCCGAGCTTTCTCAACGTGTTCGGCAATAACAATGGCGACGCCGTGCAGGCCACGGTCAATGTGTACCTGGACCGCATGCGCGCGATGGTCGAGGCCGAGCGGCGTAACCGGCAATTGATGCTCCAGGCCACGTGTGACGGGGGGATGATGCTCACCGAGAGCGACTTCCAGAACGCTGCCACGCAGTTGGGCAGCGGTATTTCGGTGAATATCATCAAGGCCTTCGCGACCGTGGAATCCGGCGGGCGCTCCGGTTTCGGGCCGGCCAAGTTGCCGGTGATCGCTTTTGAAGGGCACCTGTTTCGCAAATACACCAAGCATATCTACGACCAGGCGCACCCGTTGCTGTCCTACCCTTACGTGAAAAAGGCCGGCCCGCAGTGGCAGGCGAATAACAAGGATCAGACCAAGGCGTGGGAAACCATGGCTACCGCGTTTGCCCTGGACCAGGAAGCGGCGTTGATGTCGGCGTCCTGGGGTATGTTTCAAATCATGGGGTTCAACTACACCTCCTGTGGTTACAAGACGGTGTTTGAGTTCGCGGCGGCATTAAAGATTAATGCCGGTAATCAACTAAAGGCTTTCCTCGGTTTTTGCAGCAAAAGCCCGGCGTTGATAAAGGCTATGAAAGACAAAGACTATGTCGCCATGGCGCGTAACTATAACGGCAAGGATTACGGCGACTATGACAGCCGTATCAAAAAGGCCTACGAAGCACTGGAAGGGAAGAAATAAGATGACCCGTTTTTTAGCGATTGGTGTGTTGTCGTTATGTGCCGTGGCGCCCGTGTTTGCCGACGCCACCGCGTTGCACTCGGGTAAGTACGAAGGGTTGATGCTGGCGGTCACGCCGCAGCATCAGGTCGAAGGTTATTACGCCGAAGAGCTGGGCGAGGGCGTGACTCGCAGCTGCGCGTTCTACCTGCAAGGCCCGCCCGAAGCGCTCACCACCTGGCTCGATGAGGCTTACCCCGGCAGCGTCGCGCCTTCCTCCGACGGCGTGATCCTGACCGTGGAGCAGGGCCGTCAGCATCCGGGCTGCCTGAGCGTGCTGATGCCGGAAATCGCCACCGGCCTGGACCTGACTCAAACCGCCAGCAACCCATGGATCGGCCTGGTGACGGTGACTGCCGAAAAGGCCTCCCTGCTGGAAAAGCCTGGCGAGACTGCGGGCAAACACCCGTACATCGTCAAGGATGATGTGGTCGGGGTGCTGGCCTTCAAGGATGGCTGGGCTCAGGTTGAGTTCACCAATGCCAAGGACCATACGTTTACCGGCTGGATCAGCCAGGATCAATACAGTCGCTTGTCTGCACCAAAAAACTGAGCCAACCCTCTGCCAATGAGCCAACCCTCTACGCCGCAACGTGTTATGCACGTTGCGGCGTTTTTATATCCGGGGTTCAGGCCTTGTTGCGGTTGAACAGCTTGCGGATCACAGCGAGCAGCGCCACCACGCCGATCACCAGAAACTTCTTCGCCGCCAGCAGGAATATGCCGATCTTGGCAAACAACCCGGCCTTGGCCGCTATCCCGCCCGCGACCAAAGCCGCCAGACCGTAAGTGGCAAGTTTGTCGGTCTTCGGGTTGAAGTCCGTGTACAGGTTGCCATCGGTAAAGTTGGTAAAGGCCAAGACCTTGGGCATTTCCTGCTGGATGGTGGCCAGGTCGGCCATGGCGGCGACGGCGTTGAGTTCCAACACGCCTTCACGGCCCAGCACGCGGATGCTGTAGTTGAGGGTGGTCTGCTGGGCGTCGTCGGCCTTAAGCTCGCGTGCCCAATACATCTTGTGAGTGGTGTCGTCGTAGCGCGGCGGCTCGGCCCAGCCGAGCAGGTGCAGGCCCGCGTAGCCTTGTTTCTGGCGCTGTTTGTTGTCTTCTTCGTCTTCTTCCTGCATTTGCTGGAGCAGTTCGGCGTAGTCGATTTTCGCCGCGTCCTCGTCGGAAACGTGCCCGTCAGCCTTATAGCTGACGATCACACCCCAGCCGCGTTCCGACAACGGGCTGACGGCTTTTGGCACGATCATGCCCAAGGTCTTGAAGCCGGGCGGGTTACCCCAACCATCGGTCAGCAAGCGCTCGGTGTCGGCGGGGTCGAGGTAGTAGAACTCATTGTTGAGCTTGAGGGTTGCAATGCCACTGGGCAGCGTGACTGTGCCGGTCTTCTGCTTGAGAGAGGCGAGGAAGTGTTCGGCCGTTTCGGCGGGTGCGCTGGCTTCTTCGGGCACAGGCGCTGGGGCAGCCAAAGCGGGTATGGCAGACAGGCTCAGCGCGGCCGCCGCCATCAACGTGCGGAGGTAATTCATGGTAGTCCCTTACATTTTGAATTAATTTCGCGGGAGAATATCTGAAATTCGCTGCGTGAGTTAGCCAAACGTCTCGCGCAGCAGCCCGGCAAACGCATCCCGTGCCAAGTGCCGCTGGGTGTCCTTGTGCCAGAACAGCAGGTTATCCACGGCCTGCAGTTCCTCAAATCGATAAGACGCCAACTGATTCGCCTGCTCATAGCGGGCCAGGATGCCTTCCGGCGCCAACGCTACGCCAATCCCGGCGCTGACGCAGCCGATGATCGTGCCCCAGCTGGCATAGCTGGCGATGCTTGGCTTGAAGTCATGGGGCTTGACCCAGTTTTCCAGCGCCGCGCGATAGGGGCAGCCGGGCGGCCAGACCAGCAACGTGCGCCCGGCCAGGTCTTCGGCGTTGTTGATCGGTGCACTGGACGCGCTGGCGATCAGCACCAGGCGTTCGCTGTAGACCACGCTGTGTTCGAGTTTGGCGCGTTTGCCACCCGAGGCCACCAGCGCCACGTCGAGGCGGTGATGTTGCAAGTCGTCCAGCAGTTGTGCCCAGGCGCCGGTGACCAGTTCGAGCGAGACGTCCGGGTAACGCCGATGGTATTCCGCCAGCAGCGGCGGCAGGCGGCCGCTGGCGCTGGACTCGACGGCGCCGATGCGCAAGGTGCCACGGGGAATGGCGTTGGCGTCCACGGCGCGTTTGGATTCGTCCACCAGTGCCAGGATGCGTTCGCAATAATCCAGGAAGATCTCACCGGCGGCACTGATCGCCAGCCCGCGGCCCGCACGAATAAACAGCGGCGTGCCCAACTCACTTTCCAACTGCTTGATCCGCGTGGTGATGTTGGACGGCACGCAATGCAAGTGCAGGGCGGCCTGGGCCACGCTGCCGGTTTGCGCCACGGCTCGCACCATTTTCAGTTGGGCCAGTTCCATTGCTCAGTTCCAGTGATTTCAGAAGTCAGAAACGCTTAATTGTCCTGCGCCGTGCCCGGGCCAAGACTGGCGGCATTCCTTCTCAGTTGCCGGACGCCGTCGATGAATACCCCGTCACCCGTAAAGCTTACGCTAGTCATCGCCAGCGTCATCCTCTGTTGGGCCTATTCGCCGATTGGCGTGCACATAGGCTTGCACAGCTACAGCCCCGGCCAGCTGGCGCTGCTGCGGTTTCTGATTGCGTCGGTATTCATGGGCGGCGTGGCCTTGGTGGTGGGCATCGGCCGGCCGCGCTGGCGGGACATGCCGTGGCTACTGGTGCTGGGTTTCTTCGGCGTTTTTTTGCACCACACCAGCCTCAATTACGGGCAGCAGTGGGTGACGGCGGCGGCGTCGAGTGTGCTGGCGCAGTCGGCGCCGCTGTTCAGCGTATTAATCGCGTTTTTCTGCTTGAAGGAGCAGGTCAGTGCCTGGCGTTGGGGTTGTGTGTTGCTGGGCCTGCTCGGCGTGTTGGTGGTGATCTGGGGTGATCATGGCGTGGCGGATATGGACCCGCGCGGTCTGCTGATTCTGGTGGCGGCAGTGTCGTGGAGCCTGTACTTCGTGATCCAGAAACACTACGCCCATCGCTATAGCCCGCTGACCATGGCGTGTTACATGGTGTGGGCGGGCACGCTGATGCTGTGTGTGAACCTGCCAGGCTTGCCAGCCGCCGTAGCGCGGGCACCGCTGCCGGAAAACCTGTCGGTGTTGGTGCTCGGTATCTTTCCCAGCGCCTTGGCGTATGTGGCCTGGGGGTATGTGTTGAAGCATGTCGAGGTCAGCCGCGCATCGGTGGCGATGTACCTGATTCCGCCAGTGGCGATGGTGATGGCTGCGACACTGTTGGGTGAGCACATTGCCGTGCAGGTGATGCTCGGCGGTGTGATGGTGCTGGCCAGTATCGCGGCCATCAGCCTGGAAGGCCGTTGGCGGTCAATCGCTCAGGCTGAACGCGCGCAGCCGGTGGCCGTCGAGGTCCTGGGCGACAAAGGTGTAGCCGAAATCCACAGGGGCCGGTGACTGAATAATCGTCGCGCCGCATGCTGCCCATTGATCATACAGCGCATCGACACCAGCCTGGTCTGGCAGTAAGAAGCCCACTTCGCTACCGCCGCCGGTCATTTGCGCCGCCGGCTCCACGGTGTGCCGCGACCACAGCCCCAGCTTCACGCCGTTGTCGAGGATGAACAGGGCAAACGTCGGGTTGAGCTCCACCGGCGGCTTGCCCAGCAGGCGGCTGTAGAAGTTGGCGCTGGTGGCCGGGCTGTCGACATACAGCAGGAAGTAGTGGGCGACGGTGTTCATGCAGGCTCCTTGAGAACAGGCGGTTAAGTGCGCCCAGTCTATAAGGCGGTGCTGTCAGTTCTTGTCAGGAGTCGGCAGGGGTTGCGGATCTTCCCCGGTGTAAAGCTTGATGATGTCATCGATTTCGCCGGACATTTTCATCCGCAACAGCGTGCGCAAGATCCGCTGCACCGGCACGTTCGGGTCATTGCGCACGATGCAGCCCAGGCTTTGCTCGTCGATCACTGCAACCTTGTGCAGCCGCTTATCCTGGGGCATCTTCAGGTTGAAGCGGTCCAATATCCATTCGTTGATCACCGCGTATTCGAAACGCCCGGCCACCAGCTTGTGCAGCACCAGCTCTTCGCTGCGCGAGTCGTCGCGGGTCAGTTGGCCTTGGGCGAAGAGGGGGGCGAGGGCGGCGTAGTGGTAATTGAGTACGGTGCCGATTGGCTGAGGGGCCAGCAAGGTGACCTCTACTGGCTGCTCACGAGCGCTGACCAGCACATTACGCAGCACCATCAGCGGCACGCTCCAGGTGTAATCACCGGACAGGTTGTCGACCCAGGCCTGGGCGACATAACAGCGCACATCAATGTCGCCGTGCTCCATGGCATTGGCGATCCGCGCGCGGGCCAGGACGTGGAACTCGGCCGGGCGTTCGACCTGAGTGGCCAGGCTTAACATCACGTCATACAAAATGCCCTGGGTCGGCCGGTTGTCCTCAATCTGGGCCATGGGCATCCCCCAGCTGTCGGAAACCGAGAAGCGCAACGGCGCGGGTGCCGCGAGGCTGGCAAGGGAAATCATCCATAAGGCGCCCAGGACTACGCGCATACACTCTCCGGGTTCAGGCCTTTGTGGGGCCATTCAGGCAAGCTTAGTCAGATTAGACGAGCGTGCCGGATGCAATTTCCCCCTTGCTCCGCTAGCATTACCGGCTTCCGCTTCCCAGTTGCGACGGTTTTCGATGAGTTATCAGGTTCTTGCACGTAAATGGCGTCCGCGCTCGTTCCGCGAAATGGTCGGCCAGACCCATGTGCTCAAGGCTCTGATCAATGCCTTGGACAGCCAACGGCTGCACCACGCCTACCTGTTCACCGGTACTCGGGGGGTGGGCAAGACCACCATTGCACGCATCATCGCCAAATGCCTGAACTGTGAAACCGGCATCACCTCCACGCCTTGCGGCACCTGTTCGGTGTGCCGGGAAATCGATGAAGGGCGTTTCGTCGACCTGATCGAGATCGACGCCGCCAGCCGCACCAAGGTCGAAGACACCCGCGAGCTGCTCGACAACGTGCAGTACGCGCCGAGCCGTGGCCGCTTCAAGGTCTACCTGATCGACGAAGTGCACATGCTCTCCAGCCATTCCTTCAACGCCTTGTTGAAAACCCTGGAAGAGCCGCCGCCCTACGTCAAATTCATCCTGGCCACCACTGATCCGCAGAAACTTCCTGCAACGATTTTGTCGCGGTGCCTGCAGTTCTCCCTGAAAAACATGACCCCCGAGCGTGTGGTCGAGCATTTGACCCACGTGCTGGGTGTCGAGAACGTGCCGTTCGAAGACGACGCCCTGTGGTTGCTCGGCCGCGCTGCCGATGGTTCGATGCGCGATGCCATGAGCCTCACCGACCAGGCCATCGCCTTTGGTGAAGGCAAGGTCATGGCCGCCGATGTGCGCGCTATGCTCGGCACCCTCGACCACGGGCAAGTCTTCGACGTGCTGCACGCGCTGATCGAAGGCGACGCCAAGGCGTTGCTCGAGGCCGTGCGCCACTTGTCGGAGCAAGGCCCGGACTGGAACGGCGTGCTCTCGGAAATTCTCAATGTGCTGCACCGCGTCGCCATCGCCCAGGCCTTGCCTGAGGGTGTCGACAACGGCCATGGCGACCGCGATCGCGTATTGGCGTTGGCCCAGGCATTGCCGGCCGAAGACGTGCAGTTCTACTACCAAATGGGCCTGATCGGTCGCAGGGACTTGCCCCTGGCACCGGACCCGCGCGGTGGCTTTGAAATGGTCCTGCTGCGAATGCTGGCGTTCCGGCCGGCTGATACGGCAGACGCACCGAGACAGCCGCTAAAGCCAGTGGGGATCAGCCAGGCCACAGTTGATTCCGCCAAACCAGTGGCTGGCGCGGCGGTGGTTGCGCCAGTAGTGGCTGCGCCTGCGCCGGTTGCGCCGGTTGCGCCTGAGCCTGAGCCTGAGCCCGAGCCTGTAGCTGTCGCGCCTGTGGTCGCACCGGAACCGGTGATCGAGCCCGAGCCCGAGCCCGAGCTGGCCGCGGTGGTCGATTTGCCGTGGAACGAGCCTGTAGAGGCTGAAGCCGAACTGCAGCCTTTCGTCGAGCCGGTGCTTGAGACAGCCGGTGAACAGCCCGACTTGACGCCAATGCCAACGCCGACGCCGGACAGTGTGGTGCCCGCCGCGCCCGAGTGGGTGTCCGCCCCAGTGCCGGAGCCGACCGTTGCCCAAGTCGAAGCCGCCACCCCAGGTATTGACCTCGACGACGAGCCGCCGCTGGACGAAGACTACATCGAGCCGGACATGGATTCGGCCTACAGCTACCTGGACGACCTGGCCAGCGAGCACACCGCTGAACCGGCGCCTGAGCCCGAAGCCGAACCCGCTGCGGCCCCGGCCACCGGCCTGGCGTTGCAGTGGCTGGAGTTGTTCCCGAAACTGCCGATCTCCGGCATGACCGGCAGCATCGCGGCCAACTGCACCTTGATCGCCATCGAAGGCGACCACTGGCTGTTGCACCTGGACCCGGCTCACAGCGCACTGTTCAACGCGACCCAGCAGCGCCGGCTCAACGACGCGCTGAACCAGTACCATGAGCGCACGCTGACCGTCGCCATCGAGTTGATCAAGCCTGAGCAGGAAACCCCGGCCCAGGCCGCGTCACGCCGACGCATCAACCGCCAGCGTGACGCAGAAAATTCGATCCAGGCGGATCCGCTCATCCAGCAAATGATGCAACAGTTCGGTGCGGTCGTCCGTCACGATACTATTGAACCTGTCGAAGCCCCGGTGGCAGCGTCATAACACCGGGCTACTAACTTGATCCACGTACTTTTGAGGTGATTCCCATGATGAAAGGTGGCATGGCCGGCCTGATGAAGCAGGCACAGCAGATGCAGGAAAAGATGGCCAAGATGCAGGAAGAACTGGCCAACGCCGAAGTCACCGGTAAAGCCGGTGGCGATATGGTCAGCGTGGTGATGACCGGCCGTCACGACATCAAGCGCGTGAGCATCGACCCGAGCGTGTTGCCAGGCACCAGCGAAGATGACCTGGAAATGCTTGAAGCGCTGTTCGCCGCGGCCGTCAACGATGCCGTGCGCAAGATCGAAGCCAACAGCCAGGACAAAATGTCCGGCGTGACCGCTGGCATGCAACTGCCGCCGGGCATGAAGCTGCCGTTCTGATCGGCTGCCAATAGCTAGACTCAAATGCCAGGCCTCGCGCCTGGCATTTTTGTCTCTGGCGAGCGGGCTTGTCGAATCGGCGCACCGCCTCGTCACTCGAGCTGAACCTCGGTCGAGTCAGCGTGGTCTGCACCCTATACCGATGGATTCGATAAAGGAGCCTCCTCATGCCTCAAGAACCAATTCTCAACCAGCGCATCGTCCTGGTCTCGCGCCCGCAAGGTGCGCCGACCCCGGAAAACTTTCGCCTGGAGCGTGTGAATCTGCCGGAGCTGGCAGACGGCCAGGTCCTCTTGAAAACGCTGTACTTGTCCCTCGACCCGTACATGCGCGGCCGTATGAGCGACGCACCGTCCTACGCCGCGCCGGTGGAAATCGACGAAGTGATGACCGGTGGCGCTGTCAGCCGTGTCGAGCAGTCGCGGTCTCCGAAATTTGCAGTGGGCGACCTGGTGGTCGGCTCCACCGGCTGGCAAAGCCACAGCATTTGCGATGGCCGCAACCTGATGCCGGTGCCCAAGGGCCTGCTCAGCCCGTCGATGGCGTTGGGTGTGCTGGGTATGCCGGGCATGACCGCGTACATGGGCCTGATGGACATCGGCCAGCCCAAGGCCGGGGAAACCCTGGTGGTCGCGGCGGCGTCCGGTGCAGTGGGTTCAGTGGTGGGTCAGGTGGCCAAGCTCAAGGGCTTGCGTGTGGTAGGGATCGCCGGTGGCGCGGACAAGTGCCGCTACGTGGTGGACGAGCTGGGGTTTGACGCCTGCATCGATCACAAGAGCGCCAACTTCGCCAATGAGCTGGCCCTGGCGTGCTTCGAAGGCGTGGATATCTATTTCGAAAACGTCGGCGGCAAGGTGTTCGACGCGGTGCTGCCGCTGCTTAACCCCAAGGCTCGGGTGCCCCTGTGCGGCTTGATCGCCGGCTACAACGCCCATGAAGCGCCCAGCGGGCCTGACCGCTTGCCGGCGCTGCAACGCACCTTGCTGACCAAGCGCGTGCGCATCCAGGGCTTTATCGTGTTTGACGACTATGGCGATCGCCAGCCGGAATTCCTCAGCGCCATGGCGCCATGGGTGCGCGATGGCAAGATCAAGTTCCGCGAAGACGTGGTCGACGGCCTGGAGCAGGCGCCCGAGGCCTTTATCGGTTTGCTCGAGGGGCGCAACTTCGGCAAGTTGGTGGTACGCGTCGCGCAGGATTGACCATTTGACGCTAATCCGAGGCGCGGGTATAAACCGCGTCTCGTTGTTTTGTCGGACCATTCGCTCATGAGCTTCAGCCCCCTGATTCGCCAACTGATCGACGCCCTGCGCACCTTGCCAGGCGTGGGCCAGAAAACCGCCCAGCGCATGGCGCTGCAACTGCTGGAGCGTGATCGCAGTGGCGGCACACGGTTGGCCCAGGCCTTGAGCCAGGCCATGACCGGTGTGGGCCACTGCCGCCAGTGCCGCACCCTCACCGAAGAAGACCTTTGCCCGCAATGCGCTGACACACGCCGCGATGACACGCTGCTGTGTGTGGTCGAAGGGCCGATGGACGTGTACGCGGTGGAGCAAACGGGTTATCGCGGGCGCTACTTTGTGCTCAAAGGGCACCTGTCGCCGCTGGACGGCCTGGGGCCAGAGGCGATCGGCATTCCGCAACTGGTGGCGCGTATCGAAGAACAGGGCACGTTCACCGAAGTGATCCTGGCGACCAACCCGACCGTGGAAGGTGAGGCAACCGCGCATTACATCGCCCAGTTGCTGAGCAATAAAGGCTTGATTACCTCGCGTATCGCCCATGGCGTGCCGTTGGGTGGTGAGCTGGAGTTGGTGGATGGCGGGACGTTGGCGCATTCGTTTGCGGGTCGCAAACCGATCGCGCTTTAAAGAACAACACAGTCCAAAATGTGGGAGCTGGCTTGCCTGCGATGGCGGTGGATCAGGGACATTGATGTCGCCTGACACGCCGCTATCGCAGGCAAGCCAGCTCCCACATTGGTTTTGTGTTGCAAGTGGCCTGGTGCCTGCGATGGCGGTGGATCAGGGACATTGATGTCGCCTGACACGCCGCTATCGCAGGCAAGCCAGCTCCCACATTGGTTTTGTGTTGCAAGTGAGCTCTTGAAAACCAAGCAAGCGCTTGGTAAGTTCGCTCTACCTCACCGTGGAGCTTGCCGATGTCTGCCTATCAGGACTACTTCGACCCCGGCCACCAATTGGTCCGCGACAGCGTGCGCCGTTTTGTCGAGCGCGAGATGTTGTCGGGCATTGAGCAATGGGAGGAGGCGGAAAGCTTTCCCCGTGAGCTGTACCTCAAGGCCGGTGCGGCGGGGATCCTGGGCATCGGTTACCCCGAAAGCCTGGGCGGCAGCCATGAAGGTGATCTGTTCGCCAAGGTCGCCGCCAGCGAAGAATTGATGCGCTGCGGTTCCGGCGGTGTGGTAGCCGGCCTGGGTTCGCTGGATATCGGCCTGCCGCCGGTCGTCAAATGGGCGCGCCCCGAGGTGCGTGAGCGTGTTGCGCCCCAGGTCTTGGCCGGCGAAAAGATCATCGCCCTGGCCGTGACCGAACCCGGCGGCGGCTCCGATGTGGCCAACCTGCAAACCCGCGCCACCCGTGACGGTGAGCATTACCGCGTGAGTGGCAGTAAAACCTTTATCACCAGCGGCATCCGTGCCGATTTCTACACCGTGGCTGTACGCACCGGCGGGCCGGGCTTTGGCGGCATCAGCTTATTGCTCATCGAAAAAGACACGCCGGGTTTTACTGTCGGCCAACCGCTGAAGAAAATGGGCTGGTGGGCGTCGGACACGGCTGAACTGTTCTTCGATAATTGCAAGGTGCCAGTGGGCAACCTGATTGGCGTCGAGAACATGGGCTTTGCCTGCATCATGGGCAACTTCCAGAGCGAGCGCCTGGCCCTGGCGTTGATGGCCAATATGACCGCGCAGCTGGCGCTGGAGGAAAGCCTCACGTGGGCCGCCCAGCGCGAAGCCTTCGGCAAGCCCATCGGCAAATTTCAGGTACTCAAGCATCGGTTGGCGGAAATGGCCACTGCGGTGGAGGTCTCGCGGGAATTTACCTACCGCCAGGCGGCGAAGATGGCGGCCGGCAAGAGTGTGATCAAGGAAATTTCCATGGCCAAGAACCTGGCCACCGACACCGCTGACCGCGTGACCTACGACGCCGTGCAGATTCTCGGCGGCCAGGGCTATATGCGCGGCAGTCTGGTGGAGCGGCTGTACCGCGACAACCGCATCCTCTCCATCGGCGGCGGGACGCGTGAGGTGATGAATGAAATCATCAGTAAGCAGATGGGGCTTTGATCGGTGGTGCTCTTTCGAACGCTATCGCAGGCAAGTCGAATCGTCGCACCTCAGCTCCCACAGGTGGCCGGGTTCCAATGTGGGAGCCGGGCTTGCCCGCGATAAGGCCCTAACAGACGACCTTTAACGCTCAGTCAGCGCAAACTGCGTCAGGCAAAACGTCGGAATCCCCATGTCTTCCAGGCGCCGCGAGCCACCCAGCTCCGGCAAATCGATAATTGCCGCCGCTTCGAAGATCTTCGCCCCCATGCGCCGCACCAGATTTGCCGCGGCGATCAAAGTACCGCCCGTGGCGATCAGGTCATCGAACATCAATACCGAGTCGCCTTCACACAAGCTGTCTGCGTGCACTTCAAGGAAGGCTTCGCCGTATTCGGTCTGGTAACCCTCGGCTAGCACGTCAGCTGGCAACTTGCCCTGTTTGCGGAACAGGATCAGCGGTTTGTTCAGTTGGTAGGCGATGATCGAACCGATCAGGAAGCCACGCGCATCCATCGCGCCGATATGGGTGAAGTCGGCTTCGACATAACGCTGGGCAAAACTGTCAGCGACCAGGCGCAGGGCGCGCGGCGATTGGAACAGCGGCGTGATATCGCGAAAGATCACCCCTGGCTTGGGGAAGTCGATGACAGGGCGGATCAGGGATTTGATGTCGAACGAATCGAAGGTCATCGTCGAAGAGTCCTGGGAGCGGAAAACGGACTCGAAGTATACCTGCGGCCTCGCCGATTGGCGCGGCCGCAAGCGTCTGGATCAGACCTCCAGCGAGCCCCCGGCCAGCGCACACAGCTGGATCGGGTCAAGGATGTGTACTTCCTTGCCTTCGGCGGCAATCAGCTCGTTCTGCTGAAAACGGGTGAATACGCGGGACACGGTTTCCACCGCGAGGCCCAGGTAATTACCGATTTCATTGCGCGACATGCTCAAGCGGAACTGGTTGGCCGAGAACCCACGGGCACGGAAACGTGCCGACAGGTTGACCAGGAACGTGGCGATGCGCTCGTCGGCGGTTTTCTTCGATAACAGCAGCATCATCTGCTGGTCGTCGCGAATTTCGCGGCTCATCACGCGCATCAGTTGGCGACGCAACTGTGGCAATTGCAGGGCCAGTTCATCCAGGCGCTCGAAGGGGATTTCGCACACCGAAGTCGTCTCCAGCGCTTGGGCCGACACCGGGTGAACCTCGGTGTCCATGCCCGACAGCCCAACCAGTTCGCTGGGCAGGTGGAAACCGGTGATCTGCTCTTCGCCGCTGTCGCTCAGGCTGAACGTCTTTAATGCCCCCGAACGCACTGCATAAACGGAATCGAATTTGTCGCCCTGGCGGAACAGAAACTCGCCTTTTTTCAGCGGGCGGCCGCGTTTAACGATGTCGTCCAGCGCTTCCATGTCTTCCAAATTCAACGAAAGTGGCAGGCAGAGGGGAGCCAGGCTGCAATCCTTGCAGTGAACCTGGCTGTGAGCGCGCAGTTTAGCTGGCTCGGACATTTCTTAAATCCTTGTGGGAAAACACACATAAGACGTAAGGGTAACGCACTGGGGGGCGATCAGGCCAGCGTGTACAAAAAAGCAGCAGGGTATAAAGATTTTGAGAAAATAGTCGATAAGGAGCTATCGATCATGAACTCGGAGGTTCAAGAGATGCTTCCCCTTAGTACTGAACTCGCCTCTCGCACTTTGATTCAGAAGCTGCCCGAGACGACCAAAAAAGAGCCAGCTCAGAGCGACGCGATCAAGCCCGCTGCTGAAGAGTCCAACCCCGCAGTGTCGGGCCACCGGGTCGGTGACCATTTCCGGTGCGGCGATGAAAGCGGCAGCGGCTGAAAAAACGTCTAACAGTGATATTGACGACAGCGGCCTGTCTGACACCGTCAAAAATCTGCTGAAGATGATTCGCGAGATCAAAAAACAGATTGCCGAGAAACAAGCCGAAATGGCTGCGGTGATGGCTGACAGAAGTCTTAGCCCTGAGCAGGCCCAGGCCAAGGCGGCCAGCCTGCAATCTGCCTTGGCTGGGCTGCAGAGCGCGCTGGGCACTGCCCAGGCGTCCCTGTCCAAGGCGATGAAAGACATGAGCGCTGAGACTGCGGCCAAGACCGCCAGCCTGGCAATGAAGTAACTGCCCTCAGATCACCCGCGAGAAGCGCTGCCTGTTCTGATGCTCCAGGTAGGCATCGAACACCATGCACACCGAGCGCACTAACAAGCGCCTGGCGGGCAGTACGCGAATGCCCTGTGCGTCCAGTTCGATCAGCCCGTCTGCGGCCATTGTCTCCAGTTGCGGCCATAGTTCGTCGAAATAGCCGCGAAAATCGATATTGAAAGTCTGTTCGACCTGCTCGAATCTCAGGCTGAAATTGCAGATCAACTGCTGAATGACCTCACGCCGTAACCGATCGTCCGTGGTGCACACCAGGCCACGGCTGGTAGCCAGTTGCGCGCCGGCCAAGGCGTTCTGGTAATGGTTGAGGTCGCTGCTGTTCTGGCAGTACAGGTCGCCGATCTGGCTGATCGCCGACACGCCCAGGCCAATCAAGTCGCAATGCCCGTGGGTGGTATAGCCCTGGAAGTTGCGTTGCAGCGTGCCTTCTTCCTGGGCGATGGCCAGCTCATCATCCGGCAGGGCGAAATGGTCCATGCCGATGTAGCGATAGCCGGCGCGGGTCAACTGCTCGATGGTGGTTTGCAGCATCAACAGTTTTTCCGCCGGGGAGGGCAGGTCGTCGGTGTTGATGCGCCGCTGCGGCATGAAGCGTTCCGGCAGGTGTGCGTAGTTAAATACCGACAAACGATCCGGTTGCAGGTTGATCACTTCTTCAACGGTGCGCGCGAAGTTGATCGGCGTTTGCTTGGGCAAGCCGTAGATCAGGTCGATGTTGATCGAGCGAAATTGCAGGGTGCGCGCCGCATCAATCACTGCGCGGGTTTCTTCCAGGCTTTGCAAGCGGTTGACGGCGCGCTGGACCTCGGGGTCGAGGTCCTGCAGGCCGATGCTCACGCGGTTGAAGCCTAGCTCGCGCAGCAGGCCCATGGTTGCCCAGTCGGCTTCACGTGGGTCGATCTCGATGCCGTAGTCGCCCGAGTCATCGTCGAGTAAGTTGAAATGCTGACGCAGGCTTGCCATCAACTGGCGCAGTTCGTCGTGGCTGAGAAAGGTCGGCGTACCACCGCCGAAGTGCAACTGCTCCACCGGTTGTTTCGGGTCGAGGTGGCAGGCTACCAGCTGGATTTCCTGCTCCAGGCGTTGCAGATAGGCCTGGGCGCGGCCACGGTCCTTGGTGATGACCTTGTTGCAGGCGCAGTAGTAGCAAATGTTCGCGCAGAACGGCACGTGCACATACAGCGACAAGGGGCGCACGGCCTTGCGGCTGTCGCGCAGGGCATGGAGCAGGTCGAAAGTGCCGACCTGGCTGTCGAATTGTACGGCGGTGGGGTAGGACGTGTAGCGCGGCCCCGCCAAGTCGTAACGGTGAATAAGATCTGTGTCCCAACGAATGGCGTCGAGCATGCGGGCGGTCCCCGGGATTGGCTAGTGGGCCGAGTCTAGGGGCGTGGCGGGTATGGCATCTTGATTTGCATCAACGGGGAGCGGCGCTATGCCACATGGCCTTTTAATGGCCCATTAGCCAGTGCTGGTGTGGACCTGGCAACGTCCAGATACCGAACAGGATCACCAACAGTCCCCCGGCCACGCGCACACTGCGTTTGCGCAACAACGCCGTAACGCGCTCGGCGGCCAGCCCGGTAGCCAGCAACACCGGCCATGTGCCGAGTCCGAACGCCAGCATCAGCAATGCACTGTCCAATGCATTCCCCTGGCTCGCGGCCCACAGCAGCGTGCTGTAGACCAACCCGCACGGCAGCCAGCCCCACAGCGCGCCCAGCAGTAACGCGCGCGGCAGGCTGGACACCGGCAGCAAACGGTTGGCGACGGGCTGTATGTAGCGCCACAGGCCGCGCCCGAGGCTTTCAATACGGGTGAGCCCGCTCCACCAGCCGGCCAGGTACAGGCCCATGCTGATCAGCAGCAAGCCGGCGAGCACGCGCATGAACATCGCCGCCGGGCTGTTGGCCACCGCCCAGCCGGCCAAGCCTATCAATAACCCGGCAGCGGCATAGCTGAGGATGCGACCCAGGTTGTACGCCAGCAGCAGGCGAAAGCGGCGGCTGCGTTGCTCCTTGGGGATCGCCAGGGTCAGCGCGCCCATCAGCCCACCGCACATGCCCAGGCAGTGGCCGCCGCCCAGCAGGCCGAGGATGAGTGCGGAGACCAGCAGCGGCGCCAGTTCAAGCATGGGGCGGGTCTTTGGGCGGTTGCTCTGGCCCGTTGGCTTCGTCGACAGCCGCCAAGTGATTCGGGTCCTGGTCGTCGAACAGCACGCTGTGGGCAGGGCCGTCGAGGTCGTCGTACTGGCCGCTGTCCACTGCCCAGAAGAAGATGTAAATGGCCACGCCCACTAACAGCAGTGCCGCCGGAATCATCACGTATAGAGCTGGCATCTGCACTCCATGCCCGCGCGGCTCAAGCCGGCAACGGGCGGTTTACTAAAGTGGCGCTTTTAGCCGGCGCGCTCGGCAGGCGAGTCAGGCGTAAGGCGTTGAGCACCACGGTCAACGAGCTGAGGGACATGCCGATCGCCGCCCAGATCGGGGTGATCCAACCGAGCGCGGCAAACGGCAGCATAAGGCCATTGTACAGCCCGGCCCACAGCAGGTTTTCGATGATTACCCGCCGCGTGCGCCGCGCCAGGGTAAACGCCTGCACCAGCGCGTCGAGGCGGTTGGACAGCAGCACGGCATCGGCGCTGGTTTTTGCCAGGTCGGTGGCCGAACCCATCGCCACGCTGATATCGGCGGCGGCGAGCACCGGCACATCGTTGACGCCATCGCCGAGCATCAGCACCTTGCGGCCTTCCTTGTGCAGTTGTTGCAGCACCTGCAGCTTGTCGTCGGGGCGCAGGCCGCCGTGAGCTTCGTCGATGCCCAATTCGGCGGCGACACTGGCGACCATCGGCGAGCTGTCCCCCGACAGCAGCAACGTGCGCCAGCCCCGCGCCTTGCACGCGGCCAGCAGGGCAGGCGCGTCGCTGCGCAGGCGGTCATCGAGCACAAACCAGGCGAGGGCGCCGTTACGGTCGCCGAGCAGCAGCCATTGGCCGGCCTCGTCCGGTGACGCGGGGATCGGGCAACCGCTCAGTTCGCAGACAAAACCGGGCTGGCCGATACGCAACGGGCGCTCACCCACGCAGCCTTCCAGGCCCAGGCCGGGGAAACTCAGAACCTCTTCAGCCGCCAGCGGCGCTCGGCCGAAGGCGCGGGCAATCGGGTGTTCGGAGCGGTTTTCGAGGGCGGCGGCGAGGCCCAGGCATTCATCGCTGTTCAGTGCGCTCAAGGGCCGGATCGCACGTAACGCCAGGCGGCCTTCCGTCAGCGTGCCAGTCTTGTCGAAAATCACCGTATCGATCTGGTTCAAGCCTTCCAGCACATGGCCACGGGTCAGCAATAGCCCGAGGGTGTGCAGGGTGCCGGTGGCGGCGGTGAGGGCGGTCGGCGTGGCCAGCGACAGCGCGCACGGGCAGGTCGCTACCAGCATCGCCAGCACAATCCAAAATGCCCGCGACGCGTCCAGTTCCCACCACAACAGGCCGATCAATACGGCGGCGATCAGCGAACACAACAGGAACCACTGCGCGGCACGGTCGGCGATTTGCGCCAGGCGCGGTTTCTCGGCCTGGGCGCGTTCCAGCAGGCGCACGATGGCGGACAGGCGTGTGTCATGGCCCAAGGCGCGCACCTCGACGGTCAGCGCGCCTTCGACATTGAGCGTGCCGGCGGTGACCGCATCGCCCACGTGGCGTGGTTGCGGCAGGTACTCGCCGGTGAGCAGCGATTCATCAACGCTCGACTGGCCATCGAGGATCACCCCGTCCGCAGGCAATACCGCGCCGGGATGCACCAATACGCGATCACCCACGGCCAATTCGCTGAGCAGAATGCGTTCGCTCTGGCCATCCTGTTTGAGGCGTAGGCACGAGGCGGGTAACAGGTTGACCAACTGCGCGGTGGCGGCGGCCGTGCGTTCCCGCGCTCGGCGCTCCAGGTAGCGGCCGGCCAGCAGGAACAGCGCGAACATGCCCACTGCGTCGAAATACAACTCGCCGACGCCGGTGATGGCGGTCCAAATGCCCGCCAGGTACGCGCCGCCAATCGCCAAGGACACCGACACATCCATGGTCAGGTGGCGCGTGCGCAAGTCACGCAGGGCACCTTTGAAGAAGGGTGCACAGCTGTAGAAGACGATGGGCGTGGTCAGAAACATCGCCACCCAGCGCAGGATCACGTGCAGCTCGGGGCTCAGGTCGACATTGAATTCCGGCCAAGTGGCCATGGTCGCCATCATCGCCTGGAACCACAGCAACCCTGCCACACCCAGTTGGCGCAGGGCCAGACGGTTCTCGCCAGCCAGTTGCTCGGCGGCGCGATCCGCCTGGTAAGGGTGGGCGGCATAGCCGATGTGGCGCAGCTCGCTGAGCAGTTGGCTCAACGGCAATTGCCCGTCGGCCCAGCGCACGTGCAGGCGGTGGTTGGACAGGTTCAGCCGCGCCTCGGCCACAGCGGGCAGGCTGCGCAGGTGTTTCTCGATCAGCCAGCCACAGGCGGCGCAACTGATGCCTTCCATCAACAGGATGGTTTCGGCAAGGTCGCCGTCGTGGCGCACAAAGGGTTTTTGCACGTCGGCGCGGTCGTACAGCGCCAGTTCATCGACCAGTTGCACCGGCAGCGCCTCGGGGTTGGCTGAGGCTTCGCTGCGGTGTTGGTAATAGCTGTCCAGCCCACCGGCCACGATGGCCTCGGCCACCGCCTGGCAACCCGGGCAGCAGAGTTCGCGGCGCTCGCCGAGGATTACGGCGGTAAACCGGCTGCCGGGCGGCACGGGCAGGGCGCAGTGGTAGCAGGGGGTTGGGGTGCTCATGGGTATAGATCTTAGTCGGCTGTCCGATGATCGCTCCCACGCTCTGCGTGGTAACGCCCGGCTCTTCCACGCAGAGCGTGGGAACGATCTAAGCGCAGGCTGTTTAATTCTTCAGGTCTTCAGCGCCCTGCAACGGCTCATCACCCAGCAGCAAGTCCTTGTCGTGGCTGACCTGTTCTTCTTCGAACATGCGCCAGGTTCTATCGCCCTCGACACCGAGCAGTTCCACGAAGCGCCGACCTTCGACTTTGTCGGTGACCTGGCCGATGTAGCGGCCGGGTTCGCTGTCACTGCGGGCCAGGTTGATCTTGCGATCCTTCTCTGGCTGGGTCGGGGAAATCAGGTTCAGCTCCAGGGTCGACGGGTTGCTGTTGCCGGTCAGGTGCAATTCGACTTCACCGGTCAACTCGTCCAGGTGCACCTTGGCGCGCAGTTGCAGGGTCTGGGCCAGCAGCTCGCGGTCCAGAGAGCGGTTGATACCTTTGCCGGCCTCGTAGTAGTTGTCGTTGACCAGGTTGTCCGGGTTCTTCACTGCAATGGTCACCATGGACAAGGTCAAGGTCACCGAGCAGGCCAGGATCCCAATGATGATCCAAGGCCAGAGGTGTTTGTACCAAGGGCTTGCGGCAGTGGCTGCGGGCATTGTTGTGCTCTCTAGTTAACGGAGTTTTTTATTAACGAACCTGGGGGCCGATGAATCGGCTCTTGGCTTCAATGTGGACGCTGTCGTCGTCGGCATCCCTGAGGATGAATTGCACCTCGTTGGTGCTCGACGGTAATTGTTCCGGTGCGCTGGAAAGCTCCACCGGCATGCTGAAGATTTCTCCGGCGGCGACCTTGATCTCGCGACGGCCTTGCAGCTTGAGGTCCGGCAGGCCCGAGGCGTCTAGCACGTAGGTGTGGTCGCGCTGGTCCTTGTTCATGATCTTCAGGCTGTAGACGTTTTCGATCCGGCCTTCGGCGTTTTCGCGGTACAGCACACGGTCCTTGCTCACATCAAAGCCCACCAGTGAGCGTATGAAAAATGCGCCGGCCAACAAGCTGATCATCGCCAGCAACACCAACGCATAACCGATCAGGCGCGGGCGTAGCTTGTGGGTTTTCTGCCCGGAAAGGTTGTGCTCGGTGGTGTAGCTGATCAGGCCGCGCGGGTAGTCCATCTTGTCCATGATGTTGTCGCAGGCGTCGATACACGCGGCGCAGCCAATGCACTCGATTTGCAGGCCGTCGCGGATGTCGATACCGGTGGGGCACACCTGCACGCACATCGTGCAATCGATGCAATCGCCCAGGCCTTGGGCTTTGTAGTCGATGCCTTTTTTGCGCGGGCCCCGCACCTCACCACGGCGCGGGTCGTAGGACACGATCAAGGTGTCTTTGTCGAACATCACGCTTTGGAACCGGGCATACGGGCACATGTAGATGCACACCTGTTCGCGCAGCCAGCCGGCGTTGCCATAGGTGGCGAGGGTGAAAAAACCGACCCAGAAATACGACCAGCCATCGGCCTGGCCGGTGAAGAAATCGAACACCAATTCACGGATCGGCGAGAAGTAACCGACGAAGGTCATGCCGGTGACAAACCCGATCAACAACCACAGGGTGTGCTTGCTGAATTTGCGCAGGAATTTATTCGCGCCCATCGGCGCTTTATCCAGCTTGATGCGCTGGTTACGGTCGCCTTCGGTGACCTTTTCGCACCACATGAAGATCCAGGTCCACACGCTTTGTGGGCAGGTATAGCCACACCATACGCGCCCGGCGTACACCGTGATAAAGAACAGGCCAAAGGCAGCGACGATGAGAATGCCCGACAGCAGGATGAAATCCTGGGGCCAGAAAGTCGCGCCAAAAATGAAGAATTTACGCTCCGGCAGGTTCCACCACACGGCCTGATGGCCACCCCAGTTCAGCCACACAGTGCCGAAGTAGAGCAGGAACAAGCCAGCGCCACCGAGCATGCGTAAATTGCGGAACAGGCCGGTGAAGGCACGGGTGTAGATCTTCTCTCGCGACGCATAGAGGTCGACGGATTGGCTCGAGTTTTTGGCAGGCGGGGTAACGTCATGTACCGGTATTTGGTTGCTCATCATTGCATCCCACGGCGGTGGAGATTTGCCTCGGCCAGTACGTGCCAACCGGGGTCAAAAATAGGCTGTTGCAGTGGCGTAATGATACGCCCCTGATACTGCTGAAAGGGTGCGACCTTTGGTCGCGTTGGGGGAAATCAATTGATGGTGTAGGTGACGTGGATCAATTGACTTGTGAACTATGGCTGGTTTTTGCGCGCAGGCTGGTCATTCGCCCCACGGATTAAGCAATGGAACGCCGCTCGATTTGAAGTCACTGACATTGCGCGTGACGACAGTAAGTCCATGAACCAGAGCAGTGGCAGCAATCAGCGCATCACTTCGCGGCATCAAGCTCGTCGTTACCAGCGGTCATGCGTCCATTGAATCGCTCAGGCGTTAGAAACGAAAAAGCCCCGCAATGCGGGGCTTTTTCGTTGCCGAGGCCTTACTGCTCCTCAGCTTGCTTATCGCCATGGGACAAGCTGTAAACATACGCCGCCAGCAAGTGCACCTTGTCATTGCCCTGCAACAACTCCTGCGCAGGCATCTGACCCTGACGGCCGTAACGAATGGTCTGCTGCAGTTGCGCGAAGCTCGAGCCGTAGATGAATGCGCCCGGGTGTGTCAGGTCGGGGGCGCCCATCGCGGGTGTGCCTTTACCGGCAGGGCCGTGGCAGGCCACGCAGTTGGCGGCGAAGAGTTTCGCGCCGTTGGCCACATCGGCCTTGGCACCTTCCGGCAGTTTGCGGCCGTCGAGGTTGGTCAGCACAAAGCCTGACACGTCGGCCACGCCTTGCTCGCCAATGACTTCGGCCCAGGCCGGCATCACCGCGTGGCGGCCTTTCATGATGGTTTCCTTGATGGTCGCGGGTTCACCGCCCCAGCGCCAGTCGGCATCGGTCAGGTTGGGGAAGCCGTAGGCGCCCTTGGCGTCGGAACCGTGGCACACCGAGCAGTTGGAGGCGAACAGGCGGCCACCCATCTTCAAGGCTTTCGGGTCCTTGGCGACTTCTTCAATCGGCATCGAGGCGAACTTGGCGAAGATCGGCCCGAACTTGGCGTCCGACTTGGCCATTTCCTTTTCCCACTCGTGCACGCCGGTCCAGCCGGTCTGGCCGTTGGCGAAGGCCGTTTGCTTGTCGTTGTCGAGGTAGTTGTAGCCCGGCAGCAGGCCTTTCCAGTTGCCCAAACCTGGGTACAGCACTAGGTAGCCGAGGGCGAAAATGATGGTGCCGACGAACAGCATGAACCACCATTTTGGCAGCGGGTTGTCGTACTCCTCGATGCCGTCGAACGAGTGGCCGACGGTCTCGTCCGTTTGTTCGGTGCGCTGGCCCTTGCGGGTCGACAGCAGCAGCCAGGTCAGGGCGAAGATGGTACCCAGACTGAGGACTGTGACGTACAGACTCCAGAACGTAGTCATTCTTTGTTACTCCTAGACGCTTGCTCGACGTGCTTGATGGCTTCGGGGTCATCCGCAAAGGGCAACAGGGTTGCGTCGTCAAACTCCGACTTGCGCTTTGGGCTGAACACCCACAGTGCCAGGCCGATAAAGGCCACCATCACCACAACGGTGCCCAGGCCACGAATCATCCCGATATCCATGTAGGTCACCGTTTGCTTTTGATGATGGTGCCAAGGCCTTGCAGGTAGGCCACCAATGCGTCCATTTCGGTCTTGCCCTTGACGGCTGCGGCTGCACCGGCGATGTCTTCGTCGGTGTAGGGCACGCCCAGCGTGCGCAAGACTTCCATCTTCTTCGCGGTGTCCTTGCCGTCGAGCTTGTTTTCCACGAGGAACGGGTACGCCGGCATTTTCGACTCCGGCACCACGTTGCGCGGGTTGTACAAGTGCGCACGCTGCCAGTCATCGGAATAACGCCCGCCGACACGGGCCAAGTCCGGGCCGGTACGTTTGGAACCCCACAGGAACGGGTGGTCCCACACACTTTCACCGGCGACCGAGTAGTGGCCGTAGCGTTCGGTTTCGGCGCGGAACGGGCGGATCATCTGCGAGTGGCAGCCCACGCAACCGTTGGCGATGTAGACGTCGCGGCCTTCCAGTTCAAGCGCGGTGCGCGGCTTCATGCCTTCGACCGGCTTGTTGGTCACGTCCTGGAAAAACAGCGGAACGATCTGGGTCAGGCCGCCGATACTCACGGCGATAACCATGAAGAAGGCCAGCAGGCCGATATTCTTCTCGACTACTTCATGCTTCATCAGTGAGCTCCCACAACGGCGATCTTGGCGGCGGCTTCAGCCTCTACAGGGTCGGAGGCACGCACGGTGCGCCACACGTTGTAGGCCATGAACAGCATGCCGCTGGCAAAGAATGCACCACCGATGGCGCGGACGATGTAGCCCGGGTGACTGGCTTGCAGCGCTTCGACGAAGGAGTAGGTGAGGGTGCCGTCATCGTTGATCGCACGCCACATCAGGCCTTGGGTGATGCCGTTGACCCACATCGAGGCGATGTAGAGCACGGTGCCGATGGTGGCCAGCCAGAAGTGCGCATTGATCAGCCCGACGCTGTGCATCTGCGCACGGCCGAACAGTTTAGGGATCATGTGGTACAGCGCGCCGATGGAGATCATCGCCACCCAACCCAGAGCGCCGGCGTGGACGTGGCCGATGGTCCAGTCGGTGTAGTGGGACAGCGAGTTGACGGTCTTGATCGCCATCATCGGCCCTTCAAAGGTCGACATGCCGTAGAACGCCAGCGACACCACCAGGAAACGCAGGATCGGGTCGGTGCGCAATATGCCAGGCGCCCGACAGGGTCATCATGCCGTTGATCATGCCGCCCCAGCTTGGGGCCAGCAGGATGATCGACATCGCCATGCCCAGCGACTGGGCCCAATCGGGCAGCGCGGTGTAGTGCAAGTGGTGAGGGCCGGCCCAGATGTACAGGGTGATCAGCGCCCAGAAGTGCACGATGGACAGGCGATACGAGTAGATCGGACGCTCGCCTGTTGGGCACAAGTAATACATCATCCCCAGGAAGCCGGTGGTGAGGAAGAAGCCCACGGCGTTGTGGCCGTACCACCACTGAATCATTGCGTCCGTCGCCCCGGCGTAGGCCGAGTAGGACTTGAATAGGCTGACCGGCAACGACGCGTGGTTGACGATGTGCAGCATCGCCGTGACCAGGATGAAGGCACCGTAGAACCAGTTGCCCACATAAATGTGCTTGGTCTTGCGCTTGACGATAGTGCCGAAGAACACCACGGCGTAGGTCACCCAGACGATAGCGAGCAAAATCGCGATCGGCCATTCCAGCTCGGCGTATTCCTTGGTGGTGGTGTAGCCCAGCGGCAGGGTGATGATGGCGCCGAGGATCACGGCTTGCCAGCCCCAGAAGGTGAAGGCGGCCAGGCCATCGGAGATCAGTCGCGTCTGGCAGGTTCGCTGCACGACATAGTAGGAGGTGGCAAACAACGCACAGCCACCGAAGGCAAAAATCACCAGGTTGGTGTGCAGCGGGCGCAGGCGGCCGAAGGTCGTCCATGGCAAACCGAAATTCAACTCCGGCCAAACCAATTGCGAGGCGATGAACACCCCGAGCCCCATGCCAAGGATCCCCCAGACCACCGTCATGATGGCGAACTGGCGGACTACCTTATAGTTATAAGCAGTCGGACTGATTGCTGTGCTCATTCTAAGGTTCCACGGTTTAGGTTTTTTTATAGGTAAAATCGGCCGCAAGTATGTAGAAAGCGAGGGGTCATTGCAACGCAATGGCTGACCTGTATCAATACGTTCCACGCCAGATTCTGCGCCCTTTCCATGTTTGGTGTAAGGACAAAACCAGAAATAAAAAGCTGATCGAGTAGACAGGAAAAATTTCAGGTCGCAATGCCAGCAGCTACGTGCGCCAAAACCGGCCCGCTGTTGGGCAAGCGTAGACCCGAATGGCAGGAGGGGAAAGTGGATGTCAAGCTGATCGAGTAGACAGGAAAAATTTCAGGTCGCAATGCCAGCAGCTACGTGCGCCAAAACCGGCCCGCTGTTGGGCAAGCGTAGACCCGAATGGCAGGAGGGGAAAGTGGATGTCGGGAAGGGTGCGACACTTGGTCGCTTAGAAAGGTAGTGCTGCCGCCCCACATTGGGGCGGCAGTCACCGGTTACTGCGGTTGGCTTTCTGGCGTTGCGCCATCAGCGTTGTGGGACAGGCTGTAAACATAGGCTGCGAGCAGGTGCACCTTGTCATTGCCTTGCAGCACTTCCTGCGCTGGCATCTGGCCTTGGCGGCCGTGGCGGATGGTCTGCTGCAGTTGCGCCAGGCTGGTGCCGTAAATGAAACCGGCGGGCTCGGTCAGGTTCGGCGAGCCCATCGCTTCCATGCCGTGGCCTTGTGGGCCGTGGCAGGCGACGCAGGTGGTGTTGAAAGCGGCTTGACCGGCCGCCAGATCGGCGGTGCTGTCGGCGGGTAATGGCAGCTTGGCCAGGTCGTGACGCACAAAGGCGGCGACGTTCTTCACACCGTCTTCGCCCAGTATTTCACCCCAGGCTGGCATTGCCGCGTGTCGACCATTGAGGATGGTCGTCTTGATCGCTTGCGCCGAACCGCCCCAGCGCCAGATGTTGTCCGCCAGGTTTGGGAAACCGTAGGCGCCCTTGGCATCCGAGCCGTGGCACACCGCGCAGTTGGAGGCAAACAGGCGGCCACCCATTTTCAGCGCTTGCGGGTCTTTGGCGACTTCTTCCACCGGCATGGCCGCGAATTTGGCGAAGATCGGCCCGAACTTGGTATCGGCCTTGGCCATTTCCTTGTCCCATTCCTTGGCCGAGGTCCAGCCGTCTTCATAGCCCGGCAACACGCCTTTCCAGTTGCCCAGGCCCGGGTAGAGGATCAGGTAGCCAACGGCAAACACCAACGTGCCGGCGAACAACATGAACCACCACTGCGGCAGCGGGTTGTCGTATTCCTCAATGCCATCGAAGGCGTGGCCCATGGTCTGGTCGACGCTGCCCTTGGTCTCGCCCTTGCGGGTGCCGACCAATAGCCAGGTCAGGCCGATCAGGCTGCCGAGGGTCAATACGCAGATCCATGTACTCCAGAAGGTAGTCATGGGCGAGTGCTCCTTGTTACAGGCTCTTCTTGAGCGTCGGATGGAGAAGGTTCATCGGCGAAGGGCAGCAGGCGGGCCTGCTCGAATTCCTCATTGCGCCGGTTGTTGAACACCCACAGCGACAGGCCGATAAAAGCGATGGCGACCACCAGCGTGCCAAGGCCGCGGATGGTGCCTGCATCGAATTCAAATCCCATGGCTCACCTCTTGCTCTTGATGGCAGTGCCGAGCACTTGCAGGTACGCAACCAGCGCGTCCATCTCGGTCTTGCCCTTGAGGCTGGCGACGGCGCCACTGATGTCGTCGTCGGTGTACGGCACGCCGAGGGTGCGCATCACTTTCAACTTGGTCTCGGTGTGGCTGTTGTCGACCTGCGCGGTGACTAGCCATGGGTACGCCGGCATTTTCGACTCCGGCACCACGTTGCGCGGGTTGTACAAATGCGCGCGGTGCCAGTCGTCCGAGTAACGCGCGCCGACGCGGGCCAGGTCCGGCCCAGTGCGCTTGGAGCCCCACAGGAACGGGTGGTCCCACACGCTTTCGCCGGCGACCGAGTAGTGGCCGTAGCGTTCGGTTTCGGCGCGGAACGGGCGGATCATCTGCGAGTGGCACTGTACGCAGCCTTCGCGGATGTAGATGTCGCGGCCTTCCAGTTGCAGCGCGGTGTAGGGCTTCATGCCTTCGACCGGTTTGTTGGTCACGTCCTGGAAGAACAGCGGGACGATCTGGGTCAGGCCGCCGATGCTCACGGCGAGCACCATCAGCAGCATCAGCAGGCCGACGTTCTTTTCAATCGTTTCGTGTTTCATCACAGACTCCTCAGGCCATCTGCGCGGCGGTGGCGACTTCAGCGGGTTGCGCCGAACGCACGGTGCGCCAAGTGTTGTAAGCCATCAGGAACATGCCGCTGAGGAAGATCGCTCCGCCCACCAGCCGCACGATGAAGCCTGGGTGGCTGGCCACCAGGGTTTCGACGAAGGAGTAGGTCAAGGTGCCGTCTTCGTTGACCGCACGCCACATCAGGCCCTGGGCGATGCCGTTGACCCACATCGAGGCGATGTAGAGCACGGTGCCGATGGTGGCCAGCCAGAAGTGCGCGTTGATCAGGCCGAGGCTGTACATCTGCTCGCGGCCGAAGATTTTCGGGATCATGTGGTACAGCGCGCCGATGGAAATCATCGCCACCCAACCGAGCGCCCCGGCGTGTACGTGGCCGATGGTCCAGTCGGTGTAGTGGGAGAGGGCGTTGACCGTCTTGATCGCCATCATCGGCCCTTCGAAGGTCGACATGCCGTAGAAGGCCAGGGACACGACGAGGAAGCGCAGGATCGGGTCGCTGCGCAACTTATGCCAGGCGCCCGAGAGCGTCATCATGCCGTTGATCATGCCGCCCCAGCTTGGCGCCAGCAGTACCAGCGACATCACCATGCCCAGCGACTGTGCCCAATCGGGCAGCGCGGTGTAGTGCAGGTGGTGAGGGCCGGCCCAGATGTACAGGGTGATCAGCGCCCAGAAGTGCACGATGGACAAGCGATAGGAATACACCGGCCGCTCGGCCTGTTTCGGCACGAAGTAATACATCATGCCAAGGAAGCCGGCGGTGAGGAAAAAGCCTACCGCGTTATGCCCATACCACCACTGCACCATGGCATCTGTCGCACCACCGTAGAGGGAGTAGGACTTGGTCAGGCTGACCGGGATTTCCAAGTTGTTGACGATGTGCAGGATGGCCACGGTGATGATGAACGCACCGAAGAACCAGTTGCCGACGTAGATGTGCTTGGTGTTGCGCTTCATGATCGTGCCGAAGAACACGATGGCGTAGGCAACCCAGACGATGGTGATCAGGATGTCGATCGGCCATTCCAGCTCGGCGTATTCCTTGGAACTGGTGTAGCCCAGCGGCAAGCTGATCGCGGCCAACAGGATGACCAGCTGCCAGCCCCAGAAGCAGAACGCGGCGATTTTCGGCGCGAACAGCTGTGTTTGGCAGGTACGCTGCACCGAGTAAAACGAGCTGGCGAACAGCGCGCAGCCGCCGAAGGCGAAGATCACCGCGTTGGTGTGCAGCGGGCGCAAGCGGCCGAAGCTGGTCCAAGGCAAATCGAAGTTGAGTGCAGGCCAAACCAATTGAGCGGCGAGAAAAACCCCGAGCCCCATGCCGACGATGCCCCACACCACCGTCATAATGGCGAATTGGCGGACCACCTTGTAGTTATAGGCGGTACTTAAAGTAGTGTTCATGGTTCCCCATCCACGGTTCAACCCAAGCAAATGCGGCACTTGGGCTGGAGTTATAGGCAGACTAAAAAGCGAGGCAAGCATGGGCAAAGAGCACAAGGCCAGTATTGACGGGGATCAATGGGCGCAGTGTGTGCGGGAACGTGGCTGGTTGTGGGATGCGGCGACGGGGTCTATCGCGCGCGAACCTGTGACGTTGATCCTGGCCCACGGTGCAGGCGCACCGATGGACTCAGCCTTTATGAACGACATGGCTGCACGCCTTGCCGGGCATGGCGTGAACGTGTTGCGCTTCGAGTTTCCATACATGGCTCAACGCCGTCTGGACGGTGGTAAACGCCCACCGAACCCGGCGCCGAAACTGCTGGAATGCTGGCGTGAGGTGTATGCCGAGGTGCGACGTCATGTCGCGGGGAAACTGGCCGTTGGCGGCAAGTCCATGGGCGGGCGCATGGCGAGCATTTTGGCTGATGAGTTAGGCGCTGATGGGCTGGTGTGCCTGGGTTATCCGTTTTACGCGGTGGGCAAACCGGAAAAGCCACGGGTCGAGCACTTGGCCGGGCTGAAGACGCCGACGTTGATTGTACAGGGCGAGCGCGATGCCCTGGGTAATCGGGCGGCGGTGCAGGGCTATGACTTGTCGCCGAGCATCGAGGTGATGTGGCTGGTGGCGGGGGATCATGACTTGAAACCGTTGAAGGCTTCGGGGTTCACGCATGAGCAGCATTTGGAGGCGGCGGCGGTGGAAGTGGCTGGGTTTCTCCACTGATCATTCCCACGCTCCGCGTTGGAATGCAGCCTGGACGCTCTGCGTCCGCTTCTAAAGTCGTAACGCAGGGCGTCACGGGAGGCGTTCCCACGCAGAGCGTGGGAACGATCTGTATCAGCGGTTAAAACGTTCCACCAGCGAATACTGGGTATTCGCCGTATGCGTCAGCTCTTCACTCAACTGCGCCGAGTTCATCGCCTGTTCCGAGGTCTGGTCCGCCAACAGCGCAATCGTGCTGATATTGCGGCTGATCTCTTCGGCCACCGCGCTTTGCTCTTCGGTGGCAGCGGCAATCTGCGTGGTCATGTCGGTGATATTGGCCACTGCTTCACTGATGCCTACCAACGCCTGATCCGCCTCCAGCACCCGCGCCACACCTTCTTCGGCCTGGCGATGCCCGGCGTCCATGGCTTGCACGGCAACGGAGGCCGTCTGCTGCAGCTTGGCGATCAAGGCATGGATCTGCCCGGTCGATTCGGCCGTGCGCTGCGCCAGTTGGCGAACTTCGTCAGCCACCACCGCAAAACCACGGCCCATCTCCCCGGCACGGGCCGCTTCGATGGCGGCGTTCAGTGCCAGCAGGTTGGTCTGGTCGGCGATGCCCTTGATCACATCCACCACGCCGCCGATTTCGTCGCTGTCTTTGGCCAGTTGGGTCACGGTCACACCGGTTTCACCCACGGCAACCGACAGCCGCTGGATCGCTTCGCGGGTTTCCCCGGCGATATCGCGGCCACGGCCCGTCAGGCGATTGGCTTCCTGGGTGGCGTCAGCCGTGCGCTGCACATGGCTGGCCACTTCCTGGGTTGTCGCCGCCATCTGGTTGACGGCGGTGGCCACCTGCTCGGTTTCCACGCGCTGGCGTTCCAGGCCGCTGGAGCTGTTATGCGCCAGGGTATTGGACTGCGCCGCTTGGGCGTTGAGGTGTTCAGCAGTGTCCTGCAAGCGCGTAAGGCAGGTCTTCAAGCGCGCTTCCTGGCTGAGAATCGACATCTCCAAGCGTGCTTGTGCACCCCGGCTGTCGGTGTACATCTGCGCGATCAGCGGGTCGGAAGTGGTCTGCTCGGCCAAGCGCAGCAAACGCTTGAGCCCACGCTGCTGCCAGCTCAGGCCCAGCAGGCCCAACGGCACCGACAACCCTGCAGCCAGGGCAAAGCCCCAGTGAGAGTTGAGTGACGCACCGATCATGAAGCTCAACTGGCTGACCAGGATAAACGGCAGCCAGTCCTGCAACACCGGCAGCCACTTATCACGCCGAGGAACAGCCGACTTGCCTTGGTTGATACGTTGATAAAGCGCTTCGGCCCGGCGGATCTGCTCGGCGGTGGGCTTGATGCGCACCGATTCATAGCCGACCACCTGGGTGCCATCGAAAACCGGCGTCACATAGGCGTTAACCCAATAGTGATCGCCGGTCTTACAGCGGTTCTTAACGATGCCCATCCATGGCAAGCCTTGTTTGAGCGTGGACCACATATGCGCGAACACCGCCGGAGGCACATCCGGGTGACGCACCAAGTTGTGCGGTGCCCGGATCAGTTCTTCACGGGTGAACCCACTGATATCGACAAACGCGTCGTTGCAGTAGGTGATGACCCCTTTGGCATCTGTGGTGGAGATCAACCGTTGCTGAGCGGGGAAGGTACGTTCGCGCTGGGTAACGGGTTGGTTATTACGCATGGTTGTTCAATCCGCAAGGCTTTCAGGGGGTATCGGCAGGTGCTGGAAATTGTTGAGGAAATTTCTGAAGGTTATTTGTATCAGGGATTTATTCCGGAATTGCGGCAGCTTCCTTGGGTAGCACACAACCGCCGCCCCCAACCCGCCAAGCCGGTACGCCAAGCCATACCCCACCCCCGCAACCCCCGCCAACAACGTCCACTGCCACCCAGCGCCGACATGCACCAGCCCAAACAACAGTGAAGCCAATAGCAGCGCCAGGTTTTCCCCATAAGGCAGTTGTTTAAAGCGCCGGCTCAATCCGCCCTGGATGTAGCCCCGAAACAGTGCCTCTTCCACCAGTGTCACCAGCAACAGATTATTAAGCACCCAAATCCACGCCTGTTCCGGCCATTTCGGTGCCCAGCTGGTAATCCCCAGCAATAGCGCGCCGCCCAGTGCGGCGATGGCCGTGAGGCTCAAGGCCAGGGCCGTAACACAAATAGTCAGGCGCAATGAGCGCCGCGCCACAATCCATGGGCAGGCCAGCAACAGCCAAAAGCCAATCAGCGGTTTGTCTTGGTTCAGGTACATCGAGAACGGTACGGCGTCTGGTGTAAAGCGCTGGGGGTCAATCCCGCGCCCATTGTAGAAACCCGGCAGCCAGTGCATCGCCAGGCCCAGGGCCAGTACGATGAACAGCCCGTGACCGACGTAACGCGCCCAAGGTGTACGTTGCTGGCGCACGGCGTATCCGGCGATCAGCAGCAGGGCGACCGACACCGCCGCCAGCGCGCCGAGTTGCCCATAGGTCAAGGCCAGTACATAGCCAATGGAGAGAAGCGCCAGGTACAGCCAGGGTAGAGCGAGCATGTGAAATCCTTGGATAAAAACTGGTCGGCATTATAACGACCGTGTCTTTGTCTCAAAGTAAAAACTCCTCCGCGCGAATTGAGTCGATTGCAAAACCGGTCGACGGCTGGTTATAGTCATCGCCTCTACATCCCTTCACACAAGATCAGCCCATGCCAGCTTCCCAATGCATAGCGGTAGTCGATTCAGCGGTCAACGCTGTGGTCGTGCCGTGTGGGAATCAGCAGCCTGCGCAGATCGGTCAATACCCCCCACCTGTCAGTAGCACGCCGGTGTACGCAGTCGTATCACCGCCGGGTGTTGGCATTCCGGGCTGATCAGCGAATAGCTGTTGCCCTGTGCCCGCCTGAAAAACCTATTGAGTTTCAGCCTTGGCTGAATTGGCTTTTTTGCCTGATTACAGGTGGTATCCATGTCTGTTTTTTCGAAACAATCCGTGGCCGCGGCGGCCTCGACGAGCCTGTTTGTCTTGCTGTGGAGCAGCGGGGCGATTTTCTCCAAATTGGGCTTGGCCCATGCTTCGCCCTTCGCCTTTCTGTTGATTCGTTTTGCTATTGCCCTGGCGGGCCTAGTGATCCTGGTGCCGATCCTGAAGTTGAAACTGCCACGTCCCGGCAAGCCCATGTTGTATGCGGCGGCGACCGGGTTGGTGTTGTTGGGGGCGTATCAGATTTTCTATCTGCTGGCCCTGGACCTGAAAGTGACTCCCGGTGTGATGGCAACCATCATGGGCGTGCAGCCGATCCTCACGGTGGTGCTGATGGAGCGCCAGCGCTCCTGGCGCCGGATGTTCGGCCTGGGGCTCGGGTTGGCGGGGTTGATCATGGTGGTCTACCAAGGCATTGGCCTGGCGGGGATGTCCCTTGCGGGGATGCTGTTTGGGCTGCTGGCGCTGGTGAGCATGACCTTCGGCTCCATCATGCAGAAGCGCATCACCGACAACCCTTTGGGTACGCTGCCGCTGCAGTACTTGGCTGGGTTGCTGCTGTGCTCGGTATTTGTACCGTTCCAACCCTTTCACTTTGAGCACAGTGCCGGCTTTTACCTGCCGGTGCTGTGGATGGGGCTGGTGGTGTCATTGCTGGCGACGTTGCTGCTGTACCGCCTGATCGCCCGAGGCAATCTGGTGAATGTCACCAGCTTGTTTTACCTGGTGCCAGCGGTGACGGCCGTGATGGACTATCTGATCTTTGGCAATCGGCTCGCGGTATTGAGTGTGCTGGGGATGGTTTTGATCATCATCGGTTTGGCGTTTGTTTTCCGTAAACACTAGAAGGTGAGCGCCAAGGGGGCGGTAGATCGCACGCCGAAACGCCCCCTTGGTCATCAGAGGGTCATGTTGTACCTGTAGGGCAATGCTGTAATAATTCCGGCCTTTAGAATGTAAGTTATTATTTTATATGGGGTAATCGGTACGTCTGCAGGAGGCGGTGGGCAAAGTCGTGGTTGCAGGCCGTATTTGTTTAAAATCCGTCTCTATACTGTCGTCGTACTCAATGTGGCGGTTTCGTTGGTGCAACGCCTAATTTTCCCTCGTTTCGCCGACCTCTTCGCGTTTCAAGCGCGCTCATTCAGCGTGTTGCTTGCCTGTTAATTGGCGAGGCGGTTTTATCAGACGAGTGCTAGGGTTTCGGTTGGCCGGTGTGAATCGGCAGACGTTGATGGGAAACTTCGGGCCCATCCTTGCGACATTACTGAAAAGATTTAACTCAATGACTATCTTAGTAACCGGCGGTGCAGGCTTTATCGGTGCAAACGTGGCATTGGGCCGGGTAGCGAAGCACTACTCCGAGCGTTCGGTATGAGAATCTTGCTGCTTGGCAAAAATGGCCAAGTAGGCTGGGAACTCCAACAGATTTAACTCAATGACTATCTTAGTAACCGGCGGTGCAGGCTTTATCGGTGCAAACGTGGCATTGGGCCGGGTAGCGAAGCACTACTCCGAGCGTTCGGTATGAGAATCTTGCTGCTTGGCAAAAATGGCCAAGTAGGCTGGGAACTCCAACGTAGTCTGGCCCCTTTGGGTCAAGTTCTGGCGTTGGACTCCAAAAGCCGGGACTACTGCGGTGACTTGAACGATCTGCAAGGGTTGGCAGCTACCGTGCAGCGGTTTGCGCCTGAGGTCATCGTCAACGCAGCGGCTTACACCGCCGTCGACAAGGCCGAAAATGCGCCGGATCAGGCGCTGCGCGTGAACGCTGAAGCCCCCGCAGTGCTGGCAACAGAAGCCCGAAAGCTGAATGCCTTGCTGGTGCATTACTCCACGGACTATGTGTTTGACGGCCAGGGTGATACGCCGTGGCAGGAAAGCGACCCAGTGGGCCCGCTGAGTGTCTATGGCGCGACCAAACTGCAAGGTGAGCAGGCGATCCAGGCTTCCGGTTGCGCGCACCTGATCTTGCGCACCAGTTGGGTGTATGCGGCGCGCGGTAATAACTTCGCCAAGACCATGCTGCGCCTGGCAGCAGAACGTGACAGTCTGAATGTGATCGACGACCAATTCGGCGCCCCCACCGGGGCGGACCTGCTGGCGGACGTCACCGCACATGCTATCCGTGCGATACGTTTGAACCCTCAATTGCAAGGCATCTACCATCTTGCGGCAGCCGGTGAGACCACTTGGCACCGCTATGCCTGCTTCGTGCTCGAACAGGCGCAGGCGGCAGGCGTGGTGCTCAAAGTCCCTTCGGCATCCGTCGGCGCGATAACCACGGCCGCTTATCCCACGCCTGCCAAACGTCCTGGCAACTCTCGACTCAATACTCAAAAACTGCAGAATGCCTTCTCGCTGCGCTTGCCTGAATGGCAGGACGGTGTGGCACGGATGCTTAAAGAAATTCTAGAGAAATGACTATGCTAAAACGCAAAGGAATTATTTTGGCCGGCGGTTCGGGCACGCGCCTGCACCCTGCAACCTTGGCTATTTCCAAACAGTTGCTACCGGTTTACGACAAGCCGATGATCTACTACCCGCTGACCACGTTGATGCTGGCGGGTATTCGCGACATTCTGATCATTTCCACGCCACAGGACACCCCGCGTTTCGAGCAACTTTTGGGCGATGGCAGCAACTGGGGTTTGAACATTTCCTACGCTGTACAGGCATCTCCGGATGGCCTTGCGCAGGCGTTCATCATCGGTGAGGACTTCATCGGTAATGACCTATCTGCACTGGTGCTGGGTGACAACATCTATCACGGTCATGATTTTAATGAGCTGCTCAAGAGTGCAATGTTGCGTCAGGACGGCGCCAGTGTCTTCGCGTATCACGTGACCGATCCGGAGCGTTATGGCGTTGTAGAATTCGATACCCAGGGCAAAGCGATCAGCCTGGAAGAGAAGCCGCTGCAACCCAAGTCAAACTACGCGGTTACCGGTCTGTATTTCTACGACCAAGACGTGGTTGAAATGGCTAAAAGCATCAAGCCATCGCCGCGTGGCGAACTCGAGATTACCGACCTCAACCGTCTCTACATGGAGCGGGGCAAGTTGTCGGTTGAGATCATGGGGCGTGGCTACGCATGGCTGGATACAGGCACGCATGACTCACTGCTACAGGCCAGCCACTTCATTGCAACGCTTGAGCATCGTCAGGGGCTTAAAGTGGCCTGCCCTGAAGAAATTGCGTTTCGCCAGAAGTGGATTGACGCCGAACAGTTGGAGAAACTTGCGGTGCCGCTTTCCAAGAATGGCTATGGCCAATATCAGTAGGCTGGGAACTCCAACGTAGTCTGGCCCCTTTGGGTCAAGTTCTGGCGTTGGACTCCAAAAGCCGGGACTACTGCGGTGACTTGAACGATCTGCAAGGGTTGGCAGCTACCGTGCAGCGGTTTGCGCCTGAGGTCATCGTCAACGCAGCGGCTTACACCGCCGTCGACAAGGCCGAAAATGCGCCGGATCAGGCGCTGCGCGTGAACGCTGAAGCCCCCGCAGTGCTGGCAACAGAAGCCCGAAAGCTGAATGCCTTGCTGGTGCATTACTCCACGGACTATGTGTTTGACGGCCAGGGTGATACGGGAAAGCGACCCAGTGGGCCCGCTGAGTGTCTATGGCGCGACCAAACTGCAAGGTGAGCAGGCGATCCAGGCTTCCGGTTGCGCGCACCTGATCTTGCGCACCAGTTGGGTGTATGCGGCGCGCGGTAATAACTTCGCCAAGACCATGCTGCGCCTGGCAGCAGAACGTGACAGTCTGAATGTGATCGACGACCAATTCGGCGCCCCCACCGGGGCGGACCTGCTGGCGGACGTCACCGCACATGCTATCCGTGCATTGGGTTTGAACCCTCAATTGCAAGGCATCTACCATCTTGCGGCAGCCGGTGAGACCACTTGGCACCGCTATGCCTGCTTCGTGCTCGAACAGGCGCAGGCGGCAGGCGTGGTGCTCAAAGTCCCTTCGGCATCCGTCGGCGCGATAACCACGGCCGCTTATCCCACGCCTGCCAAACGTCCTGGCAACTCTCGACTCAATACTCAAAAACTGCAGAATGCCTTCTCGCTGCGCTTGCCTGAATGGCAGGACGGTGTGGCACGGATGCTTAAAGAAATTCTAGAGAAATGACTATGCTAAAACGCAAAGGAATTATTTTGGCCGGCGGTTCGGGCACGCGCCTGCACCCTGCAACCTTGGCTATTTCCAAACAGTTGCTACCGGTTTACGACAAGCCGATGATCTACTACCCGCTGACCACGTTGATGCTGGCGGGTATTCGCGACATTCTGATCATTTCCACGCCACAGGACACCCCGCGTTTCGAGCAACTTTTGGGCGATGGCAGCAACTGGGGTTTGAACATTTCCTACGCTGTACAGGCATCTCCGGATGGCCTTGCGCAGGCGTTCATCATCGGTGAGGACTTCATCGGTAATGACCTATCTGCACTGGTGCTGGGTGACAACATCTATCACGGTCATGATTTTAATGAGCTGCTCAAGAGTGCAATGTTGCGTCAGGACGGCGCCAGTGTCTTCGCGTATCACGTGACCGATCCGGAGCGTTATGGCGTTGTAGAATTCGATACCCAGGGCAAAGCGATCAGCCTGGAAGAGAAGCCGCTGCAACCCAAGTCAAACTACGCGGTTACCGGTCTGTATTTCTACGACCAAGACGTGGTTGAAATGGCTAAAAGCATCAAGCCATCGCCGCGTGGCGAACTCGAGATTACCGACCTCAACCGTCTCTACATGGAGCGGGGCAAGTTGTCGGTTGAGATCATGGGGCGTGGCTACGCATGGCTGGATACAGGCACGCATGACTCACTGCTACAGGCCAGCCACTTCATTGCAACGCTTGAGCATCGTCAGGGGCTTAAAGTGGCCTGCCCTGAAGAAATTGCGTTTCGCCAGAAGTGGATTGACGCCGAACAGTTGGAGAAACTTGCGGTGCCGCTTTCCAAGAATGGCTATGGCCAATATCTCAAGCGTTTGCTGAGTGACAAGATTTTTTGATGGCCTGAGTGGAGCGCGGCATCCCCAGTTGCTGCCTTAAGGTCGAGCCGTGGCGCCGCCAAGCTGGCCCGATAACATGTTGGAGACACCGTAAAGATGAGAGCCACTTCCCTCGTTATCCCGGACGTTATTCTGTGTGGAATGACGCCGACGTGGCTATCGATTGGCCGATTTCCGAGCCGCCCACGCTGTCGGCCAAAGATACCAATGCCACCCGTTTTGCTGATGCTGAAACCTTCGCCTAGTTGACCTTCCTGTCAGGCACTTCAGCGTGCCCACACCTGTCCTGGTGTGGGCACGATCTCCTACAACGCTTTAGCCAATTTCCCCACCCGCAACACCAACCACAACGCCCCCGCAATCAACACCCCGCCATACACATGCGCCATCGACAACGGCTCATCCAACAGCAACGCCCCCCACAGCACCCCAAACGGCGGAATCATAAACGTCACCGTCATCGACTTAACCGGCCCTATGGACGACAGCAAGCGGAAGTACAGGATGTAGGCAAACGCCGTACACACCAATCCCAATCCCAGCAAAGACGCCCACACCTGCCAGCCACCCCAGCTCGCTGGCGGATGGCTGATGGCGCTATAGGCGAAGAAGGGCAGCAGAAACAAGGTGGCGCCGAGCATGCTGCCCAGCGCCGCGAGTCGGCTGTCCAGCCCGCCGCGTTGATCCAGCCAGCGCCGCGCGAGGAACCCGGCAAAGCCATAGCAGGTGGTCGCCAGCAAGCAGGCCAGCGCGCCCATCAACAGTTGCAGGTCAAACGCCACTGGTCCGGCGCGAGTCAGTACGCCCACGCCGAACAGGCCCAGGCTCACCCCGGCGATTTTCGACGGCGTCAGGCGCTCACTGAAAAACAGCCCGCCGATCAGCACGCCCATCAGCGGTGTGGTGGCGTTGAAGATCGCTGAGTAACCCGCCGGCAGTACTTGGGCTGCCACCGAGTACATGGTCGCGGGGATGCCGGAGTTGATCACGCCTAGCAGCAGTACGGTCTTGAATTTGCCCTGGAAGTCCCAGTTCACGCGCATTGCGGTCAGGATCACCAGCAAACCGGCGGCGGCGATCGACACGCGGAAAAACGCCGTCGGTACGCTGCCGATTTCCGGCGCGATGATGCGCATGAACAGGAAGCTTGCGCCCCAGATGGCAGCCAGCCCCAGCAGGTACAGGGTGTCGACAGGTCTCACGGAATACTCCTACATCAATAAGGCGGCGAGTGTTGCGCAGAGGCCTGTTCGACACAATTGCTAATTACAGTACAAACCGCGTCACCATGCCGTTGAGGTCCACGGCCAGGCGCGAGAGTTCCTGGCTGGCCGCTGAGGTCTGGGTGGCGCCGGCGGCGGTTTGGGTGGACAGGTCGCGGATGTTGACCAGGCTGCGGTCGACGTCACGCGCCACCAGTGCCTGTTGCTCGGCGGCACTGGCGATCACCAGGTTGCGCTCGCTGATCTGCGAGATGGCGGCGGTGATTTTCTCCAGGGCGCTGCCCGCGCTGTTGGCGCGTTGCAGGGTTTGGCCGGCATGTTCGGCGCTGCTGTTGAGGGCGTCGACGGTGTCTTGGGTGCCTTGTTGGATGCCGGTGATCATCTGCTCGATTTCTTCGGTGGAGTCCTGAGTGCGTTGCGCCAGCGAACGCACCTCATCGGCCACCACCGCAAACCCACGCCCGGCTTCGCCTGCACGCGCAGCTTCGATGGCGGCGTTGAGGGCCAACAGGTTGGTTTGCCCGGCGATGCCGCGGATCACTTCCAGTACCTTGCTGATGTCCTGGGCCTGCACCGCCAGGCCTTCGGCTTTGTTCGAGGCGCCGAGCACTTCGTCCACCAGGTTCTGGATCGAGCTGATGGTTTCGCTGATCTGATAGTGGCCGTGCTTGCTGTCTTCGTCGGATGCCTTGGACGCCTCGGCGCTGGACACCGCATTGCCCGCCACTTCGTCTACCGCTGCGCTCATTTCGGTCACGGCAGTCGCGGCTTGTTCGATTTCATCGTTCTGCGCTTGCAGGCCACGGGTGCTCTGTTCCATCACCGAGCTCATCTCTTCGGTGGCGCAGGCCAGTTGCTGCGCTGACTCGCTGATGCCGCGGACAGTGGTCTGCAGCTGCGCTTGCATGGTGGCCAGGGCGCTGAGCAATTGCGCCGCTTCGTCGCTGCCGTGCACCTTGATCGGTTGGCTCAAGTCGCCACCGGCGATGGTGCGCGCTACGGTCAGGGCCTGGCCGATGGGGGTTGTGATGCTGCGGGTCAGCAGCCAGGCCAGTAATAAGGTGGCGATCAACGCGCAAACGATGATCAGGCCGACCACCCATTGCGCGCGGGAATACATTTGTGCGGCTGAGCTGGCTGCGTCTTCCACGCCTTTTTGATTGAAGGTGATCATGTCCTCCAAGCGCTTGTTGAGGACGCTACCTTGTGGCGCAAGGCGGCTGGTGAGCAGGTCGATGGCGTCTTGCTGCTGATCCTTGTCCACCAGGGCAACCATCTGGCCAACGATCGTGAGGTAGGTGGCTACGTCGCCTTTGAGCTTTTTCAGCAGGTCGGCTTCTGCCTCGCCACTGGTCAGGCCTTCGTGATGGGTCAGCAGCGTTTGCAGCTCGTTGCTCTGGCGGCTGATCAGGTTTTTGCTGTTGTCGCGAATCCGCGACTCGTCGGTGCTCGCCAGGCGCAAGGCTTCCAGGCGAATACTGGCCACAGAGGCTGCGGCGTCGTGGATATTCTCGATGCTCGGCATCCACGATTCCTCGATAACCAGCGCGCTTTCGCGCAACTTGGCCATCTGCCCCAGGCCAAACAATCCGACAACGACCAACATACTGGCCAAAACCGCAAAACTCAGACTGGCACGCAGTCCGATCGGCATATTCCTCAATGACATCTCAATGCTCCTTAGGCGATTAGAACCTGTTCCCGGATCGGTCTTCAGACCTTGTTAGGATGGGAGAGGGCGCGCTGTATATCAAAGTGCCACTAAGGTGGTAATCAGGGTTTCCCCTACGCTGTATCAATTCGGTTGCACATGTTGTGAAAGGCCGGTTTCGCAGGTTTTTTCGGCGTAAAGCGCCAGGCCACGCGGTTGCGGGCCTGTAAGTGATGGCAGTGCGACGTGTTGCTGTGTTTATTGACCGTACGGTCGAATTATGGAATCTGAAAATAAATCTGCGATGTGTACAAACTTGTACAAAGTGACCCGAAAAATCCTCCTTCTCCTGCCCCCGTTCACTGGCTAAGCTCAGGGCTTCCAGATGCCCGCTAGAGGTTTCCCGCATGTCGCAATCCGCCCTCGCTATCGCCCGCATGATCCTCGACGGCTTCGACGATTACCGTGAGCACTTCCGCCAGATCACCGACGGCGCCGGTGAACGGTTCGAAAAGGCCCAGTGGCAGCAGGGGCAGGCGGCTTCGGCGGCGCGCATCAACTTGTATGAGGAAAAAGTCGCTGAAGTGACGGCGCACCTCCAGGCCAGCTTCGATGAGGCTGCGTTGCTGGAGATCGACATGTGGCCGGTGGTCAAGAGCGCCTATATAAGCCTGATTGACCTGCGCTTCGACGATGAACTCTCCGAGACTTGGTACAACTCGATCTTCTGCGGCCTGTTCAGCCATGACTTGATCAGCGACGGCTGCATGTTCATCCACACCACCCGGCCGAGCCTGCGCCGCGCGCGGGCGGCGCAAACCCGCACCTATAAACCAGCCGGCGACCTCGCAGCGATGCTGGCGCAGGTCTTCGCCGATTACGCGTTCAGCGAGCCCTACGCCGACCTGGCGGCCGACCTGCGCCGCCTCGAAACCCAGCTGCGCGAGAACCTGCCCGACTGGGTGTGCAAAGACCCGGACCTCAACGTCGAGCTGTTTTCCTCGGTGCTCTACCGCAATAAAGGTGCCTATCTGGTAGGGCGCATCTACACCCGCGACGAACAATGGCCCTTGGTGATTCCGCTGCTGCACCGTGAAGGGCGCGGCATCCAGATCGATGCGCTGATCACTGACGAAGCCGATGTGTCGATCATTTTCTCGTTCACCCGTTCCTATTTCATGGTCGACGTGCCGGTGCCGGCGGAGTTCATCGGCTTTCTCAAGCGCATCCTGCCGGGCAAGCACATCGCTGAGCTCTACACGTCCATCGGCTTCTACAAGCACGGCAAGTCGGAGTTCTACCGCGCGCTGATCAACCATCTGGCGACCACCGATGATCAGTTCATCATGGCGCCCGGCGTACGCGGCATGGTCATGAGCGTGTTCACGCTGCCGGGCTTCAACACGGTGTTCAAGATCATCAAGGACCGTTTTTCGCCGTCGAAAAACGTCAACCGCGCCACGGTGATCGAGAAGTATCGCCTGGTCAAAAGTGTCGACCGCGTAGGGCGCATGGCCGACACCCAGGAGTTCGCCGACTTCCGCTTCCCCTTGAGCAAGTTTGAACCCGAGTGCCTGGCCGAGCTGCTGGAAGTCGCTGCCGGCACCGTCGAAGTGGAAGGTGACACGGTGCTGATCCGCCACTGCTGGACCGAGCGGCGCATGACCCCGCTCAACCTCTACCTGGAGAACGCCAACGACGCTCAGGTGCGCGAAGCCTTGGACGACTACGGCCTGGCCATCAAGCAACTGGCGGCGGCGAATATCTTCCCAGGCGACATGTTGCTGAAGAACTTCGGCGTCACCCGCCACGGCCGCGTGGTGTTCTACGACTATGACGAGATCTGCTTTCTCACCGAAGCCAACTTTCGCCACATCCCTGCACCGCGCACGCCGGAGGATGAAATGGCGTCGGAGCCCTGGTATTCCATCGGCCCGCTGGATGTGTTCCCCGAAGAATTCCCGCCGTTCCTGTTTGCCGACGCCGGCCAGCGCAAGCTGTTCAATGAGCTGCATGGTGAACTGTACGACGCGAACTACTGGAAAGGCCTGCAGGAAGCGATTCGCGCCGGCAAGGTCATCGACGTGTTCCCGTACCGGCGCAAAGACCGCGATAACGAATGAGGGGCGCGCGCGTTGGCGGCGACGAATGAGGGGCGCGCGCGTTGGCGGTTTTCTGCGACAATCCGCCCCCTGCATAAATAGACGACCCATACGTACCTGATGACTGACCAAGCGCCCGCTATCGACCCACTGCTGAAAAACCTCGATCACGCCATGCTCGCCGACCGCCACCGCTTGCGGCGCCAGTTGCTCGAGCTGCGCAAGAAGCCCGATGAGGACAAGCTGGCGCAGTGGGTTACGCGCATGCAGGCGTCCTGCGCCCAGGTCACGGCGCGGCGTGCCAGCCTGCCGGTGATCCGCTATGACGACAGCCTGCCGATTGCCGCCAAGCGCGACGAGATCAAAGAAGCGTTGCTCAAGCATCAGGTGCTGATCATTGCCGGCGAAACCGGCTCGGGTAAAACCACCCAGCTGCCGAAAATCTGCCTGGAAATCGGCCGTGGCCAGTACGGCCTGATCGGCCACACCCAGCCGCGCCGAATTGCCGCGCGCAGCGTCGCCAGCCGCGTCGCCGAAGAACTGGCCACGCCGTTGGGCGCATTGGTCGGCTATCAGGTGCGTTTCGAAGACCAGAGTGATTCCAACACCCTGATCAAGTTGATGACCGACGGCATCCTGCTGGCGGAAACCCAGAACGACCGTTACCTGGAACGCTACGACACGATCATCGTCGACGAAGCCCACGAACGCAGCCTGAACATCGACTTCCTGCTCGGCTACTTGAAAACCCTGCTGCCGCGTCGCCCGGACCTGAAAGTCATCATCACCTCGGCGACCATCGACTTGGAGCGCTTCTCCAAGCACTTCGACGATGCGCCGATTGTCGAGGTCTCGGGCCGCACGTTCCCGGTGGACACGTGGTATCGCCCGCTGACCCTGGAGCAGGACGAGGAGGGCAACCGCGTCGAGGACGACTTGACCGTTGACCAGGCGATCCTCGCCACCCTCGATGAAATCGCCGCTTACGAGCGCAGCGAACGCCGCAGCCCCGGCGATGTGCTGGTGTTTTTGCCGGGTGAGCGCGAGATTCGCGACGCCGCCGAAATGCTGCGCAAGGCCCAGCTCAGGCACACTGAAATTCTGCCGCTGTACGCGCGCCTGTCACCGGCCGAACAGCAGCGTATTTTCCAGTCCCACCCAGGCCGTCGCGTGGTGCTGGCGACCAACGTCGCGGAAACCTCGCTGACCGTGCCGGGCATTCGTTATGTGATCGACAGCGGCACTGCGCGCATCAGCCGCTACAGCTACCGCGCCAAGGTGCAGCGCCTGCCGATCGAGGCGATTTCCCAGGCCAGCGCCAACCAGCGTAAAGGTCGGTGCGGGCGGGTCGAACCGGGCATTTGCATCCGCTTGTACAGCGAAGAAGACTTTATCGGCCGCCCGGAATTTACCGACCCGGAAATCCTGCGCACCAACCTTGCCGCCGTGATCCTGCAGATGCTGCACCTGCGTCTGGGTGAGATCACCGATTTCCCGTTTATCGAGCCGCCGGACGGCAAAGCCATCAGCGACGGTTTCAACTTGCTGCAAGAGCTCTCGGCGGTGGACCGCAACAGCCAGCTCACGCCGTTGGGCCGCCAGCTGGCGCGCCTGCCGGTGGACCCGCGCATGGGCCGCATGCTGCTCGAAGCCGCCAAGCTCGGCAGTTTGCAGGAAGTGCTGATCGTCGCCAGCGCGATGTCGATCCAAGACCCGCGCGAGCGCCCGCCCGAGCGTCAGCAGGCAGCCGATCAGGCTCACGCCCAGTGGAAGGATGCGGATTCCGACTTCGCCGGTTTGGTTAACCTATGGCGCGGTTTTGAAGAGCAGCGCCAGGAACTGACGGCCAGCCCGTTGCGTAACTGGTGTCGTAAGAACTTCCTGAATTACTTGCGGCTGCGCGAGTGGCGCGACTCGCATCGCCAGTTGAGCCTGATCTGCCGCGACATGCAGTTGACCGTCAATAAAGAGCCGGCGGACTTTGCCAAGCTGCACAAGGCCGTGTTGTCCGGCCTGCTCAGTCAGATCGGGCAGAAAACCGAAGACGGTGATTACCTTGGCGCGCGGCAGCGGCGCTTCTGGATTCATCCGTCCTCGGGCATCGGCAAAAAGCGCCCGCAATGGCTGATGGCCGCCGAACTGGTGGAAACCACCAAGCTGTATGCGCGCATGGTGGCGAAGATTGATGCCGACTGGATCGAGCCGTTGGCTGGGCACCTGATCAAGAAAAACCATTTCGAACCGCACTGGGAAAAGAAGCGCGGCCAAGTGGTGGCGTTTGAGCAGATCACCCTGTTCGGGTTGATTGTGGTCGGGCGCCGCCCTGTGCATTACGGGCCGATTGACCCGGTGGTGTCCCGCGAGCTGTTTATCCGCGAAGGCTTGGTGCGTGGCGAGATTCAGTCCCGGGCCAAGTGCCTGACGGCCAACCAGCAACTGCTGGAGCAGCTCGACGAACTGGAAGCCAAGGCGCGCCGCCGCGACATCCTGGCGGACGAAGAAACCCTGTACGCCTTCTACGATGCGCGCCTGCCGGCAGAGATCCACCAGACCGCCACGTTCGACAGCTGGTACAAGGTCAACAGCCAGAAAGACCCGCAACTGCTGATCATGCGCGAGGAAGACGTGCTGGCCCGCGAGGCCAGCGAAGTCACCGCCGCGCATTACCCGGACACCTTGCACTTGGGCGATTTGGCCCTGGCCTTGAGTTACCACTTCGAACCCAACCACCCGCGCGACGGCGTGACCCTGCGCGTGCCGGCGCCACTGCTGCCGGCATTGCCGCCGGAGCGCCTGGAATGGCTGGTGCCGGGTGTGATCGAGGCCAAGTGCATCGCGCTGGTGCGCAACCTGCCTAAAGCGTTGCGCAAAAACTTTGTACCGGTGCCGGATTTCATCAAGGCGGCGCTGCAACGCATCGAATTCGGCCAGGGCTCGCTGCCCCAGGCGCTGGGGCGCGAACTGTTGCGCATGACCGGCGCGCGGGTCAGCGATGAAGCCTGGGCGGAAGCGGCGCAGCAGGTGGAAAACCACTTGAAGATGAACCTGGAAGTGGTCGACGGTCAGGGCAAGTTCCTCGGCGAAGGCCGTGACCTGGCCGAGCTGACGGCACGTTTTGCCGAGGCCAGCCAGGCCGCATTGGCCGTACCGCAGACCGCGAAAAGCCAGCAGCCGGTGGAGGCTAAGGTGTTTGCGGCGGTGGCCGAGAAGACCCAGCAAAAGATCGCCGGCCTGTCGATGACGGTCTACCCGGCGCTGGTCGAAGAGAATGGCACGGTCAAGGAAGGGCGGTTCTCGACGGCCGCCGAGGCCGAGTTCCAGCACCGCCGCGCCTTGCAGCGTCTGCTGATGCAGCAATTGGCCGAACCGGCGAAATTCCTGCGCGGCAAATTGCCCGGCCTGACTGAGCTGGGCCTGATGTACCGCGAATTGGGGCGCATCGATGCGCTGGTCGAAGACATTCTGCTAGCCAGCCTGGACACCTGCGTGCTGGAAGGCGAAGCCAGCTTGCCGCGTGACGGTGCGGGTCTGGCCGCTTTGGCCGAACGTAAGCGCGGCAGCTGGACTGAGCACGCCGAACGCCTGGCACGCTTGACCCTGGAAGTGCTGAAGCTGTGGCATGGTTTGCAAAAACGCTTCAAAGGTAAGATCGATCTGGCCCAGGCCGTGGCCTTGAATGACATCAAGCAGCAGCTGAGTCATTTGGTGTACCCGGGTTTTGTGCGCGAAACCCCGGCGCAGTGGTTCAAGGAACTGCCGCGTTTCCTCAAGGCCATCGAGCTGCGCCTGGAGAAACTGCCAAGCCAGGTGCAAAAAGATCGGGTGTGGAGCGCCGAGCTGAGCGGCCTGTGGGCGCAGTACCAGAACCGCCTGAACAAACACACCCAGGAAGGCAAGCGCGACCCGCAGTTGGAGCTGTATCGCTGGTGGCTGGAGGAATATCGCGTGTCACTGTTTGGCCAGCAATTGGGCACCAAAGTGCCGATTTCTGACAAGCGATTGAGCAAGCAGTGGAGCCTGGTGGAGGCCTGACGTGGTGCTTGGCTCCCCAGACAAAACCCATCCAATGTGGGAGCTGGCTTGCCCGCGATGGCATCACAGTGGTTTGACTGATACACCGCGGTGTCTGCATCGCAGGCAAGCCAGCTCCCACAGGTGTACGGGGTTTATCCGGGAAATGGCGCCAAATCCTTGGGGTTGTGGCAAACTTCGCGGTTATAAATGCCGGGATCGCCGTGAAGGGCTGTTGCAACCACGGTGCGATGGAATAAAGCGTTGCCAGTTTGATGCCCGCTGGACGGAATCGAACGACTTAAAGTTTGGTACGACGGTACCAATATCTTCTGCCTGACAGATTTAGAGGAACGACCGTGCATAACGTCGTCATCAGCGGCACTGGCCTGTACACCCCGGCCAACAGCATTTCCAACGAAGAGCTGGTGCAGTCTTTCAATGCCTATGTGCAGCAGTTCAATACCGATAACGCCGCCGCCATTGAGCGCGGTGACGTGCAGGCACTGACCGAGTCCAGTGCGGCCTTTATTGAAAAGGCGTCGGGCATCAAGAGCCGTTTTGTCATGGACAAAGATGGCATTCTCGACCCGCAGCGCATGGCCCCGCGCCTGCCCGAGCGCAGCAATGATGAATGGTCGGTACTCTGCCAGATGGCCATCGGTGCTGCCGAACAAGCCCTGCAGCGCGCCGGCAAGACCGCCGCCGACATCGACGGCGTGATCGTCGCCTGCTCCAACCTGCAGCGCGCCTACCCGGCCATCGCCATTGAAGTCCAGGAAGCCCTGGGCATCGAAGGTTTCGGTTTTGACATGAACGTGGCCTGCTCGTCGGCGACCTTCGGTATCCAGAACGCCGCCAACAGCATCAAGCTGGGCCAGGCGCGGGCGATCCTGATGGTCAACCCGGAAGTCTGCACCGGCCACCTGAATTTCCGCGACCGTGACAGCCACTTCATCTTCGGTGATGCGGCCACGGCGGTGATTCTTGAGCGCGCTGACCTGGCGACCTCCGAGCACCAGTTCGATGTGGTGAGCACCAAGCTGCTGACCAAGTTCTCCAACACCATCCGCAACAACTTCGGCTTCCTCAACCGCGCGGCGGAAGAGGGCATCGGCGCGCCGGACAAACTGTTCGTGCAGGAAGGCCGCAAGGTATTCCGTGATGTTTGCCCGATGGTTGCCGAACTGATCGGTGTGCACCTGGAAGAAAATCAGTTGAATGTGGCCGATGTGAAGCGCTTCTGGCTGCACCAGGCCAACCTGAGCATGAACCACCTGATCGTGAAAAAACTGCTCGGCCGCGAAGCCTCGGTGGAAGAGGCTCCGGTGATTCTCGACACCTACGCCAACACCAGCTCGGCGGGCTCGGTGATTGCGTTCCACACCTACCAGGACGATCTGCCCAAGGGCTCTGTGGCGGTGCTCAGTTCGTTCGGTGCGGGTTACTCAATCGGCAGCGTAATCCTGCGCAAACGCTAAACGCGGTCAATGTGGGGGGTTGCCACTTGATTGGGTTTGCATTTTGAAATCGAGGTTCTGAATGGCAGTAGCGGACGACGCGCACCTGCTCGAACGGCTGCTCAAGGGCGAGCAGCGGGCTTATAAAGAATTGGTTACCACCTACCAGAGCGCCATGCGCGCGGTGGCCTATGCCATCGTCGGCCAGCGCCACGCCGACGAAGTGGTGCAGGACGCCTGGCTGTCGGTGGTGCGCAACTTGGCCAAGTTCGAAGGGCGCTCCAGCCTCAAGACCTGGCTGCTGACTATCACCGCCAACTCTGCCAAGGGCCGCTATAAACGCAATCGCCGGGAAGTATTGCTCGACGATTTGCCCTCACCCCACGGCACCATTGGCGATGACCGCTTCGTGCCCGACGATGGCCATTGGGCCGTCGCGCCGTACGCCTGGCACCAAGACACCCCGGAAGCCTTGCTGACCGAGGATGAATTGCGCAAATGCCTGGAGCATACGTTGCTGAGTTTGTCGGAGTTGCAAAGCAGCGTGCTGGTGTTGCGTGAACGCCAAGGATTGGAGTTGGAAGAGATCTGTAATCTTCTGACGCTCTCGCTCTCCAATGTTCGTGTGCTGTTGCATCGAGCACGGCTTAAAGTCTTCGCGACGGTGGAGCATTTTGAGGAAACGGGCGAATGTTGACCTGTAAAGAGCAAGTGGCGCGTTCCAGTGATTACCTCGACGGGCAATTGACCTTTCGTGAGCGCCTGCTGGTGCGTCATCACCTGATGTTTTGCCCTAACTGCCGGCGATTTATCCGTCAGATGCGCCTGATGCAGGCGACATTGAAGCTCATGCCGGAGGAACCGGTAAGCGACGCTGATGATTTGGCTACACGGTTGGCAGCCGAGCGGTTGAAGGATCAGTAAAGTCTGCGAAGGGCCCGGGTTAAAAACGACCTCGGGCCGTCCTGGCCCAAGGCTTATTGCATGCACATTTAGAACTTGGCTTCGGCATCCAACTGCAGGGTGTTGGTGTTGGCATCACGCTGCGTGCGGCTGGCGTAGTCAGCCTTGGTCAGGAAGTACGTGGCGCCGAGGGCGAAGTTCTTGTCGATGTCGTAGCTGACCTTCATCTTATGACCGCGCGAACCGGTGGTGCCGTTGGCGAAGTCCGAGTCAGTGAAGGCGCCAACCACAGCGTTACGCTGGATATCGCGGTAGTTGTAGTCGAGGTTGAAGCCAAACACTTTGGACTTGGCACCGATCAACCAGGCCGTGTCCTGGTCGGTCACAGCATCGTTGTTTTTCACGTACTGGCCGTAGAACGCCAGCGGTACCGCCAGGCCACCGATGTCCGCCTGGGCAAACCCTTCATACAGGCGGAATTGGTTGTCGGCCGAGTTGCCGTTAACCGCCAATGCGCAAGGCGTGGTGGTGGTTGTGCAGCGGCTGTCTTTGTCGTTCTGGTAGGCGTAGACACTGCCGCCCAGGGTCATTTTCAGGTTGTCGGTCACCGAGAAACGCGTGCCCAACTGGCCGGACGTCAGGCGCAGGTCGTGGCGAAATTGCACGCCGTCGCCGTCAACGTTGTCCTTGAGGTTGTAGTTACCCAGGCTACCAAACAGCTCCGCGCTGCTACCCAGTGGGTATTTGTAGGTCAGGGCCAGACCTTCCGGGTTGATGTCGCTATCCCAGATCACGTCGCCCATGTTGACCCACGGCTGGAGCATCTTGCCGCCGATCACGTGCAGGTTTTTGATCTGGTCCGGGTGGTAGTCGATGTAGCCGAGGTCCAGCCAGATCGACTTCTTGTCGAAGTAGTTGTCCTGGTCCTGGTTGGTGGAGCGCGCGTCGTCGCTGCTGCCGGTGGCGATACGAATGCCGGTGTCGACTTGCGAGTTGATCTCGGTGTAGGCACCCAGGCGGGCACGGATGCGCTGACGGTCTTTGTCACGGCCGCCGTTGTTGGATTCGCCCTGGATCTTCACGGTTTCCTGACGGAAGCGTACGTCACCCTTGAACTGGGTCTTGGCAGCCCAGGCCAGCTTCTGGTCGAACACGCTCAAGTCATTGGTTTTTTTCGCGGTGGCCGCGATCTGCTCGTTGGTCTCTTGTTGAGCTTGCCGTGCGATCTGCTTTTCTTTCTGGTCCTTGGCCAATTCCGCTTGCAGTTCGGTGTACTGCGCAGCGGTGATCTGGCCGTTGGCCTTGAGCATGTCGAGCAACTTAGCGTCGACTGCGGCGCTGGCCGGAACGCTCAGGGCCAGCAACAGGCCGCCACACAGGAGCGCCGCAGTTTTAGTGGAAGCAAGACGCATATCAATCTCCGAAAGTGAGGAGGGATGGCAAACCATCCAGGACACAACCGACCGATGACGGACGGAAAATAGCTGCCTGGTAGAACCTGGCGCTCTAAAAACAAGCGTCAGTATCGCGATCACTTATGACGAAAGAGTGGCTAAGTGATGTCATCTAGATGACAAAATATTTAGAAACGGAACTATTGGTTTTGGCCCTTGTCCCGCGATTTGAAGATGTGTAAAGCCCGTCGATAAGCGATACTCGCCAGGCTTTCACGCCCCGAAGTAGTGAGGATGCCGATGCCGTTGCAACGCCTGGATAACCTGTCCGAAATCGCCCCCGAGGTATGGGACGCCCTCGTGCCGCAGGCCCAACCGTTTGTGCGGCATGCGTTCCTGAGCGCGCTGGAAGACAGCGCCAGCCTGGGCCCGCACTCGGGTTGGCAGCCGGAGCATTTGCTGCATTGGGAAGGCGATCGTCTGGTGGCGGCGTTGCCCAGTTATCGCAAATGGCATTCCTACGGCGAGTACGTGTTTGATCACGGCTGGGCGGATGCCTGTGAGCGCGCCGGTATCGATTACTACCCCAAGTTGCTGACGGCGGTGCCGTTCAGCCCGGTCAGTGGGCCGCGCTTGCTGGCGAGAACGGTTGAGGACGGTTTCGAGTTGCTGAACAGCTTGCCGGGCTACCTGGAAATCGAAGGGCTCTCCAGCGCTCATATCAATTTCACTGACCCTTTGGCCGATGCGGCGCTGGCGGAGCAAGCGGGCTGGCTGCAGCGCTTGGGCTGCCAGTTTCATTGGCAGAACCGCGGTTATCGCGACTTTCAGGACTTTCTCGACGCCTTGAGCTCACGCAAGCGCAAACAGATGCGCAAAGAGCGCGAACAAGTGGCGGGGCAGGGCATCGAGTTCGAATGGCTGCAAGGCCATGAGCTGAGTGAAGCGCAGTGGGATTTTGTCTACGCCTGCTACGCCAACACCTACGCCGTGCGCCGCCAGTCACCCTACCTGACCCGCACCTTTTTCAGCCTGCTGGCCGAGCGCATGCCCGAGGCGATCCGCGTGGTGCTGGCTAAACAAGGCACACGCCCGGTGGCCATGGCCTTCAGCCTGATCGGTGGCGATAGCTTCTACGGACGTTATTGGGGCTGCCTGGCGGAGTTCGACCGCCTGCATTTCGAAACCTGCTTCTACCAAGGCATGGACTACGCCATCGCCCATGGCCTGCAACGCTTCGACGCCGGCGCCCAGGGCGAGCACAAATTGATTCGTGGGTTTGAGCCGGTGATTACTCGTTCATGGCATTACCTGCGCCATCCAGGGTTAAAGAGTGCCGTAGAGGACTTCCTGGAGCGCGAGCGCGTGGGGATTCTGGCGTATGCCGAAGAGGCGAGGGCAGCCCTGCCTTATCGGCAGGGCTGAACCATCGGTCTGGCGACAGTGACTTTTAATCGATGCCGACAAAACCCCCGGTCTGGTGTTGCCACAACCTTGCATACAACCCGCCATGGGCCAGCAACTCGGCGTGGTTGCCGGTCTCGGCGATTTGCCCTTTCTCCAGCACCACCAATCGGTCCATCCGCGCAATCGTCGACAACCGGTGCGCGATCGCAATCACCGTCTTGCCCTGCATCAGCGTTTCCAGGCTTTCCTGGATCGCCGCTTCCACTTCCGAGTCCAGCGCCGAGGTGGCCTCGTCCATGATCAGGATCGGCGCGTCCTTGAGCAGCACCCGCGCGATGGCGATGCGCTGGCGTTGTCCGCCGGACAGTTTTACTCCGCGCTCACCCACATGGGCATCCAGCCCGGTACGCCCTTCGGCGTCCGACAGCAACGGAATGAACTCATCGGCGCGTGCCTTGCGGATTGCGCCGGTGAGTTCCTCGTCGGTGGCATCCGGCTTGCCGTACAGCAGGTTGTCACGGATCGAACGGTGCAGCAGCGAGGTGTCCTGGGTGATCATGCCGATCTGTGCGCGCAGGCTTTCCTGGGCAACCTCGGCGATGTTCTGGCCATCGATCAGGATGCGTCCGCCTTGCAGGTCATACAGGCGCAACAGCAGGTTGACCAGGGTCGACTTGCCCGCGCCGGACGGGCCGATCAGGCCGATCTTTTCCCCGGCCTTGATGTTCAGGTTCAAGCCGCCAATGATCCCGCTTTTCTTGCCGTAGTGAAAATCCACCTGCTCGAAGCGCACTTCGCCATGCGGCACGTTCAGGCGCGGGGCATTCTCGCGGTCGGTGACCGCCAGCGGCGCAGCGATGGTTTTCAGGCCGTCTTGCACGATGCCGATGTTTTCGAAAATGCCGTTGACCACCCACATGATCCAGCCGGACATGTTGACGATGCGAATCACCAGGCCGGTGGCCAGGGCAATCGCGCCCACGGAGATCAGCGACTGGGTCCACAACCACAACGCCAGGCCGGTGGTGGTGACGATCAGCAGGCCGTTCAAGATGGCAATCGTCACGTCCATGCTGGTCAGCACGCGGGCGGCCAGTTGGGTTTTTTCGGTCTGCTCGATGATCGCTTCCTTGGCGTATTCCTGCTCATTCTGCGTATGGGCGAACAGCTTCAAGGTGGTGATGTTGGTGTAGCCGTCGACGATGCGGCCCATCAGCTTGGAACGCGCTTCGGAGGAGATCACCGAACGTTCTTTCACCCTTGGCACGAAGTAGCGCAGGGCCAGGCTGTAGAAGATGATCCAGGTGATCAGCGGGATCATCAGGCGCCAGTCGGCCTCGGCAAACAAAACCAGGGCGCTGATGGAGTAGATCGACACGTGCCAGATGGCTTCCGCCGTCGCCACCGCCGAGTCACGCAGTGAGTTGCCGGTTTGCATGATGCGCTGGGCGATACGCCCGGCGAAATCGTTCTGGAAGAAATTTAGGCTCTGCTTGAGCACGTAGCTGTGGTTCTGCCAGCGAATCAGGCTGGTCATGCCGGGGTTGATGGTCTGGTGCACCAACAAGTCATGCAGGCCGTTGAAAATTGGGCGCAGCAGCAGGGCCACCACGGCCATCCAGATCAGCTCGGTGCTGTGAATTTGGAAAAAGTTGGCGGGCGGCGTGCCTTGTGCCAGGTCGATGATGCGGCTCAGGTAGCTGAACAACGCCACTTCGATCAACGCACCGATCAGGCCCACCACCAGCAAGGCGGCAAAGCTTGGCCACACCTGGCGCAGGTAGTAGAGGTAGAAGGGCAGGACTTTGTCGGGAGGGGCGTCGCTGGGGGCGGCGCGGAAAATATCGATCAGTTGTTCAAAACGACGATAGAGCATTAGGTTGACGCCCGCCTGGCGGGCTCTCCTGTTCAAATGCGCGCGGTGCCTTGTGGGCGCCGCGCGGGGCTACCTGAAGAACGCCCTGCAGACCTCAGTCGATGCGCTTGGCCGACTTGATCAGAACAGGATCGATAGGCACGTTCTGCATGCCCTGCTTGGTGGTGGTTTGCGAGTTGACGATGACGTCGACCACGTCCATGCCTTTGACTACTTTGGCGAACACGGCATAACCGGCGTCACGGCCTGGGTCGAGGAAAGCATTGTCGGCGACGTTGATGAAGAACTGGCTGGTGGCCGAGTTCGGGTCATTGGTGCGTGCCATCGACAGGGTGCCACGCACGTTATGCAGGCCGTTGCTGGCTTCGTTCTTGATCGGTGCTTCGGTTGGCTTCTGCGACATCTGCGCGTTGAACCCGCCGCCCTGGACCATGAAGCCCGGAATGACGCGGTGGAAAATCGTGTTGGTGTAGAAACCTTTGTCGACATAGGCCAGGAAGTTCTTGGTGCTGATCGGCGCCTTGACCGGGTCCAGTTCGATTTCAATGTCGCCGTTGGTGGTGGTGATCAGTACGTGAGGCGCCTTGACGGGCTCGGCGGCCATCAGGTTGGCAGCGAACAAAACAGAACCGGCAAAGAAGGCGATTTTTTTCAACATAGGTCAGTGATCCTGGGTAGTGGTTTCGACTGTCTTTAGAAAATCGAGCAAGGTAGCGTTAAAGACTTCGGGTTGATCCAAGGGCGTGGCATGGCGGGAATCTTCGATCACCACCAGTCGCGCATCGGGCAGCAGTTTTACATAGTTTTCTTTCTGCGCCACGGGCGTGTAGTCGTGGTCGGCGCTGATGACCAGCGTAGGACAGGTAATCCTGGAAAGTTGTTCCTGCACGCCCCAGCCTACAATCGCGTCGAAGCTGGCGAGATAAGCACGTTTGTCGTTTTTTGCCCAGCGTTCTGCCATCTTGCGACGCAGGTCGGCCTGATGCGGTTTGGGGAACAATCGCTCGCCCAACGCCTTGCCGATGGTGGCCAGGCTGAGCAATCGCGCCAGGCTCCAGCGCTTGGCCCACTGCCAATAGTCATCGGCACTGCGCACCTTGACCTCGGGCGCGCTGTTGACGATGCACAGACTCTTGACCAGGCCAGGCTCGTCCACCGCCAACTGAAAGGCGATCATGCCGCCCATGGACAAGCCCACCACATGGGCGGGCGGCAGGTTCAGGTGTTCGATCAGGGCCAGCAGGTCGAAGGTGAAGCCCTGGATGCTGTAGCGCTCGCGGGGTTTGTCCGAGCGCCCATGGCCGCGTACATCCACCACGATCAGGCGGTAGTGACGGGCCAGCACCGGGATCTGCAACTCCCAATCCTGGCTACTGGAGCCCAGGCCATGGATCAGGATCAGCGGAATACCGTGGCCGTATTCCTCGTAATGCAGGTTGCAGCCTTCATGGTCGAACCAGGCCATGCATGAACTCCGTTTCAGGCTTGCTCGGGGGCGGCGAAAGGCGCGTCCAAGGGAGCGGTGTCAAAGGTGCGCAGCAATTCCACGAGGATCTGTGTGGCTGGGCCCAGGGGTTTGTCCTTGTTCGCGTACAGGTAGAACGTCGGGTTGCGGCTGCCGCCCTTTTCCAAGGGTAGCTGCTTGAGCAGACCTTCGTTGAGTTCGCGTTCGATCATGTGCCGGGGCAACCACGCAAAGCCCAGGCCGCTGCTGACGAAGGTCGCGGCGGTGGGCAGGCTGCCGACGGTCCAACGCTGTTCGGCGCCCAGCCAGCCCACGTCCCGCGGCTGCTGGCGGCCGGAGTCGCGGATCACCACCTGCATCTGGCTTTCCAGGTCCTGGAAGCTCAGCTCGCGGTTGAGGCGATGCAGCGAATGGTCGGGATGGGCCACGGCGATAAACTCCACGTCGCTCATTTCCGTGCCCAGGTAGCCGGGTATGATGAAGCCGCTGATGGCGAGGTCGGCCATGCCATCAATCAACAACTCTTCTACGCCCGACAACACTTCTTCGCGCAGGCGCACGCGGCAACCACGGCTTTGCGGCATAAAGGCGGTGAGGGCACGCACCAGGCGCGCATTCGGGTAGGCGGCATCCACCACCAGCCGCACTTCGGCTTCCCAGCCCTGTTCCATATGGTGGGCGAGGTCTTCCAGTTGGCTGGCGTTTTTCACCAGTTGCCGGGAGCGGCGCAACAGCACTTCACCGGCGTCGGTGAGCACCGCCTTGCGCCCGTCGATGCGCAGCAGCGGCACGCCGAGCTGGTCTTGCATGCGCGCCACGGTGTAACTCACCGAGGACTGCGAGCGGTGCAGCGCTTCAGCCGCCTGGGCGAAGCCGCCATGGTCGACTACCGCTTGCAGCGTGCGCCATTGATCGAGGGTAACGCGGGGCGCTTTCAAGATGAGCTCCTCTTGTCCTAAGCTGGCGGTCCTTATTGGAGACTGCCGAATGAGAAAATTCTGTTGTGTGTTGCTGGCGCTGCTGCCGATGAGCGCGTTTGCCTACCCCATCGACGTGACGAAAAAGATCGACGGCGTGAAAGTGGACTACATCGCTTCCGACGTGGACGGCGACATCAGTTCGATCCGACTAAACAACTACGGCACCAACGACGCGCAGTGTTCGGTAACCTTCAGCAATGGCCCGGAATCGCCGCGTACTCGCAAGGTCACGGTCCAAGCGGGCAAAAGTACCAACACCACGGTCAAGTTCAGCCGCGCCATTATCAAGATGCGTATCGCGCTGGCGTGTGCCCCAAAATAAAGCGGTAGCGGAGCATGCCTACAGCAATACTCCGCTTATAAACAAATTTCTAGATGGGTTGTAGCAGTTTTTTGCGCTTTTTTATCGAATGAGCCATGGTTAATCTTTTCTCCATCGTCTTACAGCACTTACAGATGGAGCCTACCTAGCCATGTCCAACGTTCTGATCATTGAAAGCAGCGCCCGCCAGCAGGATTCGATCTCCCGCCAGCTGACTCAACAGTTCATCAGCCAATGGCAGGCCGCCCATCCGCTGGATCAAATCACCGTGCGCGACGTGGCCCTTAACCCGGTCCCGCACCTGGATGCCAACCTGCTCGGTGGCTGGATGAAGCCCGCCGAACAGCGCAGCGGCATTGAACAGGCTTCTTTGGACCGCTCCAACGAATTGACTGACGAACTGCTGGCTGCCGACGTGCTGGTGATGGCCGCGCCGATGTACAACTTCGCCATCCCCAGCACCCTCAAAGCCTGGCTGGACCACGTGTTGCGTGCCGGTGTGACCTTCAAGTACACACCCACCGGCCCTCAAGGGTTGCTCACCGGCAAGCGCGCTATCGTGCTGACCGCGCGTGGCGGTATACACTCCGGCGCGACCTCTGATCACCAGGAACCCTACCTGCGTCAGGTCATGGCGTTTATCGGGATTCACGATGTCACCTTCATTCACGCCGAAGGGGTGAACCTGAGCGGGGACTTCCAGGAGAGGGGCATCAATCACGCGAAAGCGCTGCTGGCCCAGGTTGCTTGATCGTTTAATCGCCACATAATCGCGTGGTGTTTATATCGCCCCACGCAAACCCTTCAAGTACGCGTATCGAACCTCCCTTTGCACTTGTTGCTCCTGAGTGCTCCTGCCCGACTGCCGCTTTAGCGAGGTCGGGTTTTTTTTGCCTCGAGTTTCGTCAAACACCGAAAACCCTTAAAGTCGCGCCCATTCGAAATGAGGCGCGCATGGGCTATCTACTGGTTGTCACCCTGATTCAGGCATTTTCTTTCAGCTTGATCGGCGAATACCTCGCCGGTCACGTCGACAGCTACTTCGCCGTGCTGGTGCGCGTGGTGCTAGCCGGGCTGGTCTTTATCCCGCTGACGCGCTGGCGCTCGGTAGAGCCAAGGTTCATGCGTGGCATGCTGGTGATCGGCGCGCTGCAGTTCGGCGTGACCTACGTGTGCCTGTACCTGAGCTTTCGTGTGCTCACCGTGCCGGAAGTGCTGCTGTTCACCATTCTCACACCGTTGCACGTGACCCTGATCGAAGACGCGCTCAACCGACGCTTCAACCCTTGGGCGCTGATCGCTGCACTGGTGGCGGTGGGCGGCGCGGCGGTGATCCGCTTCGACCAGATTACCCCGCACTTCCTCGGCGGCTTTTTGCTGCTGCAACTGGCCAACTTCACCTACGCGGCCGGGCAGGTGATGTACAAGCACCTGGTGGCGCGTTATCCGAGTGATTTGCCGCATTACCGGCGCTTCGGCTATTTCTACCTGGGCGCCTTGATCGTGGTGTTGCCGGCATTCGTGCTGTTCGGCAAGGCCGACTTCCTGCCGCAAGCGCCACTGCAATGGGGCGTGTTGGTGTTCCTCGGGTTGGTCAGCACCGCGCTGGGCATGTACTGGTGGAACAAGGGCGCCTGCCTGGTCAACGGCGGCACCTTGGCGGTGATGAACAACCTGCATGTGCCGGTGGGGTTGTTGCTGAACTTGCTGATCTGGAACCAGCACGAGCCGCTGGGGAGGCTGGCGTTGGGCGGGTTGGTGATTTTGGGCGCGGTTTGGATCAGTCGGCTGGGCGTGCGCAAGGAGGCGATCAGCCGTTGAACTCTTGCGGGCGCGGGCGCCCGCTCCCACAGGGGGAGGGTGGTGTTAGATAGCGCTGCGTTCGGGCGCCGGCAAATGACTGGCCCCCAACACCGCCGGCAACATCCCCGCCCGCAAGTCATTGCCACTCGGCTGCTGATACAGGCTCAAGCCGAACTCCGGCAGCACCGCCAGCAAATAATCAAAAATATCCCCCTGAATGCGCTCGTAATCGGCCCACGCCGTGGTGCGCGTGAAGCAGTAGATCTCCAGCGGCACGCCTTGGGCGGTGGTTTGCATCTGGCGCACCATGCAGGTCATGTTCGGCTGGATGTCTGGGTGGCTTTTCAGATAGGCCAGGGCATAGGCGCGGAAGGTGCCCAGGTTGGTCATACGGCGGCGGTTGGCCGACAGTTGCGCGCTGTTGCCCTGGGCTTCGTTCCAGGCCTTGAGTTCGGCTTGTTTGCGGCTGATATAGTCGGTGAGCAGGTGCACCTGGGTCATGCGCACTTCTTCGTCGTCGCGCAGGAAGCGCACGCCGCTGGCGTCGATGTACAGGCTGCGTTTGATGCGACGCCCACCGGACGCCTGCATGCCGCGCCAGTTCTTGAACGACTCGGACATCAAGCGCCAGGTAGGAATGGAGACGATGGTCTTGTCGAAGTTCTGCACCTTGACCGTGTGCAGGGTGATGTCCACCACGTCACCGTCGGCGCCGACCTGGGGCATTTCGATCCAGTCACCGACCCGCAGCATGTCATTGCTGGTCAGTTGCACGCTGGCGACGAACGACAGCAGGGTGTCCTTGTACACCAACAGAATCACCGCCGACATGGCACCCAGGCCCGACAGCAGCAACAGCGGCGAACGGTCGATCAGGGTGGCGACGATGATGATCGCTGCGAATACGAACAACACCATCTTCGCCAGTTGCACATAGCCCTTGATCGAGCGGGTGCGGGCATGTTCAGTGCGCGCGTAGATATCCAGCAGCGCATTGAGCAGGGCGCTCACGGCCAGCGTCATGAACAGGATGGTGAACGCCAAGGCCACATTACTGATAAACAGCGTGGCGGTCTTGCTCAGCTCTGGCACCAAATACAGGCCGAACTGAATCACCAGGGATGGGGCCATCTGCGCCAGGCGGTGGAAGACTTTGTTGTGCCGCAGGTCATTGAGCCAGTGCAGCGCCGGTTGCCGGCCGAGCAATTTGACGGTGTGGAGGATGAGGTAGCGTGCGACCCGTCCGAGCAGCAGGGCCACCACCAGCAATACCACCAAACCTAAGCTTGCATGCAGCAGCGGGTGTTGATCGAGGGCGCCCCAAAGGTCTTGGACGTTGAGCCAGAACTGTTTGATATCCATGGATGAAACCGATTCTTCTGTAAGACAACACGGACCGATTAGAGCATTTAAGTGCGACAAAGTTGACGTTGTAGACAAATGTCCTGACAAAAAAGCAGCTGATTAGCGCCGTTCGCGTAAAGAAACTCGGTTTGGACGCCCGAAACCGTTACCCTATGCAGCTGATATTTTGTATTTCTTCGAGGTAGCACCCGTGTTTTCCCAATTCGCCCTGCACGAACGCCTGCTCAAAGCCGTGGCCGAGCTTAAATTTGTCGAGCCTACGCCTGTGCAAGCAGCGGCCATCCCGCTCGCGCTCGAAGGGCGTGACCTGCGGGTGACGGCTCAAACCGGGAGTGGCAAAACCGCCGCTTTCGTCCTGCCGATTCTGCACCGCCTGATTGGCCCGGCCAAAGTCCGCGTCAGCATCAAAACCCTGATCCTGCTGCCGACCCGCGAGCTGGCCCAGCAGACCTTGAAAGAAGTGGAGCGCTTCTCGCAGTTCACGTTCATCAAGTCCGGCCTGATCACCGGCGGCGAAGACTTCAAGGTCCAGGCCGCGATGCTGCGCAAGGTGCCGGATATTCTCATCGGCACCCCAGGGCGCATGATCGAGCAACTCAACGCCGGCAACCTCGACCTCAAGGAAGTCGAAGTGCTGGTGCTTGATGAAGCCGACCGCATGCTCGACATGGGTTTTGCCGATGATGTGCAGCGTCTGGTAGCTGAATGCGTGAATCGCCAGCAAACCATGCTGTTCTCCGCCACCACCGGCGGCTCGACGCTGCGCGACATGGTCGCCAAGATCCTGAACAACCCTGAGCACCTGCAGGTCAACAACGTCAGCGACCTGAACGCCACCACGCGTCAGCAAATCGTCACCGCCGACCACAACGTGCACAAAGAACAGATCCTTAACTGGCTGTTGGCCAACGAGACCTATCAAAAGGCCATCGTGTTCACCAACACCCGGGCTGCAGCTGACCGCATCTACGGTCGTCTGGTGGCACAGGACTACAAAGCGTTCGTGCTGCACGGTGAGAAGGACCAGAAGGACCGCAAGCTGGCTATTGACCGCCTTAAGGCCGGCGGCGTGAAGATCCTGGTTGCCACCGACGTTGCCGCCCGCGGCCTGGACGTGGATGGCCTGGACATGGTGATCAACTTCGACATGCCTCGCAGCGGCGACGAATACGTGCACCGTATCGGCCGTACCGGGCGCGCCGGCAACGATGGCCTGGCGATCTCGCTGATCTGCCACGGTGATTGGAACCTGATGTCGAGCATCGAACGCTACCTGAAGCAGTCGTTCGAGCGCCGCACCATCAAGGAAGTCAAAGGCACCTACACCGGGCCGAAGAAGGTCAAAGCGTCGGGCAAGGCCGTTGGCGTGAAGAAGAAAAAGGTCGACGCCAAGGGCGACAAGAAAAAGGCCGGTGCCAAGTCGCCGACCAAGCGCAAGATTGCCAACCGGCCGAAGACCGACAACCTGTCGCTCGTCAGCAAGGACGGCATGGCGCCGCTCAAGCGTCGCAAGCCAGAAGCGCCAGCTGCCGAGTAAGGCTGCGCGGGTATGAAAAAAACCGGACGATGTCCGGTTTTTTTATGCCTTCAGTTTTTTGTCTCGGCAGCCGCTTTTTTGAGATCTTTAAGGCGCTGATCGATCAACTGGCATTTATCGGGTAAATCAGCGGCCGTCGTGTCCATGTCCATTTTCTGCAGCTCTGCATTCATTTCCTTGGCCTTGGTCGGGTTCTGCTCAGTGAGTTTGGTCACTTCCTGTGCCAGTTGTTCGCGCTTCGCCGTGGCCTCCTCCGGCGTGCACGCCCAGGCGGGCAGGGCAGTCAGCAGCGTGGCGGCAATGGCCAGGTTCATCAGGGTTTTCATGATCGGTCCTCCTTGGCAGTGGTGTTCAGTTGAGGTGGCGAACGTCTGGAAAGTTCAGAGAAATGACGCCGGTCTATTCGGCTGAACGCCCGGTGACGGGGCATGTCACACCACTAGACAGGCTACTTTTCCATCGGCCTGCAGGAGGAATCAGGATGACGACTTACAACTGGGATTTGATCGAACGTCTGCTGCATGAAGTGCAGAACGGCGAAGGCAGCTTTGCACCGCGTAAATATGCCGAGCAGGAAGCTGCCGAGAAGGCCACCGCGGGCGAGTCCACTGGCAATCTGGATACGTTGAAAGAGACCGCTGCGGATTACGAAGCGCTGCTGTTCAAGCGTGGGTTTATTGAATCGCGGCCTGAGGAAGAGGGCGGAAACGGTGAGAACTTCATCTTGACCGCTCGCGGTGCGCAACTGCTGGCGCTGATTGACAGCTCCATCCCGGGCAACGATCACCCGCGCCAGGTGTTGGATGACCAGCCGGATGCGCTGGAGCCGGCGACGTTTGATGAAGTGGCCTCAAAGGCGCAGATTGCTTGATCTAACAGGCGCTGTATGACCCTGTGGGAGCGGGCGTGCTCGCGATGCGGAGTGTCAGGCAATCAATCTGCCGGCTGATCTACCGCTATCGCGGGCAAGCCCGTCTATTGCCGCCTTTAGGCATTTGAGTGCCTTGAAGTCGCTGCGCACACCGCCAATCTTCTGCGTCAGCTTCATGCGCTGCTGCACCGTGCTTTCGGCCATCAGGTCGACAATCAGGCTGCGTGCCGCCGTTTCCGTCTGGGCATAGGCGACCTTGTATTGCGCGGGCCACAGGCTTTCACGGTCCACCAGTAACTGCTGCATTTTCTGCGCGAAGTCCGCGCTCTGACGCTGCTGCACCGCGTCGATAAACTGCGCCTGCCAACGGGCGCGGTTGCCGATCCACTGCTCGTTTTGCTCCCCGAGGCTAATTGACCAGGCGGTGACCCGATTCTGCTGGCTGGCACTGAGCGGGCCCATCCAAGCGTCCAGGCGTTTGCTCATGCGTTGGGCGCGTTCCTTGATTTGCTGCTCCAGGGGCGGCTTGAGGTATTCGTCCTGACGCTTGCGCAGGTCCTTGGCCAGGGCGTCGCTCATGTCCTTGACCTGCTGATCATCCAGGCCTTGCAGCAATTGAATGGCCGACGGCGTGATTTCCCGTGCGACTTCGGCAATCGCCTGCTTGGCTTCCACAGTGCGCGTTTGCAGCGCGTCGTCAGTGACCTGGTTGTTGTCGACCATCTGTTGCAGGCGATCAAGCCAATCCAGATAGCCCGGCAATTGCGTGGTGCAGTGCCAGGCCAGGTGTTCCTTGAGTGTGTCGTTGAACCAGCTCTTCTGCCCGGCGTGCATGTCCAGGTAGTCGTTGAGGCTCCAGGGGATGATGATATCCAGGTTGCGGTAGGCCAGGCCCACGCGACTGCAGCCGCTGAGCAGCAAGCTCAGGCTCAGCAATACGATTAATAGTTTGAGCCGACGCAGCATGGGCGAGTCCTTGCGCAAAGGGAGTTAATGCATGTGAACTCGTGCTGTGGGCGACAGTTCAGCCCATCAATAAAACGATCGCGCAGCCTTTAAGGTCAAGAGACCGTCGCATTGCGAATTGTGTCCGGAGTAGGCCGAGCAGTCACCGCCGCTGAGGCTGGAGTCGCTGTAGATCAGGTCCAGGTCGACGCCCTTCCACGCGCGGGAAAGTTGTATCGACCAATCACTGAAGCTGCTGATGGCACCGCCTTCCACCGAGGCCGGGGAGCCCAGTTGGTGCGTGGTGTACTTCATGCTGACGCCGATGCCGAAAGGCTGCGTGCCGCCAAGGTCGGCAAACAGGGTGCTGTCCTGGCGGTCCGGGTCGTTGCTGAAGGAGGCGCCGAAGCGATTGCCCAACAGGTTCAAGCCGCCGTAGAACTCTTGGCTGTTGAGTGGGCTGAGCTTGGGGTAGCTGTAATGAATCAGTCCCACTTCATAACCCAGGGTCTTGTCGAAAGGGCGTTTGAAGCCCATGTAGGAGTCGACTTCGAGGTTATTGGCGGGTGAAAGCCCCATGTTCGGTGAGAATTGGCCGAAATACAGGCCGCTGTCGTGGCTCAGGTCGAGGCCGCCGTGGAATGAGTCGCTGCCCGGAGCGGTAGGCTTTACAAGGCCCTGGGCCATGCTACGGCTTGGCGTAGTGCCCAATTTCAGGTCGAAATCGCCCAATTCACGCTGAAAAATCTGCGCTTGCGCAAAGGGGCTTGCCGCAAGGGCAGTTATCAGAAAAATGCAGGGCTTGAGCAAGCTTCACTCCATGAAAAGCGAGGAGCAGTGACAGGGAAAATTGGGCAGATGCCCTTGCTAGACGTGTGCAAGCATACCGGCGAAAACCTGCAGGTGAGGCCCGTTCGTCGATTAGCGCACTATGGTGTGATGCAGTGAGGGTATTTCGGGCTCTAGTCCTGGCGCCTTGAGGGCAAGACGCTTAGGGACTAGATGCAACGCAGGGGGTGTTGCGCGAATTTTACTTTTTGCCCAGGCTGATCTGCTTGGACGGGCCGAAAGTCTGGCCGCTCACGCCCTTGGCAATTTGCTGGATTTCGCCGCCGGACTTGAGGAAAGCAGCAATCTGGCTGTTGATCGATTCGCTGGTTTCAACGGCTGGAGCTGGCTTTGCTTTGCTGTTGGATGCTTTTACGCGCATGGCGGCCACTAACCTGTAGAAAATTAACTTGGCCATGCATCGTACAGGAAACACTTGACAATTGCTTGGCAAATATCCCCCAGGAATAATGGGTGTGGCCGCAATTAGCCGAAGTTTACCGTTGAAATAACCCCTAACTTACTGTTTTAACTAGAAAGCCCGGGAGATGGCCGCCACTGGCCAGCGGCAAAATTCAGTGACCTGATCAGACGAGCGGGGCGATGCCATCGGGACACCACGTCAGCCCGTGATTTTTCAGGTGCGCGCGCGTGCGGGGCGCAACTCGGGTAGAATGCCGCCCACGTAACGAGGGTATTTGGAAATGGCTTTAGTCGGGCGCTACAACAGCTTGCAAGTGGTTAAACACACTAACTTTGGTTTGTACCTGGACGGTGCGCAAGAGGGCGAAATCCTCTTGCCTAATCGGTACATTCCTAAAGATATTCCCAGTGAAGATGAAGACTGGCTTAACGTTTTCATTTATCTGGACAGCGATGACAAACTTATCGCGACGACCGAGAAGCCGAAAGTACAAGTCGGCGAATTCGCCAGTTTGAAAGTCGTTGAAGTCAACAGCATTGGCGTGTTCCTTGACTGGGGTTTGCCAAAAGATCTGTTGCTGCCGTATTCGGAAGAAAAACGTCAGATGACCGCCGGTGAATATTGCGTCGTGCACGTCTACCTCGACAAGCACACCAAGCGCATCACCGCCACCGCACGTCTTGACCGCTACCTGGACAAGACGCCTGCCAACTATCAGGTGGGCCAGGAAGTCGACCTGCTGGTGGCTGAAGCCACGGACATGGGCTTCAAGGCGATCATCAACAACAAGCACTGGGGCCTGATCCACAAGAACGAAGTGTTCAAGTTCCTGCGCCCGGGCAAGGAAGAGAAAGGCTTTATCAAAGAGATTCGCGCCGATGGCAACATCAGCCTGAGCCTGCAACCGGTCGGGCAGGAAGCGGCCTCCAGCCTGAACTCGAAGATCCTCGCCAAGTTGCGTGAAAACAACGGCACCCTGCCGGTCAGCGACAAAAGCGACCCGGCAGTGATCAGCAACTTGTTCGGCGTGAGCAAAGGCAACTTCAAAAAGGCCATTGGTGCGCTCTACAAGCAAGGTCAGATTGTGATTCACGCGGATCGCATTGAACTAAGCTGAGTGCGGTTTGCTCTTCTGTAGGAGCAATTGGGCTCCTGCAGAGGTTGCGTAAATGACCAAGAAAACACTGTTCGCTTACCTCGCCACCTTGCTTGCCTTCCTGGTGCTCGACGGCCTCTGGCTCGGTGTCCTTATGGGCCCGACCTACAAATCCCTGCTCGGCCCATTGATGCTTGACCAACCCCGCCTGTTGCCCGCGGTGTTGTTCTATCTCCTGTATGTGATCGGTTGCGTGGTGTTCGTGGTGCTGCCAAGCGGCAGTTGGCAACGCGCCGCACGCCTGGGTGCCTTGCTCGGGCTGGTGGCCTACGGCACGTATGACCTGAGCAACTGGGCCACGCTGCAAGGCTGGTCCGCTGGGTTGGCCATCATGGACATGGCGTGGGGCACCTTCCTGACAGCGGCGTGCTGCACGGTTGGCTACCTGTGTGCAGATCGGGTGCACCACTGATTGTGTACAGGATTTATGTGCACCGTTGCTGAGCGTAGTGCCTGAATTTAGCCCTGCATAAACCCCTTTGGAGCGCCGATCCAGAGGGATTGTGTGCCATTGGCACGCATTCTGCTGAAAGCCTCGTATACAAACCATGCCGCGTCCCGTATGCATCCCGTTACGGCAGCGCAGGCCGGTATTTCGAGGAGCCAAGTGATGACCGATCAATTGCCCAAAGGCTACAGCCCGCGCCTGTACAACCAGGACCTGGGCCCACTGCCGCAAAAGTGGACCTGGTACAACATCTTCGCCTTCTGGATGAGCGACGTGCACAGTGTCGGCGGCTACGTGTTCGCCGCCAGCCTGTTCGCCCTCGGGCTGGCCAGTTGGCAGGTGCTGATCGCCTTGCTTGCGGGTATTTGCATCGTGCAGTTGATCGCCAATCTGGTGGCCAAACCGAGTCAGCAAGCGGCGGTGCCGTATCCGGTTATTTGCCGGCTGGCCTTTGGCGTGTTTGGGGCCAATATTCCGGCGGTGATTCGCGGCCTGATCGCCGTGGCCTGGTACGGGATTCAGACCTACCTGGCGTCGAGTGCCTTGATCATCGTGGTGCTGCGCTTCTTCCCACAGATGGCGGTGTATGCAGAACCGCATTTTGCCGGCCTGTCCTACCTGGGCTGGTTTGGTTTCTTAAGCCTTTGGGCGTTGCAGGCTGCGGTGTTCTGGGCCGGCATGGAATCCATCCGGCGTTTTATCGACTGGGCGGGGCCGGTGGTCTATGCGGTGATGTTCGCCCTGGCCGGCTGGATTGTGTGGAAAGCCGGCTGGGCCAACATCAGCTTTACCCTGGCGGAAAAATCCTTGTCGGGCTGGCAGGCTTTCGGCCAGGTGATCGTGGCAACGGCGCTGGTGGTCTCGTACTTCTCCGGGCCTACGCTGAATTTCGGCGATTTCAGCCGCTACTGCCGCAGCATGCGGGATGTGCGTCGCGGTAATTTCTGGGGGCTGCCGGTGAATTTCCTGGCGTTCTCGCTGGTCACCGTGGTGATCGTTTCGGGCACCTTGCCGGTGTTCGGCGAAATGCTGCATGACCCGATTGCCACCGTCTCGCGAATCGACAACAGCATGGCCGTACTGCTCGGCGCCTTTGCCTTTGTCACGGCGACCATCGGCATCAACATTGTCGCCAACTTCGTGTCGCCTGCGTTTGACTTCGCCAACGTCGCGCCGAGCAAAATCAGCTGGCGGGCCGGAGGGATGATCGCGGCGGTGGCTTCGATCTTCATCACTCCGTGGAACCTGTTCAATAACCCGCTGATGATCCACTACACCTTGGACATCCTCGCGGCGTTTATAGGGCCACTGTTCGGGATTCTATTGGTGGACTTCTACCTGATCAAAAAACAGCAGGTCGATGTGGACGCGCTGTTCGATGACAGCCCAAGCGGGCGCTATTACTTCGACGGCGGCGTGAACTGGACGGCCGTCAAAGCCTTGGTGCCGGCGACGCTGGTGGGCGTTGCGATCACCTTCACCCCGGCGTTGCAGGGCGTGGCCAACTTTTCCTGGTTTACCGGGTGCTTCCTGGGAGGGCTGTTTTTCCTGGTTCTTTCGCGACGAGAACAGGTTCGCGTACCGGCGCCGATGGTTGCTGGCTGACAGCAGCGCCAGGGCGCAGTGACACCGCACCTGCCAACACCAGGCCTGCACCTGCGATCACCAACGCCGGTTGCAGGCCGCCGCTAAGGTGGCTGCTTATCGAGGCCAGCAGCGGGCCACTTAATTGGCTGATGCAAGGCCACGGCCACTTAATTGGCTGATGGCAAAGCAGGCAGTCAACAGGCCAGCGCTGCATCACCAGCATCATGCACGCCAGGAACGGCGTCCCGCACAGCAATACCCCAGCGCCAGGCCCCAGCCATTGCCCAGCAAGCAGGCGAACACGCCGGCCGCTTGTAGCCACAAAGTGCTCATCAACCCACGACGGGGGGTGTGCGGGCTATGACGGCGCACGCTCACCACCACGACCCCGAGAGCGGCAGCCAGACCAAAACAGGGCCAGAACAGATCGGCCTGCCAGGCGCCCTTGAATTGCGGCATCTGCGGGGTGAGGGCGAAGCGGCCAATGCCCATGGCCATCATCAGGGGCTATGACGGCGCACGCTCACCACCACGACCCCGAGAGCGGCAGCCAGACCAAAACAGGGCCAGAACAGATCGGCCTGCCAGGCGCCCTTGAATTGCGGCATCTGCGGGGTGAGGGCGAAGCGGCCAATGCCCATGGCCATCATCAGGGCAATAGAGCTGGCGAGTCAGCGAATGAGCGGTGACATGTTCAGGTTTCCTGCAAGGACGCGAAGACCTTCAGGCTAAAGTGAATTGACTTTCTGTAAAAATGAATAATAGTGAGTAACTTGTTCAGTTTTGGAGAAAGGTATGGAGTTCAGTCAATTGCGGATTTTCCAAGCCGTAGCGCAAGAGGGCTCCATTACCCGTGCGGCCGAGCGCCTGCACCGTGTACCGTCGAACCTCTCGACCCGGCTCAAACAGATGGAAGAGCAGCTCGGCGTGGAACTGTTCGTGCGCGAACGCCAGCGGTTACAGCTTTCTCCTGCTGGCAAAGTGTTGTTGGACTACAGCACTCGCCTGATCGCGCTGCATGACGAAGCCCACGGCGCCGTTCAAGGCGGGCAACCGGCCGGCGACTTTGTGCTGGGTAGCATGTACAGCACCGCCGCGATTCACTTGCCGAAGCTGTTGGCGCGCTATCACAAGGCGTATCCGAGGGTGAACCTGCAGGTGCAATCGGCGCCCAGCGGTGAATTGCTGGAAGGCCTGATCACCGGGCGTTTGGACGCGGCGTTGGTGGACGGCCCGCTGACCATCGCTACGTTGGACGGCGTGCCGCTGTGTGAAGAGCGCCTGGTGCTGATCTGTGAAGCCGATCACCCACCAGTGCGTGGGCCGCAGGACGTAGCGGGGCGTTCGGTGTTCACCTTCCGCCGCAGTTGCGCCTATCGTACACGCCTGGAAACCTGGTTTTCCCATGAGCGTGTGGCCATGGGCCGGGCAATCGAGATTGAGTCCTATCAGGGCATGCTTGCCTGCGTGATCGCGGGTTCCGGGGTGGCATTAATGTCCGAATCGATGCTCGACAGCCTGCCGGGCAAGGACAGCGTGTCCGTTCATCCCCTTACAGGGCCTTTTGCTACTGCAACGACCTGGCTGATGTGGCGAAAGGGTATGCTCGGCGCTAACCTCAATGCATGGATCGAGCTGCAGCAAGAAGGCAACGCCGGGTTCTTGCAGGACGCGCGCTATATCGCTTGAACGATCCGTCAGCATTTGGATCAATTCAGTAATAGTTCGTTGTGGTTTCGTTCAAGCATTACGTAGGACTTAGGGCTACTATCACTGTAGGAAAGGGCGATAAAACTCTCGCCAACTCGCATTACCCGCAAAGGGAGCAACCATGAAAGAGAAAATTCAAACCTGGCTCCATGACGTTGGAGTCGCGCTCGGCTTGATCGAGCCTCCGCTGCAACCTGTGCCGATTCGCACAGATGATGAGCAGCGCCGCCCGCGTCGCCGCTAGAGCTGGTAGCGCCGCAGAATTAATGTGGGAGCGGGCTTGCTCGCGAAGACGGTGCGTCAGTTAACGAAATATTGACTGACACACCGCTTTCGCGCACCCCCGCTCCCACAGTTGTTTTTGTGTCAGGCAAAAAAAACGGGCGCGATATCCGACGTCGCACCCGCTGAAGAAACTGCTCTAGATTCTTTTATAGCTCAAATCGCCCGATGCTCGCGAAGACGGTGCGTCAGTTAACGAAATATTGACTGACACACCGCTTTCGCGAGCAAGCCCGCTCCCACAGTTGTTTTTGTGTCAGGCAAAAAAAACGGGCGCGATATCCGACGTCGCACCCGCTGAAGAAACTGCTCTAGATTCTTTTATAGCTCAAATCGCCCGAGCCGCCACCGTCTCTGGCCGGGGCGACAACACACTCACCACTACAAAACTCACCAGCCCAATCGCTAGGCTGTAGTAGATCGGCGTGTTCGCATCCAAGCCATCCTTGAACATAAACACCAGTGCGGTCACGAAGCCCAAGGTCATCGACGCAATGGCGCCCGACGTGGTCGCCCGTTTCCAGAAAATCGCCCCCATCAGCGGGATCAGCATGCCGCCCACCAACAGGTTGTAAGCCAGGGTCAGGGCGCTGATCACATCGTTCACGACCAATGCGATACCCAGCACGGCAATGCCGGTGAGCATCGTGAACAGACGGTTGATGTTCAGGCTCGACTGCTTGCCCCCGCGCAAACGCGGCAGCAGGTCTTCGGTCAAGACGGTGGAGGCGGCGAGCAAACCGGCGCTGGCGGTGGACATCATCGCGGCCAGTGCGGCGGCAATCACCAGGCCGCGAATGCCGTCCGGCAACGAGGCTTTGACGATGGCGGCGAAGGCATTGTTGACGTTGTCCAGGTCCGGTAGCAGCACGTGCGCCGCCATGCCGATCAAGGCGCACGCCAGGCCGTAAAGGATGCAGTAGAAACCGGCGAAGGTGCCGGCGTACTGGGCAACGTTTTCGTCACGGGCGGTGAACACCCGTTGCCAAATGTCCTGGCCGATCAGGATGCCGAAGAAGTAGATCATGAAGTAGGTGATGATCGTGTCCCAGCCGATTTCGGTGAAGCTGAAATTCGACGCTGGCAACTTGGCCACCAGTTGGTCCCAACCGCCGACGCGGTAGAGGCAAATCGGCAGCAGGATGAACATCAGGCCGACGGTCTTGATCACGAACTGCACGATGTCGGTCAGGGTCAGTGACCACATGCCGCCGATGGTCGAATACACCACCACCACGCCACCGCCCAGCAGCACCGAGACCCAAAATGGCAGGCCGAACAGTACTTGCAGTACGGTGCCGATGGCCAGGATCGAGGTCACGCCGATCATCAGCGCGTAGGCCAGCATGATCACCGCGCTCGCCTGGCGGGCCATGGGGTTGTAGCGTTTTTCCAGGACCTGGGTGACGGTGAAGATCTTCAGCTTGAGCAGCGGTTTGGCCAGGAACAGGTTCAGCGCGATGATCCCGGCGCCCAGTGCGGCGCACAACCAGAAGCCGGAGATGCCGTGCACATAACCCAGGCGCACGGTGCCGACGGTGGATGCACCGCCCAGTACCGTGGCGGCCATGGTGCCCATGTACAGCGACGGGCCTAGGTTACGTCCGGCTACCAGGTAGTCTTCGTGGGTCTTGGCGCGGCGCATGCCGTAATAGCCGAGCACGAGCATGCCGGCGGCGTAGATGAGTACGACGAATAAATCCAAAGCCATGACGGCGGGTCTCCGATTATCGTTTTTATGGGCGATCAGGCGGCTTGTTGCAGCGCCGGTTTAATGCGCGCATCCGTGCGCTGGCTGCGAGGGTCGGCCGGGCCGTAGACGGCGGCCGGTTCCGGGAACACGCGAAGCAAGGTCAGGTACACCACCGAGGCCAGCCCCAGCGTCACTGGCAGGCTGATATCGATGCCATCGGCCAAGTTGCCCAGTGGCCCGACAAACTGCCCCGGCAAGTTGACGAAGCACAGGCCCACCAGCGCACTCGGGATCCAGGCGCCCAGGCCGCGCCAGTTCCAGCCATGGCTGAACCAGTAGCGCCCGCCGGTTTCACCGCGGGTGAACACTTGCAGATCATCCGGGCAGTAAAATCCTCGGCGTACGATCAGGCCGATGATCATCATCACCATCCACTGCGTGGTGCAGGTGATGATCAGCACGGCGAAGGTCGACACGCTTTGCACCAGGTTGGCGGCGAAACGTCCGATAAAGATGAAGGCAATCGACATCACCCCAATCAGCAGCGTGGCCTTGACCCGCGACAGCAGGCGCGGGAACACGCTGGACATGTCCAACCCGGTGCCATACAGCGACGTGGTGCCAGTGGACATGCCGCCGATCACCGCGATCAGGCACACCGGCAGGAAGAACCAGCTCGGCGCGACTGCCAGCAAACCGCCGACGTAGTTGTTGGCTGCGATGTAGTCCGGAGCCTTGACCGCCACGATGGTCGCGGTGGCCAGGCCGAACAAGAACGGAATCAAGGTGGCGATCTGGGCCAGCACCACCGCCAGCATGATGCGTATTTTCGGCGTCTCACGTGGGATGTAGCGTGACCAATCACCCAGGAACGCGCCGAAGGAAATCGGATTGCTCATGGCTACCAGCGCCGCACCGATGAAGGCGGCCCAGAAGCCGGTCTGGCCAATGGCGACGGTGCCGGCAAAGTGGCTGTCGAAGGCCGGCGCAAACGCGAAGATCCCCAGCAGGAACAGCAGGCTCGCCGCCCACACGGCAATGCGGTTGACCCACAGCATGAAGCGAAAGCCATAGATGCACACGGTGAGCACCAGCAGGGCGAACAGGCCGTAGGCCAGGCCTAACGTCAGGTCGGTTTCTGGCAAACCAATCAGGCGTTTCGCACCACCGACCAACGCATCGCCTGAACTCCACACCGACAGTGAGAAGAAGGCAATCGCCGTCAGCAGCGACAGAAACGAGCCGACAATCCGCCCGTGCACACCAAAGTGCGCACCGGAAGACACGGCGTTGTTGGTGCCGTTGATCGGCCCGAACAGGCCCATCGGCGCCAGGATCAGCGCGCCCACCAGCACGCCCAACACAATCGCCCAGACACCGGCCTGGAACGACAAGCCGAACAGCACCGGAAACGCGCCCAGCACAGCGGTGGCAAAGGTATTGGCTCCGCCGAAGATCAGTCGAAACAGATCCTTGGGGCTGGCGGTACGTTCGTGGTCCGGGATCTGCTCGACCCCGTTGGTTTCTATCTTTCGAATACTTTTATCGTTGTTTTTATTATTCATGATCAGCTCCGATCACATTGGCTAAGGGGGCGGCAGCCCTTCCGGCATAGCGGACAAATGTTCGTGACAGGCCAGCCACAGGCCTTGTTTTTGTTGTGCGTCTGACCCTTGTCGGGTGAAGACAATGGTCTCGCGTTCCTGGCTAAAAAATTGCTCCCCGTTCATGCGCAGCTCGGTGGCCACGTCATGCATAAAAATCGCCACGTCACCCTGCAGGCTGACAAAGGCGTTGCTTGAAGTGCAGGACAGCACCTCAAACCCCTCGTCCCGGCGCCAGCGGTCCCACAGCGCCTGGTAGGCATCGCGACTGAGCAGCGGCTGGGGGAGGGTGTAGAACACGAAGCTGGCATCCACCGTGAACGCGCCGAAATAGGCGGCGCGGTCATTGCGGGCGAAGGCCGACACCAGGTCGGCCGCCGCTTGCAGCACGGCTTGCGTGCTCATCAGCGATGCGCCACGCCGGGCAGTACGCAGAGCATCTCGTACAGCAGGTTGGCGCCGAGCAGCGAGGTGTTGCCGGTGGTGTCGTAAGGCGGCGAAACTTCTACCAGATCGCAACCAATCAGGTCGAGGCCTTGGCAGCCACGGATGATCTCGATCGCCTGGATGGTGGTCAGCCCGCCGATTTCCGGGGTGCCGGTGCCAGGCGCCCAGGCCGGGTCGATACCGTCGATATCGAAGCTCAAATACACCGGGCCGCCGCCGACTTTTTCACGCACTTCAGCCATCAATGGCGCCAGCGAGTGGTGCCAGCATTCTTCGGCCTGGACCACACGAAAGCCCTGTTTGCGGCTCCAGTTGAAGTCTTCGGCGGTGTAGCCCTGGGCGCGCAGGCCGATCTGCACCACGCGGTCGCAATCGAGCAAGCCTTCTTCCACGGCGCGGCGGAAGGTGGTGCCGTGGGCGATTTTCTCGCCGAACATATGGTCGTTGACGTCGGCGTGGGCATCAATGTGCACCAGCCCGACCTTGCCGTGTTTCTTGTGAATCGCCCGCAGGATCGGCAGGGTGATGGTGTGGTCGCCGCCCAGGGTCATCGGGACGACGTTGTGCTCGAGGATCTCATCGTAAGCTTCTTCGATGATGCGCACAGCGTCCAGCAGGTTGAAGGTATTGATTGCCACGTCGCCGATGTCGGCAACCGACAGCGAGTCGAACGGCGCGGCGCCGGTGGCCATGTTGTAGGGGCGGATCATCACCGACTCGGCGCGGATTTCACGCGGCCCGAAGCGGGTGCCGGCGCGCAGCGAGGTGCCGATGTCCAAGGGCACACCGACAAAGGCGGCGTCGAGGCCTTTGGCCGACTGCAGATGGGGGAGTCGCATCATGGTGGCGATGCCGGCGAAGCGCGGCATTTCGTTGCCGCCCAGTGGTTGGTGAAAAATCTTGTCCACGGGATTGCCTCATCGTTGTTTTGTTTATTAGAGGCCGATTCTGCGAAAAGCCCGGGACGGGAAGAATCGGCAGGGGCAAATACTTAGTTCAGATTTTTCTAAACTAATGCCTGAGGTAAACTCGGTTCAAATGTGGGAGCGGGCTTGCTCGCTCCCACAGGTTTTGGCTGCGCTCCCACAGGTTTTTGTGTTATCTGGAGAACCCATGGCCAACGCCTTGCCCGACCTGAAACTCCTGCGCATCTTCGTCAGCGTCGTGCGGCACGAAGGGTTCGCCAATGCCCAGCACGAACTCAACTTGTCGACGTCGGCCATCAGCACCTACATGAGCCAGCTGGAAGCAGCTTTGGGCCTGGTGCTGTGCCATCGCGGGCGCGGCGGGTTCAGCCTGACCAGCAAAGGCGAGTTGTTCCACCAGGAAACCCTGCGTCTATTAGGCGAGCTGGAAGGGTTCGAGCAATACGCCGCCGCGTTAAAAGGTGAGTTGCGCGGCACCCTCAAACTCGGCGTGCTCGACTCCACCGTCAGCGACAAGGCCCTGCCGTTCGCCGAAGTGATCGGCGCCTACAGCCTGGAACACCCGGCTGTGCACTTGAATTTGTCGGTGATGAGCCCTTATGAGCTGCAATTGGGCGTGCAGGACAACCGCCTGGACCTGGCCATCGGCGCGTTCTCCAACCGCATGAGCGGGTTGATCTACATGCCGCTGTACCGCGAGCAACACTGGCTGTATTGCAGCACGCGGCATCCGTTGTTCAGCGAACGGCGCATCCCCGAACAAGTGATCACCCAGCAGCGTATGGTCGGGCGCGGCTACTGGAGCCAGGCAGAACTGGCGCGCCACGGCTTCAAACACAGCGCCGCCACGGTGGAAAGTATGGAGGCGCAGTTGATCCTGGTGCTGTCCGGCGCCTATATCGGCTACCTGCCTGAGCACTACGCCCAAGCCTGGGCCGACAAGGGCGACTTGCGTGTGCTGCTGCCGGCGACCTTCGGCTATCAGGCGCCGTTCTCGATGATCATGCGCCGTGGCCGTAGCCGCGAGCCGCTGATCCAGACCTTTCGCGACTTACTCAAAGCCCAGCTCAACCAGGCCTGAAAAACATGTCCAGACCCCAATGTCCAACTTGCCAGCGGCCCGCCACTCATTGCCTGTGCCCGCTGATCCCCAGCCTCGACAGCCGCACCCGTGTGTTGCTGCTGCAGCACCCGAGTGAGGTCAACCATGCGCTCAATACCGCGCGGTTGGCGGCGTTGGGGTTGAGCAATGCGCAGTTGGTGGTGGGTGAGGTGTTTGACGATTTGGCGACCTTGTTAAACCCGCCCGGTTATCAAGCGCGCCTGCTGTTTCCCGCTGATGACGCCCAGCCTTTGCAGGTGTATGCGCCCGACGACCAACCGCTGTTGTTGGTGGTGCCCGACGGCACCTGGCGCAAAGCGCGCAAATTGCTGCACCTCAATCCTTTATTGGCCGCATTGCCCCGGGTGACCCTGGCCGAGGGTGGCGTTTCTCGCTACCGGTTGCGCAAAGCACCGGGGCCAGGGGCTTTGTCGACGGTAGAGGCAATTGTGCAGGCGTTGCAGGTGCTGGAAGCGCCGACCTCTTTTGAGGCGCTGCTTAAACCGTTCGAGGCACTGATTGACGGGCAGATTTCGGCGATGGGGGACGAGGTGTTTCGTAAGAATCATGGCGACGGGCAATTGGGTTAGTCGGTTTACCGAGGTGCGGCTTTTGCAGGCAAGCCAGCTCCCACATTGATCTGCACGCTGTCCTCTGTGGCGGCGGGCTTGCCCGCGATAGCGCCCTCACAGGCCACACGCCACTCGCTTATTCCTGTAAGCCATAAGCACCACACTTTGCGTGATATGGCCCGCCAGCCTTTCCCGGTATGATGGTCGCCCCCGCAGTCTGGATTGCGAATACGCCATGACCTTGCAGTACCCTACAATCGCCGATTGCGTCGGCAACACGCCTCTGGTCCGCTTGCAACGCATGGCGGGTGAAACCAGCAATATTCTGCTTCTCAAGCTTGAAGGGAACAACCCGGCCGGCTCCGTCAAGGACCGCCCGGCGCTGTCGATGATCACCCGCGCCGAGCTGCGCGGGCAAATCAAGCCCGGCGACACCTTGATCGAAGCCACCTCGGGTAACACCGGGATCGCCCTGGCCATGGCCGCGGCAATCAAGGGTTACAAGATGGTGCTGATCATGCCCGACAACGGCAGCGCCGAACGCAAGGCGGCAATGACCGCCTATGGCGCCGAGTTGTTGCTGGTCACCCAGGAAGAAGGCATGGAAGGCGCGCGCGACCTCGCCGAGCGCATGGCCGCCGAAGGCCGTGGCGTGGTGCTGGACCAGTTTGCCAATGGCGATAACCCAGAGGCGCACTACACCAGCACAGGCCCGGAAATCTGGCGTCAGACCCAAGGCACCATCACCCATTTTGTCAGCTCCATGGGCACCACCGGCACCATTATGGGCAACTCGCGCTACCTCAAGGAGCAGAACCCGGCGATCCAGATCGTCGGCCTGCAACCGATGGAAGGCGCGGCGATTCCCGGTATTCGCCGTTGGCCCGAAGAGTACCTACCGAAGATCTACAACGCCACGCGCGTGGACCGCATCATCGACATGGCCCAGCGTGAAGCCGAAGACACCACCCGCCGCCTGGCGCGCGAAGAAGGCATCTTCTGCGGCGTGTCCTCCGGCGGCGCCGTGGCCGGTATGTTGCGGTTGTCCAAAGAAGTGGAAAACGCGGTGATCGTCGCGATCATCTGTGACCGGGGCGACCGTTACCTGTCGACCGGCATCTTCGACGAACCCAACTGATGGCCAAGCACGAGAGAGGCCTGCGCTTCCAACCGACAGGCGGCAGCCGGGCCCCGCAGATTCCGGTAGGCAAGAAACAACGCCTGACCATCGAGCGCCTGGCCAACGATGGCCGTGGCATCGTGTTCTTTGAAGGCCGTACCTGGTTTGTAAACGGTGCGCTGGCCGGCGAAGAAGTCGAAGCGCGGGTATTGGGCGCCCACGGCAAAGTGGTAGAAGCGCGCACCGAGCGTGTGTTCAAGGCCAGCGAACTGCGCCGCCCGGCGCCGTGCGCGCATTTTGGCCGCTGCGGCGGCTGCAGCGTGCAGCACTTGCCCCATGACGAACAGCTCGCCCTGAAACAGCGCATGCTCGCCGAACAACTGTCGCGTGTGGCCGGTGTCGAACCGCAAGCGTGGGCCGCCCCTTTGAGTGGGCCGGAGTTCGCCTACCGTCGTCGCGCCCGCGTGGCCGTGCGCTGGGACGCCAAGGCGAAAAAGCTTGAGGTGGGTTTTCGCGCCGTGGCCAGCCAGGACATCGTCGCCATCGATGATTGCCCGGTGCTGGTACAGGCCTTGCAACCGATCATGCAGCGCTTGCCGAACATGCTGCGCCGCCTGAGCAAACCGCAGGCGCTGGGGCATGTGGAGTTGTTCAGCGGCTCATCCATCGCCGTGTTGCTGCGGCATATGGCGCCGTTGTCCGAGGCGGACCTGCTGATCCTGCAAGAATTTTGCACCTTCCATGAAGCGCAGTTGTGGCTGCATGGCGAGGGCGAGCCGGAGCCCGTCGAGGCGAACTCGGCGTTGGGTTATCGGTTGGAACAATGGGATCTGGAACTGGCTTATCGGCCCGGGGACTTTGTGCAGGTCAACGCTGGCGTCAACGCCGCGATGGTCGCCCAGGCCCTGGAATGGCTGGCGCCACAGCCCGAGGAACGGGTACTGGACCTGTTCTGCGGGCTGGGTAACTTTGCGTTGCCGCTGGCCAAACACGTGCGCGAAGTGGTCGCGGTAGAAGGTGTACAGACCATGGTGGACCGCGCGGCGCAGAACGCTGTCAGCAACAATTTGCATAATGTGCAGTTTTTTCAGGCTGATTTATCCCAGCCTTTGACTGACGCGGAATGGGCCAAACAGGGCTTTTCTGCGGTACTCTTGGACCCACCCCGCGATGGTGCCCTGGAGGTTGTGCGTAAGCTCGCCACGCTGGGAGCCAAGCGTTTGGTGTATGTGTCCTGCAACCCGGCCACGCTGGCGCGGGACACGGTTGAGTTGGTCAAGCAAGGCTACCGGCTAAAACGTGCCGGGATCCTCGACATGTTTCCACAGACATCTCATGTCGAGGCCATGGCGTTATTTGAAGCGGGCTAGGATGCCCGTTTAATCCGACTGGCCTGTAGTCTCCTGGGCCGTGACCTGTCAGGGAGTTGCACGTAGCCTTGGTTGCAGAGCTAGGGTTACGCAGCAGGTCAGCGATGATTTTTGGCGCATCAAAGGTGCGTCGTAGGGAAGGTAAGCAAGATGGTACAGGTGAGAGCACACCAGCCGATCAACACCGACGGCAGTATCAATCTCGAGGCATGGCTGGATCATGCCGTCAGTGTCGACCCGGCACTGGACCGTGAAGCCTTGAAAGCAGCCTGCGAGTTCGCTCGTGAGTCTGAACAGCAAGACAATGCGGCCAAGAACCTGTGGGCGGAGGGCACATCAAGCTTTCGCACCGGGTTGGAAATCGCCGAGATCCTCGCCGATCTCAAGCTGGACCAGGATTCGCTGATCGCCGCCGTGCTCTATCGCGGCGTGCGCGAAGGGCATATTGCGTTGCCGCTGGTCAGCCAGCGCTTCGGCGCCGTGGTCGCTAAGTTGATCGACGGCGTACTGCGCATGGCCGCCATCAGCGCCAGCCTCAGCCCACGCCAGTCGATGGTGCTGGGCACCCAGGGCCAGGTCGAGAACCTGCGCAAGATGCTGGTGGCGATGGTCGACGACGTGCGTGTCGCGCTGATCAAGCTGGCCGAACGCACATGCGCGATCCGTGCGGTAAAAACCGCCGACGACGAAAAGCGCAACCGCGTTGCCCGCGAGGTGTTCGACATCTACGCGCCGCTGGCGCACCGCCTGGGTATCGGCCATATCAAGTGGGAGCTGGAGGACTTGTCCTTCCGCTACCTCGAACCCGATCAATACAAACAGATTGCCACGCTGCTGCACGAGCGGCGGCTTGACCGTGAGCGCTTTATCTCCGATGTGATGGGGCAGTTGCGTTCCGAGTTGCAGGCCACCGGCGTCGATGCCGATATCAGCGGCCGGGCCAAACACATCTATTCCATCTGGCGCAAAATGCAGCGCAAAGGCCTGGCATTCAGCCAGATCTACGACGTACGCGCCGTGCGTGTGCTGGTGCCGGAAATGCGCGACTGCTACACCGCGCTGGGTATCGTGCACACCTTGTGGCGGCACATTCCCAAGGAATTTGACGACTACATCGCCAACCCCAAGGAAAACGGCTATCGCTCGCTGCACACCGCAGTGATCGGCCCTGAGGGCAAGGTGCTGGAAGTGCAGATCCGCACCCACGCCATGCACGAAGAGGCTGAGCTTGGGGTGTGTGCGCACTGGCGTTACAAGGGCACCGACGTCAAGGCCGGGTCCAACCAGTACGAAGAGAAAATCTCCTGGCTGCGCCAAGTGCTTGAGTGGCACGAAGAACTCGGCGACATCGGCGGCCTGGCCGAACAGCTGCGCGTGGATATCGAGCCGGACCGCGTCTACATCTTCACCCCCGACGGTCACGCCATCGACTTGCCCAAAGGCGCTACGCCGCTGGACTTTGCCTACCGCGTGCACACCGAAATCGGCCACAACTGCCGGGGCGCCAAGATCAACGGGCGCATCGTGCCGCTCAACTACAGCCTGCAGACCGGTGAACAGGTCGAGATCATCACCAGCAAGCACGGCACGCCGAGCCGCGACTGGCTGAACCCGAACCTGGGCTACATCACCACGTCGCGGGCACGGGCGAAGATCGTCCATTGGTTCAAATTGCAGGCGCGCGACCAGAACGTCGCCGCCGGTAAAACCTTGCTTGAGCGCGAATTGGCGCGCCTGGGCTTGCCGCAGGTGGACTTCGACAAGCTGGCCGAAAAGGCCAACATGAAGATCGCCGAGGACATGTTCGCAGCCCTGGGGGCCGGCGACCTGCGCCTGGCGCAGCTGGTCAACCTGGCCCAGCAACTGGTCGAGCCGGAGCGCGGCAGCGAGCAGCTGGAGCTGATCCCACGCAAAGCCACCGGCTACAAACCGGGCAAGCGCGGCGATATCCAGATTCAGGGCGTGGGCAACCTGATGACGCAAATGGCCGGCTGCTGCCAGCCGTTGCCGGGCGACGCCATCGTCGGTTATATCACCCAGGGCCGTGGCGTGAGCATTCACCGCCAGGATTGCGCCTCGGTGCTGCAACTGGGCGGGCGCGAGCCGGAACGCATCATCCAGGTCAGCTGGGGCCCGGTGCCGGTGCTCACCTACCCGGTGGACATCATCATTCGCGCCTACGACCGTTCCGGTTTGCTGCGTGACGTGTCGCAAGTGCTGCTCAATGAGCGGATCAACGTGCTGGCGGTCAACACCCGCTCGAACAAAGAGGACAACACCGCGTTGATGTCCCTGACCATCGAGATTCCGGGGCTGGACGCGTTGGGGCGGTTGTTGGGGCGGATTTCCCAGTTGCCGAACATCATCGAAACCCGGCGTAATCGCACACCATGATGCGGTCTGAAAATATGTGTGGACTGCTTTCTGGGGGCGCCGGGCTTGTGTGGGAGCGAACAGAGATTGACTGATGTATTCACTTGAACCTGAAATATGTGTGGACTGCTTTCTGGGGGCGCCGGGCTTGTGTGGGAGCGAACAGAGATTGACTGATGTATTCACTTGAAGACCTGCTGCACCTGATGAACCGCCTGCGCGACCCCAAATACGGGTGCCCGTGGGACATCAAGCAAACCTACGCGACCATCGTCCCGCACACCCTGGAAGAAGCCTACGAAGTCGCTGATGCCATCGAGCGTGGCGACTTTGATCACCTGCAAGGTGAGCTGGGCGACCTGTTGTTCCAGGTGGTGTATTACAGCCAGTTGGCGCGGGAGGAGGGCCGTTTTGAGTTCGCCGGGGTGGTCGACAGCATTACCCGCAAGTTGATCCGCCGCCATCCTCACGTGTTTCCTACGGGCGATTTGTATGCGCCCTTGGATGTTCCTCAGTTGAGCGAAGAGCAGGTCAAGGTGCGTTGGGAGCAGATCAAAGCTGAGGAACGCGCGGAAAAGTCCGACGCACCGCAGCAATTGTCCCTGCTGGATGACGTGCCCACGGCTTTACCGGCGCTGTCCCGTGCCGCCAAATTGCAAAAGCGCGCCAGCCAGGTCGGTTTCGACTGGCCATCAGCCTTGCCGGTGGTGGATAACGTGCGCGAAGAGCTCGATGAAGTGCTCGAAGCCATGGCCGATAACGACTCGGTGGCGATTGCCGATGAAGTCGGTGACCTGCTGTTTGCGGCGGTCAACCTGGCGCGTCACCTCAAGGTTGACCCGGAGACTGCGCTACGTGGCGCCAATGCCAAGTTCGAACGACGTTTCCGATTTATCGAACAGGCATTGCGCGATACGCACCAATCCATAGAAGATTGCACCCTCGAAGAGTTGGACGCCCTGTGGGGCGAAGCCAAACGTCAGGAAAAGAATGTGTCCAGCTGCGGTTGAGCAGTTGCCTAAGTGAGTAAGCACCATGAGCCTTTCCCTTCGCGACCAGTTGCTTAAAGCAGGTTTGGTCAACCAAAAGCAGGCCAAGCAGGTCGGCAAAGAGAAGCAGAAGCAGCAGCGCCTGGTCCATAAAGGCCAAGCCGAAGTTGATGACACCCAGGCGCGTTTGGCTGCCGAGGCGCACGCCGAGAAGGTCAAGCGTGACCAGGAACTGAACCGCCAGCAGCAGGAAAAAGCCGAGGCCAAGGCCCGCACGGCCCAGGTCAAGCAACTGATCGAGACCTCGCGCCTGCCTAAGCTGACGACTGAGGACTACTACAACTTCGTCGACGACAAGAAGGTCAAACGCCTGTCGGTCAACACGTTGATGCGTAACAAACTGAGCAACGGCTCCCTGGCGATCGTGCACCACGGTGGCAGTTACGAGGTGATCCCGCGTGAAGCGGCGCTGAAGATCCAGGAGCGTGCGCCGGAGCGTATCGTGCAGCTCAACATCCTGACTGAAAGCCAAGTGCCGGATGAAGATGATCCGTACGCTGCCTACCAGATCCCGGATGACCTGATGTGGTAATGCGGTAAAAACGAAAAACCCCGCTCAAAAGGCGGGGTTTTTTTTGCAGGTAATCCAGCTGCTGTGTGGGGCCGGATGCCTGCGCGATATCAGAGTTTCAGGAGCTTTGGATGAAGATGATCCGTACGCTGCCTACCAGATCCCGGATGACCTGATGTGGTAATGCGGTAAAAACGAAAAACCCCGCTCAAAAGGCGGGGTTTTTTTTGCAGGTAATCCAGCTGCTGTGTGGGGCCGGATGCCTGCGCGATATCAGAGTTTCAGGAGCTTTGTGCCTGGCGCTTCATCTCAAGAGTTTCGAGCTCGTTTTTATAATTGTGGGCTTCGCTCTCGTCGTGGAACATGCCGACCAGTTGGTCTTGTTGATGTACATCCCAGATGTGAATCCCATGGCCCAGTGCTTCGTGAGACATGTGTGCATCGTCGCGTTCAGTTACTTTTACAGTCATCTGCTTGCTCCAATCTCTGGTTGATCTGCGGCAAGTCGTCGCAGGCCTCTTTTATATGTTTTGTTAGCTTGCTAAGTAAACTGGTTTTGCACGCAACAATTCATTGCACAAAACGCAACAGTGCCACAGGCCCCGTAAACCGTGACATTGCGTCGCAGGCTGCTGAGTTTTATGACAAAAGTTTCATGTTTGAGTGGGGTTTCAAGCTGGGTTATCTGGGCTGACGTCATCGCGGGCAAGCCAGCTCCCACCGTTGAAATGCATTCCAATGTAGGAGCTGGCTTGCCTGCGATAGCGGTAGAGCGTCCAGCACAAAACCTGCAGGCGAAAAAAAGCCCCGCATTCAGCGAGGCTCTTTTTTCAGCTCATCAGCCCATCAGCTACCTTTGACAGCCTTGCCGTCAACGGTGCCGTCCAACAGCATGATGTTGTATTCCTTGCCGTCGGTTTCCACCTGACGCAGGGCAACCAGGATGCCGCCCCAGTCCTTGGCAAACCACATCTGAGTGATGCGCTTGCTCTGCGACGGGTCGCGCACGCGCTCGACCTTGATAGCATCGATAGCGCCGGCTTTGGTCTGGACCTTTTCCGGGCCGATCACGCGGAAGTCGTAGGTATCGACATCGGTGCCTTCAACCACGCGGTAGCTCATGCTTTTCTTGCCGGCGGCAACATCGCGCTGCAGGGCAAGCTGGTAGGTCGATTTGTCGAGCATGCCACTTTCGAGGGTGACGTTGACCGGGTCTTTGTTTTCGAAACCAGTTACTTTTTTGCTCGTCTGGTCGAAGTCCAGGTTGATCTTTTTCGCCTTGCCCAGACCGCCGCGTTCGAAGCTGTAGCTCTTCGGTTGCAGGGCGTCCTTGTCGAACAGGATCACACTGGTCTCGGTGAGGCTGGCGATCATCATGGAAGCCTTGAAGTTCAAGGTCCAGGAGCCATTGTCATTTTTGGTCAGGCTGCGTTCGGCCGAACCACTCATGGGCAACTGTTTCCAGTCGGCGGTGTAGCTGGCGGAGAAAGGGTGAAGGTCTGCTGCTTGCACGGCGGGCAAGGCGAACAGCGCAAAAGCGAAGAGCAAGGCGCGACGCATAAAATCTCCTAGGTTCGAATCAAGTGGCCGCTGGCCGCGAGTAACTGACCGTCCAATAATGCACCCTGTTCGCCAAGAATCAATCGCCCCTCGGCAAACCAGCGAACAGCCAGTGGGTAAATCCTGTGTTCCTGGGTGTGAACCCGTTGCGCAAGTGTCTGCGCTGAGTCTGCAGACTCTACCGGAACCACAGCCTGTACGACCAGAGGCCCGCCATCGAGTTCCTCGGTGACGAAGTGCACACTGCAGCCGTGCTCGGTGTCACCGGCCTCGAGGGCGCGTTGGTGAGTATGTAACCCTTTGTATTTGGGCAACAGGGACGGGTGGATATTCAGCAGGCGCCCTTGGTAGTGCCGCACGAAATCAGCGCTGAGAATGCGCATGAAACCGGCGAGGACCACGAGCTTGGGGTTGAAGGCGTCGATCAGTTCGATCAAGGCGCTATCGAAGGCCTCGCGGCCTTCGAAAGCCTTGTGATCCAGGGCGCGGGTAGCGATACCCGCGTCCGTGGCGCGTTGCAGGCCGTAGGCGTCGCTACGGTTGGAGATCACCGCAGCGATGCGCACCGGGCTGTCGCCGATGCGCGCGCTGTCGATCAAGGCCTGCAAATTACTGCCGGTGCCGGAGAGCAGCACCACGACATCACATGTAGCGGGCATCCGCTCTTGCATCAATGTGCCTTAAGGTTCTTCAGTTCAACTTGAGCCGCGCCTTCGGCAGCGGTGGCGATCTGGCCGATGACCCACGGCTGCTCGCCTGCTTCGCGCAGTACGTTCAGTGCGCTTTCAACGTGCTCTTGAGCCACGCAGATCACCATGCCCACGCCGCAGTTCAGCACGCGGTGCATTTCGGTTTCGTTGACGTTGCCTTGCTCTTGCAGCCAGTCGAAGACTGCCGGGCGCTGCCAGCTGGCCACGTCGACGATCGCCTGGGCGCCTTTTGGCAGAACACGCGGAATGTTGTCCAGCAGGCCGCCACCGGTGATGTGGGCCATGGCTTTGACCGCGCCAGTGTCCTTGATCAGCTTGAGCAGTGGCTTGACGTAAATGCGTGTCGGGGCCATCAGCAGGTCGGTCAGCGGCTTGCCGTCGAGTTGGATGGTCTCGATGTCGGCGCCGGACACTTCGATGATCTTGCGGATCAGCGAGTAGCCGTTGGAGTGCGGGCCGGAGGATGGCAGGGCGAGCAGGGCGTCACCGGCAGCGACTTTGGAGCCGTCGATGATTTCGGATTTCTCTACAACACCGACGCAGAAACCAGCCAGGTCGTAGTCTTCGCCTTCGTACATGCCTGGCATTTCAGCGGTTTCGCCGCCGACCAGAGAGCAACCCGACAGTTCGCAGCCCGCGCCGATGCCAGTCACGACCTGGGTCGCGGTTTCGACGTTGAGTTTGCCGGTGGCGTAGTAGTCGAGGAAGAACAGCGGCTCGGCGCCGCACACCACCAGGTCGTTGACGCACATGGCAACCAGGTCGATGCCGATGCTGTCGTGCTTGTTCAGGTTCAAGGCCAGGCGCAGCTTCGTGCCCACGCCGTCGGTGCCGGAGACCAGTACAGGCTGTTTGTAGCCGGCCGGGATTTCGCAGAGGGCGCCAAAACCGCCCAGGCCGCCCATGACTTCGGGGCGCGCAGTGCGCTTGGCGACGCTCTTGATGCGTTCGACCAATGCTTCACCGGCGTCGATGTCTACACCGGCGTCCTTGTAGCTCAGGGAGGGTTGCTTGCTCATGATCCAGGCCTTTAGGGGGGATTTCTGGGTAACGACCGAGCGGCGGGCGCTTTTGATAAAAGGCCCAGCCGTTGACGGTCTGCGAAGGCGCGCGATTTTATCAGGCTTGAGAGGCAGCGGCCATCCTCGGGCCGACGGGCAGGGCCATATAGGTTAAAAAAGCCGGTTAAAAAAATGCTAATGGGGTCTGCTTTGGCGTGTATTAAGGTATAGCCTTTAACCCGCTACTGTTATGACGTTGCGAAAACTTACCAAGACCCTGTGAATGTTTTACCGGCTGCTGTGGTCACAGCCATGCTAAGCCGAGTTCACGCGGTCTGTTCCAGCCGCTAAATTTGTTGTTCGGGAATCTTCCATGCGTCTGTGTAAATTCTTCTTTGTAGGCTGCTTGTCGTTGGTCAGCCTGGCGAGTCATGCCGAAACCCTCAATGGCCTGTATCAAGTACTTGAACCTGTCAGCAGCCAGTCGCCGCAGGAGCGCGACCAAGCCACCCAGCGCGCCGTGCAAACCCTGGTGATCCGCCTGACGGGAGACGCCAAGGCCGCCGATGGCCCGGGCCTGGCGGCGATTCGCAAGGATCCGCAACAAATCATCAGCCAGTACGGCTACGACGCTGGCCCACCGGAAAGCCTGCAAGTGGATTTCGACCCGGTGAGCACCGATCGCGCGCTGCGTGAGGCGGGCTTGTCGATCTGGGGCAGCAATCGGCCGTCGATCCTCGGCTGGTGGCTGAACGACTCCACCGAAGGCAGCAGCCTGGTCGGTGATGGCCAAGCCGTCGCCGGCGCGCTGCGTCGGGCGGCGCAACACCGTGGCTTGCCGTTGCGCCTGCCGCTGGGTGATCTGGACGAACAGGTAGTCGCCACGGCACCGAATCTGGAAAGCGCCGACGCCACGCCACTGCGCGCAGCTTCTGAGCGCTACGGTGCCGACGCATTGCTCGCCGTGCACGCGCGCCAGGAAGGTAACCAGTGGCAGGCCAAATGGCGCCTGTGGCTGGGCGACAAGAGTGAGCAGGGCACCGCCCAAGGTGCCGACACCGCCGCCGTGGCCGATGCCGTATTGCTCGCCGTCAGCCAAAAGTTGGCGCCACGTTTTGCCGTCAAACCCGGTGTGAGCAGTGAGCAGTTGCTCGAAGTGCAGGGCATGACCCTGGAGCGCTACGCCGCACTGGGCCATCTGCTCGAGCCTTTTGGTGGTCAGCCGCAGCGCGTGGATGGCAACCGTATTGTGTACCGCGTCAACGGCAGTGCCGATCAGTTGCGTACCCAGTTGAGCCTGGCCAAGTTGCAGGAAGTGCCTGCGGGTGAGGTGCCGGCCCAGCAGCCGGTGGTGGACGCTACACAGCCCGCTGTTGCGCGTGAACCTCAGGCACAGCTGCGTTTTCGCTGGTAATTGTTCTTCCTTTATAGATAGAAGCAAATAATGGAGTGGTTTATGGCGGATACGCGTCGTTGGGTGTGGCTTGGCGGGATTGTCCTGCTGTGCGTTTTTGTGTTCTTACTGCATTCGATCCTGACGCCGTTCCTGGTGGCGCTGCTGCTCGCCTATCTGTTCGATCCGGTGGTGGATCGCCTGGAGAAAGCCGGCCTGTCGCGGACCTTGGGTGTGGTGGCGGTGTTTGCGCTGTTCACGTTGGTCATCACAGCATTGGTACTGGTATTGGTGCCGATGCTGGCCAAGCAGCTGTTTCGCTTGTATGAACTGGCGCCGCAGATGCTCGATTGGTTGCAGCACACGGCAATGCCGTGGGCCCAGGCCAAGTTGGGCCTGGCTGATGGCTTCTGGAAGTTCGACAAGGTCAAGGCGGCGATCAGTGAGCACATGGGCCAGACCACCGATATCGTCGGTGTCGTGCTCAGCCAGGCCACGGCATCCAGCCTGGCGTTGATTGGCTGGTTGACCAACTTGGTGCTGATCCCAGTGGTGGCGTTCTACCTGCTGCGTGACTGGGACCTGATGATGGCCAAAATCCGCAGCCTGCTGCCGCGCAACAGCGAAGAGCGCATCGTTTCCCTGGCCGAAGAGTGCCATGAGGTACTGGGCGCGTTCGTGCGTGGTCAGTTGCTGGTGATGCTGGCCCTGGGGATTATCTACGCCGCCGGCCTGATGGCGATTGGCTTGGAGCTGGGCCTGTTGATCGGCTTGATCGCCGGCCTGGCCGCTATCGTGCCTTATATGGGCTTCGTGATCGGCATTGGCGCGGCACTGGTGGCCGGGTTGTTCCAGTTTGGCGGCGACCTGTACCCGATGCTCGGGATTGTCGCGGTGTTCATGGTCGGCCAGGCCCTTGAAGGCATGGTGTTGACGCCGCTGCTGGTGGGTGACCGGATCGGCCTGCACCCGGTGGCGGTGATCTTTGCGATCCTGGCGGGCGGTGAGCTGTTTGGTTTCACCGGCATCCTGCTGGCGCTGCCGGTGGCGGCGGTGATCATGGTGCTGGTGCGCCATGTGCACGATTTGTATAAAGATTCGGATGTGTATACCGGGGCTGAAGACCCCGATCTGTAACCGCTTCGTCACAAACCCGGCCCAGGCCGGGTTTGTTGTTTTTGGAAGGTGGTGTCAAACTATTTGCGCAAATCGCCCCAAGTTAACGCAAACCTTTGATTTTGCTTGTGGTCTGCTGCATTGTGCGCCCGGCGTCACGGGTATAAACTTTGCAAACTTTACACAGAGGCCACTAACGGTTCGTTTGGAGCCGTTCAGTCAGCATGAAACCGATTCAGCTGCCCTTGGGTGTGCGTCTGCGTGACGACGCCACCTTTATCAATTACTACCCAGGCGCCAATGCCGCTGCACTCGGCTATGTCGAGCGGCTCTGCGAAGCCGACGCCGGGTGGACTGAAAGCCTGATCTACCTGTGGGGCAAGCACGGCGTGGGGCGTACCCACCTGTTGCAGGCCGCGTGCCTGCGCTTCGAGCAAATGGGTGAGCCGGCGGTGTACCTGCCATTGGCTGAGTTGATGGACCGGGGTATCGGGATCTTCGACCACCTGGAGCAATACGAGTTGGTGTGCCTGGATGATCTTCAGGCGATTGCCGGTAAGGCGGATTGGGAAGAGGCGCTGTTTCACCTGTTCAATCGCTTGCGTGACAGCGGCCGGCGCCTGTTGATCGCCGCGTCCACCTCGCCACGTGAGCTGCCAGTGAAGCTGGCCGACCTCAAGTCGCGCCTGACCCTGGCGCTGATCTTCCAGATGCGCCCGCTGTCCGACGAAGACAAACTGCGCGCCTTGCAATTGCGCGCATCCCGTCGCGGCTTGCACCTCACCGATGAGGTCGGGCACTTTATCCTCACCCGTGGCACCCGCAGCATGAGCGCGTTGTTCGATTTGCTCGAACAGCTCGATCAGGCCTCTTTGCAGGCTCAGCGCAAGCTCACCATTCCTTTCCTCAAGGAAACCCTCGGCTGGTAGCCAGCCCTTGTATTACGGGGCTTTCGGCAAATTTCAGGCGCCAGAAAACCTGCGTTTGGGCCGCTTTGGCCACGCAAAAGGCGCGTATAGGGTATTAAGGGCTTAGATGTCATAGTCCAAACAAGAAGTCACATAGATCACGATTGAATTTGCAAATCGATGTGATAGAGGGCATAGTCTCGGCTTCTTTACACATCAGCCACGGTCGTGCCCATGCTAAATCGCTTCGCACCCCTCGTGCCTCTCGCACTCGTTTCCCTGTTGTTTGGTTGTGCCACCCACACTCAAAACGTGGCTGAGCAGCAAAAACCAGCACAACAGTCTCAGGCAAAATTCGTTGCAGCGCAGTCTTCCACTGTCTATCAGGAAGCTCTCTATAAAGAAGAGCAGGCAACTGAGAAAGAACTCGCCGCCTTCGCCGGCAGCAAGCCTTACCAGCTTCCAGTTCTGGCCGACAGCATCCTCGAACGCGGCATGTCCCTGATCGGTACCCGTTACCGTTTCGGCGGCACCTCCGAAGCCGGTTTCGACTGCAGCGGCTTCATCGGCTATCTGTTCCGTGAAGAAGCGGGCATGAATCTGCCTCGCTCCACGCGCGAAATGATCAACGTGGATGCACCGTTGGTCGCACGCAAGAACCTCAAGCCCGGTGATCTGCTTTTCTTTAGTACGGCTGGCCGTGGTCGTGTGAGCCATGCCGGTATCTACTTGGGCGATAACCAGTTTATCCACTCCAGCAGCCGTCGCAGTGGCGGTGTTCGAGTCGACAACCTGGGTGACAGCTACTGGAGCAAAACCTTCATCGAAGCCAAGCGTGCACTCGCCATGGCCCCGACTACGGTTACCGCTAGTAAGTAAAGTTAAAGTGATACTTGAAGTTTGACGTGTAAGCGCTAGAATCCCTGGACATTGTTGTAATCCGTTCGCGCGAGCTTTGCTTGCGCGTTCTGGTTTTCAGCGCTCGGCAGCGAAAGCCGCATCCAGACCAGGATTGTTCTGCCCATGTCGACCTCAGCCCGCCTCATTCTTCTGGTGTGCGCCGCGCTTCTCAGCGCCTGCGCAAGCCGACCACCGCCGCCCGCCCCTGTAGCGGTCAAGCCTAAGCCGGTGTTCAACTACTCCACGCAAAATTTCTCGCCGGCAGCCGAAGACGTGCTCTTCCGTGCGCTGGGCCTGGTCGGCACGCCTTATCGTTGGGGCGGTAATACGCCGGACTCCGGGTTTGATTGCAGCGGCTTGATCGGGTTTGTCTACCGTGACGCTGCGGGCATCAGCCTGCCGCGCACCACCCGTGAATTGATCGTGATGCGTGCCCAGGATGTGAGCGAAAACAACCTGCAGACCGGTGACCTGATCTTCTTCGCGACCGGCGGCGGCTCACAGGTAAGCCACGCGGGTATCTACGTGGGCGAAGGGCGATTCGTACATGCACCGCAAACCGGCGGTACGGTGAAGCTCGATACCCTGTCCAAGGCCTATTGGCAGAATGCTTATTTGAGCGCCAAGCGTGTATTGCCTGCGAATCTGGCGCGCAACCCCTAGAAATCAAAATGTGAGCCAAGCCAACCCCCACAAAAGCCCGCTCCCACATTGGTTTTATGGCGTCTTACTTAGCCGCCGACACCCGCCACACCTTATTCCCCACATCATCGGCCACCAGCAAATCCCCCTGCTGATCAATCACCACGCCCACCGGCCGGCCCATGGCTTTCTCATCACTGTTGAGGAACCCCGTCAGCACATCCACCGGCTGCCCTTTAGGCTGACCACCCTCAAACGGCACGAAAATTACCTTGTAGCCACTGTGCGGCTTGCGGTTCCACGAACCATGCTGGCCGATAAACGCGCCGTTGCTGAACTGCGCCGGGAGTTTGCTGCCCTCAGCGAAGGTCAGGCCTAAAGACGCAGTGTGCGGGCCCACCGCATAGTCCGGGGCGATGGCCTTGGCGACCAGGTCCAGATTCTGCGGTGAAACGCGTATATCCACATGCTGCCCGTAGTAACTGAACGGCCAGCCATAAAACGCGCCGTCCTTGACCGAAGTGATGTAGTCCGGCACCAGGTCGCTGCCGATTTCATCGCGTTCATTCACCGCCGTCCACAGCTTGCCACTCTGCGGTTCCCAAGCCATGCCGTTGGGGTTACGCAAGCCGGAGGCAAAAATGCGGTGCTGGCCGGTGGCGCGGTCGACTTCCCAGATCGCCGCGCGACCTTCTTCCGCCGCCAAGCCGTTCTCGCCGACGTTGCTGTTGGAGCCGACACTCACATACAACTTGCTGCCGTCCTTGCTGGCCACCACGTTTTTCGTCCAGTGGTGGTTAATGCTGCCGCCGGGCAAGTCGACCACTTTGGTGCCGGCGGCCTTGATTGCGGTTTCGCCCGGCTGATAAGGAAAGCGCAACAGCTTGTCCGAGTCGGCGACATACAAGTCGTTGCCGACCAAGGTCATGCCGAACGGCGAGTTGAGGTTCTCCAGGAACACCGTGCGCGTTTCGGCGACGCCGTCGTGGTTGGCATCACGCAGCAGCGTGATGCGGTTCGGGCTCGGCACGCCGGCGCCGGCGCGGCCCATGACCTTTTCCATCACCCAGCCGCGAATGCCCTTGGAGTCATCCGGCTTGGGCGGGGCGTTGGTTTCTGCCACCAGTACATCACCGTTGGGCAACACATACAGCCAGCGCGGGTGGTCCAGGCCTTCGGCAAATGCCGCGACCTGAGTACCGGCTGCGGCTGTCGGCTTCGCGCCCTCTGGCCAGCCAATCGCCGGGGCGATATTCACGGTGGGGATCAGGGTTTTGTTCGGCTCCGGCAGCTTAGGCGAGGGCCCGGTGCCGTCTGAGACCTTCAGAGTAGAGCTTTCACCGCAGGCGGCGAGGGTGCCTGCCAGCATGATCAGTAGGGCGAGTCTGGTTTTATGCATGGTTTTCTCCTTAATACCTGTAAGGGTAGAGGTGTTTGCCGGTCAGATCGTTCCAGTACAAGGCCAGCTTTAATTGACGCTCCACCCCCAACCCACTAACCTTCGCGGCTTGTTCCAGGTGCTCTGTGACCGGTGGGTCGACAGAGTGAAACAGGGAAGCCGGTGAGTGAGCGCACTTCTACACAGTGCTGCCGCAATTCCGGCGCTGCCCCCGCAACGGTAAATGAGTGAAAACGGTGCCTTTTGCCACTGTATCTACGTGATATGGGAAGGCGCACCGTTGGCCTGCTTTCTATAAAGGGAGGCCACTCATGAGTCCGGAGACCGGCCTGAAACATCCAACAGCATCACGGTGGGCGATGCTTGGCTGTCTGTTATTTCTTTTTCCTGCCCGCCGTTTTTGTCCAGCCCCAACGGAGAGCTGTCATGACCGATTCCCCCGACCGCGACGAACGCCACCTGGCGCGCATGCTGCGCAAAAAAGCCGTGATCGATGAACGTATCGCCAATTCCCCGAGCGAATGCGGCTTGCTGCTGGTATTGACCGGCAACGGCAAAGGCAAGAGCAGCTCGGCGTTTGGCATGCTCGCCCGCGCCATGGGCCACGGCATGCAGTGCGGCGTGGTGCAGTTCATCAAGGGGCGCAACAGCACCGGTGAGGAACTGTTCTTCCGCCGCTTCCCCGAGCAAGTGCGCTTTCACGTGATGGGCGAAGGCTTCACCTGGGAAACCCAGGACCGCCAGCGCGACATCGCCGCCGCCGAAGCCGCCTGGACAGTTTCCCGCGAACTGCTGCAAGACCCTTCCATCGGCCTTGTGGTGCTGGATGAACTGAACATCGCCCTCAAGCACGGCTACCTTGATCTGGACCAGGTACTCAGCGACCTGCAAGCCCGCCCGCCGATGCAGCACGTGGTGGTCACCGGCCGTGGCGCTAAGCCTGAGCTGATCGAAATGGGCGACACCGTCACCGAAATGGGCATGCTCAAGCACGCGTTCCAGGCCGGTATCAAGGCACAGAAGGGCGTCGAACTTTGAATCAGCCCCGTCATTGCCCGGCCGTCCTGATCGCCGCACCGGCGTCCGGCCAAGGCAAAACCACCGTCACCGCCGCGCTGGCGCGTTTGCACCGCAACCTGGGGCGCAAGGTGCGCGTGTTCAAATGCGGGCCGGACTTTCTTGACCCGATGATCCACGAACGCGCCAGCGGTGCGCCGGTGTATCAATTGGACATGTGGATGGTCGGTGAGCAGGAAAGTCGTCGTTTGTTGTGGGAAGCGGCGGGCGAGGCCGACCTGATCCTGATCGAAGGCGTGATGGGCCTGTTCGACGGTACGCCTTCCAGCGCCGACCTGGCGCGGCACTTTGGTGTGCCGGTGCTCGCAGTGATCGACGGCACTGCCATGGCCCAGACCTTTGGTGCGCTGGCCTTGGGCTTGGCGCGCTATCAGCCCGACCTGCCGTTCGCCGGCGTGCTGGCCAACCGCGTCGGCACCCTGCGCCATGCGCAATTGCTCGAAGGCAGCCTCACCGAAGGCCTGCGCTGGTACGGCGCGCTGTCGCGGGAAACTGGGATCGAATTGCCCAGCCGCCACCTGGGTCTGGTGCAAGCCAGCGAATTGAATGACCTCGACGTGCGCCTGGACGCCGCCGCCCAAGCCCTGGGCAGCAGTTGCGAAGTCGCCTTGCCGCCACCGGTGACCTTCGCCGCGCCTGAAGTGATCGAAGCCGAGCCGTTGCTGGCCGGTGTGCGCATCGCCGTAGCTCGTGACGAAGCCTTTGCCTTCACCTATGGCGCCAGCCTCGACCTGCTGCGGGCGATGGGCGCCGAGTTGTGCTTCTTCTCGCCGATTCACGATAGCGAATTACCTGACGCCGACAGCCTCTATTTGCCCGGTGGTTACCCGGAATTGCACCACCAGGCGCTGTCGGAAAACACCCCGATGCTCGACGCGATCCGCGCCCATCACGCCGCCGGTAAACCCATGCTCGCCGAATGTGGCGGCATGCTCTACCTGCTGGACTCGCTGACCGATGTCGACGGCACCCGTGCCGAACTGGTCGGCCTGCTGCAAGGGGATGCGGTGATGCAAAAGAAACTCGCAGCCCTGGCCCTGCAAAGCGTCGAGTTGCCGGAAGGCGTACTGCGCGGTCACACCTATCACCATTCCCTGACCAGTACTGAGTGGCAGCCAATTGCTCGTGGGCTTAGCCCTAACGGCGGGCGCGGTGCTGAGGCGGTTTACCGACAGGGGCGGATGACGGCTTCCTACGTGCACTTTTACTTTCCCTCCAACCCTACGGCGGTGGCTGCTTTGTTTGCGCCGAGCCTTGAGAGTGCTATCGCAGGCAAGCCAGCTCCCACATCGACAGCGTTCGCAAATCAAAATGTGGGAGCGGGCTTGCCCGCGATAGGGCCATGACTGACAACGCCTACCCCCAAGCCGAACGCGACGCCGTCTACCGCGCCATCGCCGAACGCCGCGACATGCGCCACTTCACAGGTGGCAGCGTGGCCCCCGACTTGCTGCACCGCCTGCTCCAGGCCGCGCACCAGGCGCCCAGCGTCGGCTTGATGCAGCCCTGGCGGTTTATCCGCATCAGCGACCGCCCATTGCGCGGGCAGATTCAGCAACTGGTGGAAGAAGAGCGCGTGCGCACCGCCGAGGCGCTGGGCGAGCGCTCCGATGAATTCATGAAGCTCAAGGTTGAAGGCATCCACGACTGCGCCGAAGTGCTGGTGGCGGCGCTGATGGATGACCGCGAACGCCATATCTTCGGCCGTCGCACCTTGCCGGAAATGGACATGGCGTCGTTGTCCTGCGCGATCCAGAATCTGTGGCTGGCGGCTCGTGTCGAAGGCCTTGGCATGGGCTGGGTCTCGTTGTTCGAACCGCAAGCCCTGGCCGACCTGCTGGGCTTGCCGCCCGGTGCCAAACCCCTGGCGGTGTTGTGCCTGGGCCCGGTCGCCGAGTTCTACCCGGCACCGATGTTGCAGCTCGAAGGCTGGACCGAACCACGGCCGCTGAGTGACATGTTGTATGAGAATGTGTGGGGAGTGAGTCAATGAGTGTGGCCTTGCTGTGTGTCGCTGCCGTGGCGCTGGATGCGCTGCTGGGCGAGCCCAAGCGCTGGCATCCGCTGGTGGCGTTCGGCAACTTCGCCGGGCGCATCGAGCAGCGTTTCAACAGCGGTGGCCGCGGCTGGCGCAGCCACGGCGTCACCGCGTGGTTTGTCGCGGTGGTGCCGCTGACCCTGCTGGCCACCGCGTTGTCATGGGCGCCGTATATCGGCTGGGCGTTGGAGATTCTGGCGTTGTACCTGGCGCTGGGCATGCGCAGCCTTGGCGAACATGTGATCCCGGTCGCCCAGGCGTTGCGCAGTGATGACCTGGATGAAGCGCGTAAGCGCGTGAGTTACCTGGTCAGCCGCCAGACCAGCGAACTGGACAGCACCGAAGTCGCGCGTGCCGCCACCGAATCGGTGCTGGAGAACGGCAGCGATGCGGTGTTCGCAGCACTGTTCTGGTTTGTCGTCGCTGGCGTGCCGGGCGTGGTGCTCTATCGCCTGAGCAACACCCTCGACGCCATGTGGGGCTATCGCAACGAGCGCTTTGAGCGTTTCGGCTGGGCGGCGGCAAAGATCGACGATGTACTCAACTATATTCCCGCGCGCTTGGTGGCTTTGACCTACGCCGTACTCGGCAAAACCCGCCTGGCGCTCAAATGCTGGCGCACCCAGGGCCCGACGTGGGACAGCCCTAACGCAGGGCCAGTGATGGCCGCCGGTGCGGGCGCATTGGGGGTGGAACTGGGTGGCGCGGCGATTTATCACGGTGAGCTGCATCAGCGCCCGCAACTGGGCGAAGGCCCGGCGGCGGATGCCGACGCTATCGACCGCGGCTGGCAACTGGTGCAGCGCGGTGTGTGGTTATGGCTGTTGATCCTCTGCGCGGGGGCGCAATTCTATGCTTGAACACGGTGGCCGGCTGCGTAAGGCAGTGATTCAGTACGGGATTGCCGAGGCGGATTGGCTCGACCTGTCCAGCGGCCTGGCGCCCTGGCCGTGGCCGATCCCTGAGATCCCGTTGCGGGCCTGGGCGCGCTTGCCGGAAACCGATGACGGCCTGGAGAAGGCCGCCAGCGAATACTACGGCGCTGCTCACGTGCTGCCGGTGGCGGGTTCCCAGGCAGCCATCCAATTGCTGCCGCGCTTGCGTCGTTCCGGCAAGGTCGGCGTGCTGTCGCCGTGTTATGCCGAGCACGCCGAAGCCTGGCGTCGCGCCGGTTACGTGGTGCGCGAGGTGCAGGAGCAGGAAGTCGACTTCTTTCTCGACAGCCTCGATGTGCTGGTGGTGGTCAACCCCAACAACCCCACTGGCCTGAGGCTGCCCCCGCAGCGCCTGCTGGAGTGGCACTCGCGACTGGCCCAGCGCGGCGGCTGGCTGGTGGTGGACGAAGCGTTTATGGACGTCACCCCGCACTTGAGCCTGGCCAGCCAGACCCACCAAGTCGGCCTGATTGTGTTGCGCTCGTTCGGCAAATTCTTCGGCCTGGCCGGTGTGCGCCTGGGCTTTGTGCTGGCGGAGCGCAAGCTGCTCAAATTGTTGGCCGAACAGCTCGGCCCGTGGACGGTCAGCGGGCCGACGCGGGTGCTCGGCCAAGTGTGCCTGCGCGATACGGCGGGGCATGCCCATCAGCGTAATCGCTGCATCGAAGCCGGCCAGCGCCTATTTGAACTGCTGGAGCGCCACGGCTTTCAACCCCAAGGCGGCTGCGCGTTGTTCCAATGGCTGATCACGCCGCACGCCGAACGCCTGCACGAATTCATGGCCCAGCGCGGCATTCTGTTGCGTCTGTTTATCCACGACAGCAGCCTGCGTTTCGGCCTGCCCGACACTGAGGCGGATTGGCTTCGACTTGATGAGGCCCTGGCCGCCTACAAGGACGCCGCATGAGTACGCTGATGGTGCAAGGCACCACCTCCGACGCCGGTAAAAGTACCCTGGTGACCGCGCTGTGCCGCTGGCTGGTGCGCCAGGGCGTGGCGGTGGCGCCGTTCAAGCCGCAGAACATGGCGCTCAACAGCGCCGTGACGGCTGAAGGCGGCGAGATCGGCCGCGCCCAGGCCGTGCAAGCCCAGGCCGCTAACCTCGCGCCGCACACAGACATGAACCCGGTGCTGCTCAAACCCAACAGTGACACCGGCTCCCAGGTGATCATCCATGGCCGCGCCGTGACCAGCATGAACGCCGTGGCCTATCACGACTATAAAGCCATTGCGATGCAGGCAGTGCTGGCCTCCCACGCGCGGTTGAGCGAGGCCTACCCGGTGGTGATGGTGGAAGGCGCGGGTTCCCCGGCAGAGATCAACCTGCGCGCCAATGACATCGCCAATATGGGCTTCGCCGAAGCGGTGGATTGCCCGGTGCTGCTGATCGCCGATATCAATCGCGGTGGCGTGTTTGCCCATCTGGTCGGCACCCTGCAATTGCTTTCGCCGACCGAGCAGGCGCGGGTCAAGGGCTTCATCATCAACCGCTTTCGTGGCGATATTGCGCTGTTGCAGCCAGGTTTGGATTGGCTGGAAGCGCGCACCGGCAAGCCAGTGGTGGGCGTGTTGCCTTACGTCATGGACTTGCATCTGGAAGCCGAAGACGGCATCGACCAGCGCCAGATCGACAAGGCCGCGCAGGTGCTCAACGTGGTGGTGCCGGTGTTGCCGCGTATCAGCAATCATACGGATTTTGATCCGTTGCGCCTGCATCCGCAGGTGGATTTGCAGTTTATCGGCCCGGGCCAGCCCATTCCGGCGGCTGACCTGATTATCTTGCCGGGTTCGAAAAGTGTGCGCAGCGATTTGGCGTACCTGCGCGCTAATGGCTGGGACACGGCCGTGGCGCGGCATTTGCGTTATGGCGGCAAGGTGTTGGGGATTTGCGGTGGGTTGCAGATGCTCGGTGAGCAAGTGCATGACCCGCTGGGGTTGGAAGGGCTGGCCGGGTCCAGCGATGGGCTGGGGTTGCTGGCGTTCAGCACGACGCTGGAGCAAGAGAAGCAGTTGCGCAATGTGCGTGGGCGGTTGTTGCTGGAGGATGCTGAGGTCAGTGGCTATGAGATCCATGCGGGTGTGACCTCGGGCAGTGGCTTGTCGCGTGCCGCGGTGTTTTTGGATGATGGCCGAAGTGATGGCGCGCAGAGTGAAGACGGGCAGATTCTTGGCACCTATCTGCATGGGTTGTTTGAGACGCCGGCCGCTTGCAGCGCCCTATTGCGCTGGGCTGGTTTGGAGTCTGTGCAGGAAGTGGATTACCACGCTTTGCGCGAGCGTGATATTGAGCGGTTGGCGGACTTGGTGGAGAACCATCTGGATACCGGCTTATTGCGCAAGCTGTGCGGGATTTGACGGTGTACACATGGACTTTAGGTGGGAGGCCCCGCGACCGGCCGGCCAATAAAGGTGCCTTCCCATGTATCAGTTGATCCTCGGCGGTGCCCGTTCCGGTAAGAGCCGTCTCGCCGAAAAGCTCGCCAGTGAGAGCGCTTTGCCCGTTACCTATATCGCCACCAGCCAGCCGCTGGACGGTGAGATGAACGAGCGCGTCGCGCTGCATCGCCAGCGTCGCCCCGATCACTGGGGCTTGATCGAGGAACCCATCGAATTGGCGCGCGTTCTGCGTGAAAACGCCGCCGCCGAGCGCTGCCTGTTGGTGGATTGCCTGACCTTGTGGCTGACCAATCTGCTGATGCTCGAAGACCCGGCGCGTCTGGCGCTTGAGCGTGACCAACTGCTGGAAACCCTGGCTTCGTTGCCAGGTGAAATCATTTTTGTCAGCAACGAGACCGGTCTGGGTGTCGTGCCGCTGGGCGAATTGACTCGCCGCTATGTGGATGAAGCCGGCTGGCTGCATCAAGCCTTGGCTGAGCGCTGTCAGCGTGTTGTCCTGACCGTCGCCGGCCTGCCCCTGACTTTGAAAGGTACTGCGTTATGACTGACACTTGGTGGCTCAACCCCTGCAAGGCCGTCGACGCTTCGGCGCATGAACACGCGCTGGCTCGCCAACAGCAACTGACCAAACCGACCGGTTCTCTCGGTCAGCTGGAAGCCGTGGCGGTGCAGTTGGCCGGCTTGCAAGGCCAGGTCAAGCCGTTGGTGGACCGCGTGTGGATCGCGATTTTCGCCGGTGATCATGGTGTGGTCGCAGAAGGCGTGTCGGCGTTTCCCCAAGAAGTGACCGGGCAGATGCTGCACAACTTTGTCACCGGCGGCGCGGCCATCAGCGTATTGGCGCGGCAGTTGGATGCGCAGCTGGAGGTGGTCGACCTGGGGACGGTAACGCCGTCGCTGAACCTGCCGGGTGTGCGTCACCTGAACATCGGCGCGGGCACGGCCAATTTCGTCAACGGCCCGGCGATGACTGAGGCTCAGGGTCGCTTGGCCCTGCACGCCGGTCGCGACAGCGCGCGCCGTGCCTTGGAGAGCGGCGCGCAGTTGTTTATCGGCGGTGAGATGGGCATCGGCAACACCACCGCTGCCAGCGCCTTGGCGTGCGCGTTGCTCGACTGCCAGGTCAGCGACCTGACCGGTCCGGGCACCGGTTTAAATGCCCAAGGCGTCAGTCACAAGGTGGCCGTCATCGAGCGCGCATTGGCGTTGCATGCCGGGCAGCGTGGCGACGCGTTGCAGACCTTGTTCAACCTCGGCGGGTTTGAAATTGCCGCGCTGGTCGGTGCCTACCTGGCCTGCGCCCAGGAAGGCATCGTGGTGCTGGTGGATGGGTTTATCTGCACGGTTGCGGCGTTGGTTGCCACCCGCTTGAACCCAGCGTGCCGTGGGTGGCTGGTGTTCGGCCATCGCGGCGCTGAGCCGGGTCATCGTCATGTGCTGCAACGCCTTGACGCACAACCGTTGCTGGAATTGGGCCTGCGCCTGGGTGAAGGCAGCGGTGCAGCGCTGGCGGTGCCGTTGTTGCGCCTTGCGTGCGCATTGCACGGGCAGATGGCGACCTTCGCCGAAGCCGCCGTGGCGGACCGCCCGGCATGACCTTGCACCTGGACCTGCTGCGCCACGGCGAAACGGAGCTGGGCGGTGGCCTGCGCGGCAGCCTGGACGACGCACTCACCGCCAAGGGCTGGGAGCAGATGCGCGCCGCTGTGGTGGAGCAGGGGCCGTGGGACCGGTTGGTCAGCTCGCCACTGCAACGCTGCGCGCTGTTCGCCCAAGAGTTAGGTGCTCGGCTCAAGCTCCCCATGAGCCTGGAAAAGGATCTGCAAGAGCTGCACTTCGGCGCCTGGGAAGGGCAGAGCGCGGCCGCGCTGATGGAAACCGATGCCGAAGGGTTGGGCTTGTTCTGGGCCGATCCCTATCGCTTCACACCGCCTGAAGGCGAGCGTGTCAGCGACTTTTCCGACCGTGTTCTCGGCGCTGTCTCACGTTTGCATCAAGCTTATGCCGGCGAGCGCGTGTTGCTGATCAGCCACGGTGGCGTCATGCGTCTGCTGCTGGCGCAAGCGCGCGGTTTGCCCCGCGAGCAACTGCTGAATGTCGAAGTCGGCCACGGTGGGCTGTTCAGCCTGCAGGTGGCGCCCGACGGCGTGTTGAAGGAAGGACGCTGACGATGCTGCCATTCTGGATCGCCCTGCAATTTCTCAGCAGCCTGCCGATTCGGCTGCCGGGCATGCCACAGCCTCAGGAGCTGGGGCGTTCGCTGCTGTTTTATCCGCTGGTCGGGTTGTTGTTCGGGCTGCTGCTGTGGGCCCTGAACACGGCGTTGATGGGCGCCCCGTTGTTGCTGCACGCCGCGCTGTTACTGACGGCGTGGGTGCTGCTCAGTGGCGGCTTGCACCTGGACGGCCTGGCCGACAGCGCGGATGCCTGGCTCGGTGGTTTCGGCGATCGCGAGCGCACCCTGACCATCATGAAAGACCCGCGTAGCGGACCGATTGCCGTGGTCACCTTGGGCTTGGTGTTGCTGCTCAAGTTCACGGCATTGGTGGCCTTGATCGAGCAACACAACAGTGCCGCGCTGATCCTCGCGCCACTGATCGGGCGTGCATCGATGCTGGCGCTGTTCCTCACCACGCGCTATGTGCGTGCAGGAGGTCTGGGGCAGGCGTTGTCAGATCATTTACCGCGGATCGTCGGCCAACAGGTGCTGATCCTCAGCGGCCTGGCCTGCATCCTGATCGGTGGTTTCAGCGGCGGGATCGCTGTTTTACTCGCGGCCCTGTGCTTTATCGGCCTGCGCCAACTGATGGTCAATCGGCTCGGCGGCACCACCGGCGACACGGCCGGCGCACTGTTGGAGCTGTTGGAAGTCGCGGTGTTGGTCGGCTTGGCGTTGTAACACTTTCTTGCATTTCCATAATCGCGGGTATATACACCTTCCATGCTTGCCTCCCAATGTTTATGCACCAACCTGCGACGCGCCGCCCGTGGCGTCAGCAGGCACTACGACGGCGCTCTCGACGGCTTCGGGATCAACGTCGCCCAGTATTCTTTGCTGTGTAACTTGCAACGCCTGGATCAACCGAGCATTTCCAGCCTGGCTGAAGCCATGGGCCTGGATCGCAGTACCTTGGGGCGTAACCTGCGGGTATTGGAAGGCGAAGGCCTGGTGCAGTTGGTCGAGGGTGATGACTTGCGCAACCGCCTGGTGGTGTTGACCGTCGCCGGCGAGCAACGTCTGGCCGCCGCATTGCCGGCATGGGAAGCGGCGCAGCAGAAATTGATTGATCAGTTAGGCGCCGAAAAGCGCGAAACCTTGTTGGCCTTGCTGGACGAACTCGCCTGAGCGCGAGTTTATTCGAATACAAGCGGGTATATACCCGCGACGGAGAATAAGAATGACCTCGATGTGGCGCACCAGTGGCTGGGTTCTTGTGGGGAGTGCGCTGATCCTGGCGTTGTCCTTGGGTGTGCGGCACGGCTTTGGCCTGTTTCTGGCGCCGATGAGCAGCGAATTCGGCTGGGGCCGTGAGACGTTTGCCTTCGCCATTGCACTGCAGAACCTGATCTGGGGCCTGGCACAGCCGTTTACCGGGGCCCTGGCCGATCGTTTCGGTGCGACCAAAGCCGTGTTTGTCGGCGGTGTGCTGTACGCCGTGGGGCTGGTGTTGATGGGCATGTCCGATTCGGCGTGGTCGTTGTCACTCAGTGCAGGCTTGTTGATCGGGATCGGCCTGTCGGGCACCTCGTTTTCGGTGATTCTCGGGGTGGTCGGCCGCGCGGTGCCGCCGGAAAAACGCAGCATGGCCATGGGCATTGCGAGCGCCGCAGGTTCTTTCGGCCAATTCGCCATGGTGCCCGGCACCTTGGGCCTAATCGGCTGGCTGGGCTGGTCGGCTGCATTGCTGGCGTTGGGCCTGATGGTGGCGCTGATCCTGCCGCTGGTGGCGATGCTCAAGAACAAACCGCTGCCGGTTATTGCCGGTCAGCAAACGCTGCGCGAAGCGTTGAAAGAGGCCTGTTCCCACTCTGGGTTCTGGCTGCTGGCCATTGGTTTTTTTGTCTGCGGTTTCCAGGTGGTGTTTATCGGCGTGCACTTGCCGGCGTATCTGGTCGACCAGCATCTGCCGGCCACGGTGGGCACCACGGTGCTGGCCTTGATCGGGCTGTTTAACGTGTTTGGCACCTACACCGCCGGCTGGCTCGGCGGGCGCATGTCCAAGCCGCGCTTGCTCACCGGCTTGTATCTGCTGCGCGCGGTGGTGATCGTGCTGTTCTTGTGGGCGCCGGTGACCGAAGTCACGGCCTACCTGTTCGGCATGGCGATGGGCTTTTTGTGGCTGTCCACCGTGCCGCTGACCAACGGTACCGTCGCCACCTTGTTTGGCGTGCGAAACCTCTCGATGCTGGGTGGGATTGTGTTCCTGTTCCACCAACTCGGTTCGTTTCTCGGCGGCTGGTTGGGCGGGGTGGTCTATGATCGAACCGGCAACTACGATTTGATCTGGCAGGTGTCGATCCTGCTGAGCCTGCTTGCAGCGGCCCTGAACTGGCCAGTGCGTGAGCGGCCAGTGGCGCGCCTGACGCAAATGGAGGCGGCATGAGTGTAACGGTACGCGGGTTGGCCCTTTCGGCAGGCCTGGTTTTGTTGTGGCTGGCCTGGTGGGGCTGGCAACAGGGTGGGCTCGCGTTGATGCAACTGGGTATGTCCATCTGTTAAGTTCTGTGTCTGAACTGAATTAAGGACTTTCGACATGCTGATGCGCTGGCTCGCTGTACCCGTCCTGATGGCTGCTGGCAGTGTAGCAATGGCTGCCAACTGCCTGCCGTTGCTGGAGGGCCAATTGCCCAAGTTGCGGGCCAAGGAATCCATTGATCTGTGCCAGCGCTTTGCCGGCAAACCCCTGGTGATCGTCAATACCGCCAGCTTCTGTGGCTTCGCGCCACAGTTCAAAGGCCTCGAAGCCCTGTATCAACGCTATAAAGAACAAGGGTTGGAGGTGATCGGCGTGCCGTCCGATGACTTCAAGCAGGAGGCCAAGACCGGCGAAGAGACCGCCAAGGTGTGTTACGTGAATTACGGCGTGACCTTCACCATGACCGAGCCGCAGAAGGTCAAGGGGCCGGATGCGGTACATTTGTTCAAGGTCCTGGCGCAGCAGACCAACGCGCCGAAGTGGAATTTCTATAAGTACGTGGTCGACCGCCAGGGTAAGGTGATCGCCAATTTCTCCAGCCTGACCAAGCCGGACAGCCCGGAGCTGATCAAGGCGGTTGAAGAGGCGATTGCGTCTAAACCCTGATCATCGCCGACTAAAAAGCCCCGCCTCCTTTGCAGGAGAGCGGGGCTTTTTTATACGGTTTGAATCAGAACTTGTACGTCATGCCCAGGCCGAAGCCGTTGGCGCTGTTTTCGTACTTGGACGCATAGGTCTGGCCCAGCGCGTTCTGTTTGTTCACCTTGACCGGCTCTTCCTTGAGGTAGGAGTAAGCCAGGTCGATGGTCATGTTATCCATCACCGCGTAGCCCAGGCCGACACTGAAGATAGTCCGGTCACCGGTAGGAATACGCGGCGAACGGTCAGTGTTGTTGGTCGGCGACTGGTCGAAGGTCAAGCCGGTACGCAGGACCACTTGCTTGGTCACTTGGTACGAGGTACCCAGGGCGTAGGCCCAGGTGTCGTGCCAGTTTTGCGGCTCTTGGATCTGGCCGACGATCCGCGGTGCGAGTGCACCACCGGTCGTTGCCGTCACACCTTCGTTGTTGACGGTAATGTCTTTCAGGCGGCTCCAGCGCGTCCAGGTCGCACCACCGTAAACCTTCCAGGCATCGCTCAGGTCTTGAGTAACCGAAGCGTCCCAGGATTCAGGGGTGTCGACTTTCAGCGAAGCGTCGTAGCGGTTGGCACGCAGGTAACCGCCAGGAACGCCGGCGCCTGGCGTCACGTCGGTGTGGCCTTCGAGCTTGTATTTCACTTTCGAGTGGTAAGTCAGGCCGACACGGGTGGTGTCGGTGGCTTGCACCAGGATACCGGCGTTAAAGCCGAGCGCGGTGTCGTCGCCCTTGACTTTGATTTTGTTGTCGCCGGTGCCTGCCAGACCTGGGAGCGGCAGCCCCGCGAGGCTTGGTTGCGACTCCAGGGTGCCGGAAATGCGGTTAATGGTCGGACCAAAACCGATCGACACCTTGTCGTTGAAGGCGTAGCTCACAGTCGGCTGGAAGGTGATAACAGCCACTTCACTCTTGTTGCCGAATGCGCGGCCTTGGAAGCCACGTTCGTAGTCAGTCTTCAGGCCGAACGGTGCGTAAACACCGAAGCCGACTGCCCACTGGTCGTTAAGTTTGTTGGTGTAGAAACCAAAAGGAACAGCGGTGAACGGCACCATGTCCCCTTTGTTACTGCCGCGTGAGCGGCCGCTGGCGTCTTTGATGTCGGTCGATGCATCGATAGCGGCGACGCCGCCGGTGATTTGCTGGCCTTCGAGGCGAGCCATACCGGCAGGGTTACCAAAGACAGTGCTGGCGTTTTCGGCAGAAGAAGACCGGCCTGCGAAACCCGTACCCATACCGGCGACGTCTTGTTCGTTGAGGGCGAAGCCGCTTGCGAACAGTTGGGAGGAAGCCATGGCAACGGCGAGGCTAAGTGTGGTCTTGAGCATTACTTTTTTCATTATTAGAACTCCGTGGTGATCACCGCTGCGGAAAGTATCAATAAATTTAAGTTAGCGCTATAGGCTGTAATGTAGGAGATAGAGCGGTTTTGTAGGACAATCAGACCAAAATCAGCGTTTTTAGCCGAATCTTGCAAAACGCCTGATCAACAAGTGACCTGATTCATGGGTGAAACACAGGTTTGCCAGGCTTGGGTGAAATCCCGCAGCCGACCTTGAGGGTGAAATATTTCTTTCCAGATACGCGCCATGGCAAGTACGTCGCCCGGTGGCGGCAGGGCAGGGCGGTGTTGCTCCACCAGCAGCCAGGCGATGGCGGTGGCGTAACGCAGGTTAACCGTGAGTTCCAGTTGGGGCGCGCTGAGGAAGGCGTGTTGGCTGGCCAGGCCGCGCACCAGGCTGGCGCGTTCGGGGTCGCGTGCAAGGTAATCGTCCCATAGGGCGCGGTGGCGTGGCTCGGTGATGCTGTACAAACCGTGGCCGCGGCGGTCATGCAGGGCCGAGCCGAGTTCCGATTGGCTGGCGGCAATGCCCAACAGCAGGGCTTCAGCTGCAGGGTTATGGCGGCCGAGGTAAATCAACGTCGGCCTGATCACATAACGACACAATTCGCTGGCGGCGATACCCATACAAGCCTCAGTCCATGAAAGTGGTCGACGATGCCTGAGACGGTGGGGGCTTGGCAGCAGTGGATCGGATCTCAGGCTCGTCGCAAGCGGATCATGCCGCTTGAGTTGAAGTGTAGTGTCATATTTGTGATGTAAAGGACTGTTTTTAAAACATCTTCTTCATTTAGTTATAACGTTTATATCTATTCGTACTGAGTACTTGTGTTCCGATGCTGAATTTCAGGCAATAAAAAACCCTGCGTTTTAAGCAGGGTTTTTGTGTTTCAGCGACTCGGGTCGATCAGGCAGTCAATGCCTGACGGGTACGCTCGATCACGGCCTGCAGCGGTTCTGCGCTGGAGTATTGATCGGGGTACAGGCGTTCGCTGTGACGAGCGATGCCGTGTTCGTTGACCAGGGTGAAGCTGAAGCAGCCTTTGCGAGCGGCCATGATCAGGCAGTTCATTGGTGCAAAAGCGTTAGTGAGGGTGCGAATGGCATCCTGAGTGTGGATTTGAGTGGACATATTATTGGTGTTCCTACAAATGACACGGATAAGAACCGTGCAACGTTAAAACGTTCCAGTGACGCTGATCACCATTGATCAAACGAAGAACCCGACTGGAACAAAGCAGCCAGTTTGAAGCGCTAATAAGTTAGGCGCGCTTGGGCTGGCAGGTAGGTACTTAGGAGGGCAGGCAACACAACATGGGCAAAGGTTCTGGGCCCGGGGTGAAGATCCTGATCAATTTGCAGGCTGGTTCGGTCAGAGTATTGAAACTTCGCGACACCCTTTGCTTGTTCAAAGGCAGTGTCGTCGCAAGAAATACCTGGAAACCATCGAGGTGGTCGATCCCGTGTTGTTCAGGGGAGTTGTTCGACCAGAATTGACTTTCAGCTTGGTACTAACGTTGCGGATAGTAACGGATTGAAGCACGCAAGGGAAGTGTGCTAACCCAAAAACTTCAATCAGCCGCCCAGCAGCCCGCGATACACCAGCACCGTCGCGGCCGCCACCAGTGAGCAGCCCAGCCCGTAGGCCGCCAGGGTCAGGCGCCAGGAGCGGCCGGTTTCGATTACCTTCATCACGTCGCGCATGTCATTGATGCGGCCATCGCCCAGTTCGATGCACAGGCTCACGGCGGTAAACGCTGCCGATAGCAGGATCGCGATGGCAAACAGTGCACCGTCGGGTGAGGGCAGCGCTGCGTTGATGCCCAATGAGATCGCACAGATGGCCAGCAGCAACATGGCGAATAAGAGAATTCCTTTCATCGAGCCTTACAAGGTTGCGTGGAGGTCAGGCAGTGTGGCGAGCCGAAGCAATTTTGAAAAGGCCCCCGGTTTGTACCGCCGGTAACATTTTTCGGACGCATTGAAGTAAAAAACGGCGGAGATATAACCAGTGGATGGGTACTTGTGCACATTAGTTGCGAGGTGTGTAACCCCGCCGGCAACCGCCTGGAAGCAGCGCTGTTTGCCTGCGATGAAAATTTAAGTCAATGAAAAATATCGCTTTTTTTTATTGGTGAAAAAATCGTCAGTTTGACTGCAGCCCCCGTTCCATGGGGCTTTGCGCGAGTTAAAGGCGGGTTGTCCACTGAGTTATCCACAGCTTCTGTGGATTGTCCCAAGCGCTTGCTCTAGGACGGGCGTGCTGAGATTTTTCAGCTTTACCTGTAGGAAAAAAAGAGTAGAGTGGCGCGCCTTCCGTTCTGTCCCGCAGTGCTTTATGAAGTTTCGCTCAGTACCACCTTCTGTTACCGACACCCCTCAAACTGTTACCGCACCCAAGCGTTTCTCCTTGAAAGTCGCCTTGTGGCTGCTCGACAGCCCGCACCTGGGGCACAACACCAACATCAAGCATTTCGCCGGGCGTTTACTCAAGCAGCCGGCCCGTGAAGGCGTGGTCGCCGCGCAGAGCCGCCTGGGCCAGTTGATGTGCCGTGAGTGCGGCAACGCCCGCGACCGCCGTATCGGCCACGACCTGTTGCGCCTGGCCGCCCGTGCCGGCGACCACCGCGCCCAGCGCGAATTAGGGCAGGTCGAAGACTGAGCTGTCCTCAAGCCCTATGCTTGGTTAACCTTGCTCTTTTTCGGTGATGGCAGAAATGGCTATGGTGTTTGACTGGACCAGCATTGCCTTGGGCCTCGCTGGCGCTGCAGTGCCGTTATTGGCCGTGTGCTGGCAGATCCAACGGCGGCTGAGTGCGCGCATGAGCGGTTGGGAGCTGCTGGAAGAGCGCCTGGCCACCGCGCAACTGGCCCAGGAGGGCTTGGCCGCGCAACTGGATGCCAGCCGCGATGAAATCAGTGACCTGAGCCAGGCCAACGCCGCCAAGCAAGCGGACCTGGCCGCGGTGCGCCGTGAAGTCGAACTGCTGCAGATCGACCGCGATAACGCCCGCGACGCCGCCCACGCCTGGAACCTCGACCGCAGCGCCAAAGAAACCGAGCTGCGCCGCCTTGATGCGCTGTCGGCGTCACTGCGCGCCGAACTGCGTGAGCAGCAGGAAAGCCATCAACAACGCCTCGCCGACCTGCAAGGCTCGCGGGACGAGCTGCGCGCGCAATTCGCCGAGCTGGCCGGGAAGATCTTCGACGAGCGTGAACAGCGTTTTGCCGAAACCAGCCAGGAACGCCTGGGCCAGTTGCTCGACCCGCTCAAAGAACGCATCCAGTCCTTTGAAAAGCGCGTTGAAGAAAGCTACCAGAACGAAGCGCGCGAACGCTTTTCCCTGGCCAAGGAGCTTGAACGCCTGCAGCAACTGAACCTGCGCCTGTCGGACGAAGCCACCAACCTCACCCGCGCGCTCAAAGGCCAGAAAACCCAGGGCAACTGGGGTGAACTGATCCTTGAGCGCGTGCTGGAACATGCCGGGCTGGAGAAGGGCCGCGAGTACCAAACTCAGGTGAGCCTTAAAGGGCCGGACGGCGAGCGCTTCCAGCCTGACGTGTTGATCATGTTGCCCGGCGACAAACAGGTGGTGGTCGACTCCAAGGTCAGCCTCACGGCCTATCAACAATACGTGGCGGCGGATGATGACGTGATAGGCCAGGCGGCGCTCAAGCAGCATGTGCTGTCCCTGCGCAATCACGTCAAAGGCCTGGCCGGTAAGGATTACAAACGCCTGGAAGGCTTGCACAGCCTCGATTTCGTACTGTTGTTCGTGCCGATAGAGGCGGCGTTTTCCGCCGCGTTGCAGGCTGAGCCGAACCTGTTTCAGGAAGCGTTCGACCGCCATATCGTCATCGTCAGCCCCACCACCTTGCTGGCCACCCTGCGGGTGATCGACAGCCTGTGGAAGCAGGAGCGCCAGAGCCAGAACGCGCGGGAAATCGCCGAGCGCGCCGGTTGGCTGTATGACAAGTTTGTGCTGTTTATCCAGGACCTGGATGAGGTGGGCAACCGTCTGCAACAGCTGGATAAGGCTTACAGCGCGGCACGCAACAAGCTGACGGATGGACGCGGAAATCTGGTCAGTCGTACCGAGCAATTAAAGTTGCTGGGTGCGCGCGCCAGTAAAAGCCTGCCGGCGGATTTGCTTGAGCGTGCCATGACCGATTCAGACGGTGTGGCGCATCTACCGGAATAAACGCAATCCAAAATATGGGAGCTGACAAGCCAGCTCCCACAGGGCATGTCTGGGAGCTGACAAGCCAGCTCCCACAGGGCATTGTGCTCAGCCGTCCTACAGCGGCAAATGCCGACTCAACAGCGCCCGCAACGCCGCAGGTTTCACCGGCTTGGCCAAATAATCCAACCCCGCCGCATGCACCTCGGCCACCATCTCCGGCCGGCCATCGGCGCTGATCACCACCCCGGGAATCGGCTCGGCCAATTGCGCCCGCAGCCAGCCCATCAGCTCAGTACCCGTTTCGCCATGGTCCAGGTGGTAATCCACCAGCGCCAGTTGCGGGCGCATGCCTTCGGCCAGCAATGCTGCGCACTGCGCCTGATCGGTGGCGGTCCACACCTCGCAGCCCCAGCGCGTCAGCAGGCTGCGCATGCCGATCAGGATGCTCTCTTCATTGTCTACGCACAGCACCTGCGCGCCACTCAATGGCAGCCCATTGTCTAGCGTCGGCTTGACCTTTGGGCTGGCCTGGTTGCGCGCCAACGGCACGCGCACGCTGAACACGCTGCCTTTGCCCGGCCACGAACGTACGCTTAAGCGATGGCCCAGCACTCGGCACAAGCCGTCGGCGATCGCCAGGCCCAGGCCCAGGCCTTTTTCGGCGCGGGTCTGGTGGCTGTCGAGGCGCTTGAACTCTTCGAAGATTACCTGCTGTTTATCCAGTGGAATGCCCGGGCCGCGGTCCCACACTTCCAGGCACAGCTCACCCTTGCGCCGGCGTACGCCAAGTAGCACTGGGCCGTCGGCATAGCGGAAGGCGTTGGTCAGAAAGTTCTGCAGGACTCGCCGCAGCAACTTGATGTCACTGTCCACCCGTAAACGGCTGCCACGCAGGCGGAAACGCAGGCCTTGTTCGTGGGCCAAAGCCTTGAATTCGGCGCCCAGGGTGTCGAACAGCTCGTTAAGCACAAAGGGCTGGCGCTGTGGGTTGATCTTGCCGTTTTCCAGGCGCGAGATATCCAGCAGGTCGCTGATCAGGTCTTCGGCGGAACGCAGCGAGCTGTCCAAGTGCTGCACCAACTGGCGGGCTTCGGCAGACAGACCGTCGTTCTGGTGGGAGAGGGCGGCGGAGAACAGCCGTGCCGCGTTCAGCGGTTGCATCAGGTCATGGCTCACCGCTGCCAGAAAGCGCGTTTTCGACTGGCTCGCGGACTCGGCCACGCCTTTGGCATCGGTGAGCGCCACATTCAGTTGCGACAGTTCATGGGTGCGCTCGGTCACCCGTTGCTCAAGGCCCTCGTTGGCCTCGGTCAGCGCCTGCTCGGCTTCACGGAACGCGGTGATATCGGTGAAGCTCATGACAAACCCACCGCCGGGCATCGGGTTGCCGATCAGCTCGATCACGCGTCCATTCGGGAACAAACGTTCGGAGGTGTGCGCGCGGCCCTGGCGCATCCAGTGCAGGCGCCGTGCCACGTGCACTTCAGCTTCGCCCGGCCCGCACAGGCCGCGCTCGGCGTTGTAGCGAATGATGTCGGCAATCGGCCGGCCGACGCTGATCAAGCCGTCGGGGTAGTTGAACAGTTCCAGGTAGCGCCGGTTCCAGGCCACCAGTTTCAGCGACTGGTCGACCACGCTGATGCCCTGGGTGATGTTTTCAATCGCGCCTTGCAGCAGCGCGCGGTTGAACTGCAGCACCTCGGAGGCTTCGTCGGCGATGCGTACGACGTCCTCCAACTGCATTTCCCGCCCTTCAATCGCGGCTTTTACTACAGCGCGCGTCGAAGAAGCGCCTAGCACACCGGCCAGCAGGCGTTCGGTGTGGGCGATCCAGTCGTTATCGGCATTCTGATTCGGGTTAAAGCCTTTGCCCTGACGATAGGCGAAGCGGATAAAGCTCTGCTGCGCGCGCTCTTCACCGACAAAGCGTGCGGCCAGGCTGAGCAGGTCGCTGATCTGTACCGACAACATTGAGCGCGCGCTGGCGCGTTGGCTGGTCTCTTGACCGATAAAACGTCCGGCCTGCCAATGCTCGGAAACCCTTGTGCGCGACAGCATCGAGACCCACACGAACAGCGTGAAGTTACCCGCCAGCGAGAACACGGTGCCCAGGGTCAGCGAGGTGACGGAAAAGCCAAAGGGGTGTGAATGCATCCACGTCAGGCCGGGGAAAAGGCTGAGCGACCAGCCAAGACTTTTCGCGGTCACTGGTAGGACCAAGGTGTAGAACCACAAAAAGGTGCCTGCCGCTAACCCAGCAAATACACCCCGCCGGTTGGCCTGCTTCCAGTACAGCGCGCCGAGCATCGCCGGGGCTAGTTGGGTGACGGCGGCGAAGGCAATCTGGCCGATGGTCGCCAGGCTTGCGGTGGAACCGAGCAGCCGATAACTCACGTAGGCCAGCAGCAGGATGATCACAATGCTGACCCGGCGTACCGACAGCATCCAGTGGCGGAACACTTCGAACGGCCGCTCGGCGCCGGAGCGGCGCAGCAACCACGGCAGCAACATGTCGTTGGACACCATGGTCGACAAGGCAATGCTGGCCACGATCACCATGCCGGTTGCCGCCGACGCGCCGCCGATAAACGCCAGCACGGCGAGGGCCGGATGCGATTGGGCCATGGGCAGGCTGATCACGTAGGAGTCGGGCAATACCGAACCGGGCAGCAGCATTTTGCCGCCCAGGGCAATGGGTACGACGAACAGCGCGGCCAGGATCAGGTAGGCCGGGAATACCCACTTGGCCAGGCGCAAATCCTGCGGGTCGATGTTTTCTACTACGGTGACGTGAAACTGGCGAGGCAGGCAGATAATCGCCATCATTGCCACGCCGGTTTGCACCACCATCGACGGCCAGTTGATGGTTTCTTTCCAGTACTCCTCAAGGCGCGGCGCCAGCATCGCCTGGCTGAACAGGTCACCGAAACCGTCGTACAGGCCGTAGGTCACGAACGCACCGACGGCGAGAAAGGCGAACAGCTTGACCAGTGATTCAAACGCAATCGCCAGCACCATGCCGCGGTGGTGTTCAGTGGCGTCGAGGTTGCGTGTACCGAACACGATGGTGAACAGCGCCAGCACCAGCGACACGATCAGCGCGGTGTCCTGGGCGCGGGTGCCGGTGGTGTCGGGGCCGGAGCCGATCAGCAGGTTCACGCCCAGCACGATGCCTTTGAGCTGCAGGGCGATGTAGGGCAGCACGCCGACCAGGCAGATTAGCGCCACCACCACCGCCAGGGACTGGGATTTGCCGTAGCGCGCGGCGATAAAGTCGGCGATCGAGGTGATGTTTTCCTGCTTGCTGATCAGAATCATCTTCTGCAGCACCCAAGGTGCCAACACCAGCAGCAGTACCGGTCCTAAATAGATCGGTAAAAATGCCCACAGTTGTTCGGCGGCCTGGCCTACTGCGCCGAAGAACGTCCAGCTGGTGCAGTAGACGGCCAGCGACAGGCTGTACACCCACGCACGCACCTTCGGCGGCAACGGCGCGTGGCGGCGGTCACCGTAAAAGGCGATGGCAAACATAATGGCCATATAGGCCAGGGCAACGGCGGCGATCAGCCCGCTGGACAGCGTCATGGTAACTCCGAGCATAAGAACACCCAGGCATTCCAGGCCCGGTGAGACAGTCTCGCATGATGCTTGGGGTTAGTCAGTGTCGACCAAGGTCGTGTGGGAGCTGGCTTTCCTGCGATGCGCATGGGTCAGCGTCTATCAGTGGCACCCGGTTGATGCGATCGTAGGCAAGCCAGCTCCCGCAGAATTCAGCCTCCATCGCTACCTCGGTGGCAAGGTCTTCTGACGCAAGATATAGATCGTCACCAGCACCGCACTGGTCAGCATAAACCCGCGTGCCCACGGCAGCGGCACCAAGTAGCAGGAGACGCCAATACTCAGCCACATCAAGCCGATTGCATAGACTTTGCCCTTGAGCGGGATACCGTTGCCGTCCAGGTAGTCTTTGATCCACGGGCCCAGGCGCGGGTGTTCCACCAGCCAGTGGTAGAAACGCGGGGAGCTTCGAGCGAAGCAGGCGGCGGCGAGAAGCAGGAAGGGTGTGGTCGGCAACACCGGTAGGAAAATGCCGATCACCCCTAGCGCCACGCTCAGCCAGCCGATGGCCAGGAGTGCGTAACGCAGGAGCGGCGAGCGGTTGCCCATGGGTGTCACGGGCAAACGACTCAGTGGTGACGTGGCTTGAGGATCGCCGGTTTTTCGTCAGGCGCGTTGCACAGCAGGTACAGCGCAGTCAGGGCTTCCGGGATCTGTACGATCATGTCATCCATCAGGTTGGCATCGGCAGCGATGTCGGAAAACTCCGGCTGGTCGTCGAACAGGCCCGAACCGACCATGATCGGCAGCAGCATTTCGCTGACTTCTTCCTCGGCGGTCTCAAACCAGGCGGCTTCGCGCAGGAACACGCCTTCCATGAAGCCGATGCACCAGCCGCGCAGGTCGGAGTCATCCGGCTCTTCGCCGAGGTCCAGGTCGCACGGCAGCTCGAATTCCTCATCGGAGGCCAGTTGGCGACCGATGTGGGCTTTGAGGGCCAGCAGGGTGGATTCGATTTCTTCGCGCTGGGCGGCATCGGCGTAATGCGGTTCTTCGGCGAACAAGGCGTCGATCCACTCACGGTCCGGCACGATGTCGGAAGAGATCGACAGGGCGGTCAGGTAGCCGTGGGCGGCCACGTAGTCCAGCGCCTCGTCATGCAGCTCATCGGCGTCGAGGAAGGCTTGCAGGCGGGTTAGTTGCTCAGCGAAGGACATTACGGGATACCTTGGGAATAAACGATGCGCAATTCTAGGCTTTCTTGAGCGCCCAGGCCAGCCACACGGCATATTTGCCAGGTTTTAGATAGCGCTCGCAATTCGTCGGTGGCGCCCTTTGCACAGTAACGCTCGGGTATACTGCCGCGTTTTGTGATGCCCCTGCAGGCCAAGCGCCAACCCGTGAAAACTTCGCTTACGGATTATTTCCCGTGAAGCCGGGTTTTTTCGGCCAGCCTGTACAGAGGGATTTCGGCACCATTTTGGAGTTTTACATGCTCGAGCAGGCTCAACGCGTCCTCAAGGACATCTTCGGCTACGACAGTTTTCGTGGCCGCCAGGGTGCGATCATTGAGCGCGTGGCCAATGGCGGCGACGCCCTGGTATTGATGCCTACCGGCGGCGGCAAATCCCTGTGCTTCCAGGTGCCGGCGTTGTTGCGCAACGGCCTGGCCGTGGTGGTGTCGCCGCTGATCGCGCTGATGGACGACCAGGTCGCCACCCTTGAAGAGCTCGGCGTCGCCGCCGCGGCGTTGAACTCCACCCTCAGCGCCGAGCAGCAACGCGACCTGGCCGCACGCATCAAGCGCGGTGAAGTGAAGATGCTCTACCTCGCCCCCGAGCGCCTGGTGCAGCCGCGCATGCTGGCGTTTTTGCAGAGCCTGGAAATCGCATTGTTCGCCATCGACGAAGCCCACTGTGTGTCGCAATGGGGCCACGACTTCCGTCGCGAATATTTACAGTTGGGCCAGTTGGCGGAATTGTTCCCCGACGTACCGCGTATCGCCTTGACCGCCACCGCCGACAAACGCACCCGTGAAGAAATCGTCGAGCGCCTGCATTTGCAGAACGCCGAGCGCTTCCTGTCGAGCTTCGACCGGCCGAATATTTTCTACCGCATCGTGCCCAAGGAGCAGCCGCGCAAGCAGTTGCTGGCATTCCTGTCCGAGCGGCGCAGCGACGCGGGCATTGTCTATTGCCTGTCACGCAAGAAGGTCGATGAAGTCGCGGCGTTCCTCTGCGAGCAAGGCTACCCGGCGCTGCCGTACCACGCCGGCCTGCCCAATGAAACGCGCTCTGCCCACCAGAAACGCTTCCTCAACGAGGAAGGCCTGATTATGGTGGCCACCATTGCGTTCGGCATGGGCATCGACAAATCCAACGTGCGCTTTGTGGCGCACATGGACCTGCCCAAGTCCCTCGAGGCGTATTACCAGGAAACCGGTCGCGCCGGCCGTGATGGCCTACCGGCGGATGCCTGGATGGTCTACGGCCTGCAAGATGTGGTGATGCTCAAGCAGATGCTGCAGAACTCCGAAGGTGACGAGCGCCACAAGCGGTTGGAACAACACAAGCTCGACGCCATGCTGTCGCTGTGTGAAGAGACCCGCTGCCGCCGTCAGACCCTGCTGGCGTATTTCGACGAGGACATGCCCGAGCCGTGCGGCCACTGCGACAACTGCGTCGACGGCGTGCAGACCTGGGATGCCACCGAGCCGGCGCGCCAGGCGTTGTCGGCCATCTACCGCACCGGCCAGCGTTATGGCGTGGGCCATCTGGTGGATGTGTTGCTGGGCAAGGACAACGAAAAAGTGCGCAGCTTCGGCCATCAGAAGCTCTCGGTCTATGGCGTCGGTAAAGCCCGCGCCGAAGGCGAGTGGCGTTCATTGTTCCGCCAGATGGTCGCGCGCGGCCTGGTGGACATCGACCTTGAAGGATATGGCGGCCTGCGCCTGAACGACAGCTGCCGGCCATTGCTCAAAGGCGAAGTGAGCCTGGAGCTGCGTCGTGACCTTAAGCCGCAAACCACGGCCAAGAGCAGCACCAGCCAGGCCAGCCAGTTGGTGCGTGGCGAAGAACGCGAGCAGTGGGAAGCCTTGCGCACCCTGCGCCGCAAGCTCGCGCAGGAACACAGCGTGCCGCCTTACGTTATTTTCCCCGACTCCACCTTGCTGGAGATGCTGCGCGAGCAGCCCACCACCATGGCCGAAATGGCCCGGGTCAGTGGCGTCGGTGCGCGCAAGCTGGAACGCTACGGGCAGGCCTTCCTCGAAGTGCTCGGCGGCCAGGTCGAAGCGCCGAAGGAAGTCGCCGATATTCGCCACGAACTGATCAGCCTGGCGCGTGCTGGCATGACCCCGATCCAGATCGCTGGCCAGCTGCAATGCTCGGAAAAAAACGTCTACACCTTGCTGGCTGAATCCATCGGCAAGCAGCAGCTGTCTTTAGAGCAGGCCCTTGATTTGCCGGAAGATCTGCTCGGTGAAATCCAGGACGCATTCCTCGACGGGGAAGGCGAATTGCCACCGGTTGCGGAGATCGCGCCGCTGTTTACCGGGCGTGTTCCAGAGGGCGTTTTGTACTGTGTGCGTGCCGCTTTGCAGTCTGAATTCGAAATTTAGTGTGCTAATTGCGCCAATGTAACGAATCAGTACATAGCGGTGCTTGCCTCATGGCATGGCTCATGCTTAGCTGACTAATAATTAGCCACACTTTATTTTCAGTCTAAACCACGAGTTTTTTATGCCGTTAACCGATCAACACCGCTTTGGCATGCAATTGGCGCAAATGTCCCGAGGTTGGCGCGCCGAGCTGGACCGCCGTTTGGCGGGGCTGGGTTTGTCCCAGGCGCGTTGGCTGGTGCTGTTGCACCTGGCCCGTTTCACCGAAGCGCCCACCCAGCGTGAGCTGGCGCAAAGCGTCGGGGTAGAAGGGCCGACGCTGGCGCGTTTGCTCGACAGCCTCGAAGGCCAAGGCCTGGTGCAACGCCAGGCCGTGCTGGAAGACCGGCGTGCCAAGCGTATCTTGCTGTGCGACACCGCCTGCCCTTTGATCGAGCAGATCGAAACCATCGCCACGGCGTTGCGCCATGAGCTGTTTGTGGGCGTGGATGAAGAAGATTTGCGCGTGTGCATGCGTGTGCACGGGCATATTTTGGCGAATCTGGAAAAGCCCTAAGGTAGCGCCTGATTAATGTCGAGCGGGTTGTTGTGGCGAGGGAGCTTGCTCCCTCGCCACAAAAGCCAGCCCCCACAGTTGTTTTGTGTACTGTCTAGAAGGTTTGGCCCAGGTTCAGGTACACCGCCTGCTGCTTATCATCATTGAACCCATAGCTGAAATTCAGCGGCCCCAGCGGCGTATCAAACCCCAGGAAAACACTCGCAGCGTTGATGTAGCCACTGTCGAATTGATTGTCGTTGTTCCACGCCCGGCCGCGTTCTAACGAGGCGCCCAGGTACAGCGGAAAATCCAGCGGCAGGTACGAGCGCGGCGTCAGGCGGCGATAGTACACCGCGCGCATCAAGGCAATGTTCTGCCCCGAGATCGAATCTTCGCGAAAGCCCGACAGCTGCCGCGCACCGCCCAGCAGGAAGCTGGAAATCACCACGTCGGATTTATCCAGGGTGCGTCCGTAACGCCCGCCCAGTATGAGTGTGTCCGGGCCATGGCTCATGGCCTTGTCCAGCTTGAACTCCCACTGCCGGTAGCGCTGGTCCGAGCCTAGGCCAGGTTCGAATTCGCGGAAGGCCAAGCTGATGTCTTCGCCGGTATGGGGGAAGTACACGTTGTCCAGGGAGTCGAAGGAGTACTTCAGCTCATAGAAGCCTTCATTGAAGTTCACGCTTGGCAGGTCGCGCTCGCCAATGCGCACGTCCGCCTTGCCCCAGGCTTCGCCCACGCCGAAGCGGATCTCGCCGCTGTTGCCGATCTGGCGCCCCACATTCAAGCCAAAACCGTAGCGCTCCAGCCGATACTCGGCGATGGGGTCGTTGTCCAGAACCAGGTCAACGTTCTGCGCCTGGGCACTGATATAGGGCGCGACGAAGTAGCGAGAGCCGACATCCAGCGGTTGGTAGAACTCGCTGTACAGCTCTTGGCGATCACCGATCTGCACCCGCGTCAGCCATTCGGCGCCGAGGCGGTTGATGCCGTTCATGCGGTAGCTGGCGCCGAGGTTGAAGGCGCTCTCGCCGCGCATGTCATCCGACAGGTTCAAGCCCAGGCGTAAGTAATCGGTGCCGCTGCGCTTGCCGCGTGCGCTGATCACCAAGGTGTTGTCCTGGCCCTTTTTCACCACGCGGTATTGCACCTGCTCGAAGTAATCCAGGCCGTACAGGGTGCCCATGTCGGTTTGCAGGCGATCCAGGTTCAACGGCTCGCCCAGGTTTTGGCGGATGTAGTAACGGATCACGTCATCGCTGACTTTCGAATCGTTCTCCACCTTGATCGCAGTGATCACCGGGGTACGTTCGCCCGGCGTACGCGCGGCGAGCAGTTGCGGGTCTACCGGTTCCGCGGGGCGCAGATGCGCCAGGCGCACATCGAGGGCGCGGGTGGCGCGGTAGCCGGCGTCGATCATGTCCTTGGCGCGGCCGAAATCCGTCACGCCGTAGGCGGCCAGCGGCGGCTGGATCAGTACGTCTTTGGGGTGCAGGGCCTTGAGTTGCTCCTCGGAATTGCGCCGGGTCATCAGGGTGATGGACTGGTTGAGCACGTCGACCACGGTGGCCAGTTGTTTGCGCGTGCGCAGCGGGGTGCCGATGTCGACGACGATGGCAATGTCGACGCCCATCTCGCGCGCCACATCCAGCGGGATGTTGTCGGTCATGCCGCCGTCCACCAGCAGCCGGCCGTCTATTTCCACCGGGGCGAACACCGCCGGGATCGACATGCTGGCGCGGATCACCTGGGGCAGGTGGCCTTTGTTGAACACCACTTTTTCGCCGGTGGTGATATCGGTGGCGACCGCGCGGAACGGGATCGGCAGCTTGTCGAAGTTACGCGTGTTACTGCTGTGGGCGAACATGCTTTCCAGCAGCAGTGCCAGGTTCTGGCCCTGGATCACACCGAGCGGCAAGCCGAGGCTGCCGTCGTCGCGAAAACTGAGCTTCTGCTTGACCAGGAAATCGCGGTCATCCTGCTTGCGCCGAAACGGCACGTCTTCGCGTGGCGGTGCGTCGGACAGGGCCTGTTGCCAATCAATATCCAGCGCGAGCTTTTCCAGCTCATCGATCTTGTAGCCCGACGCGTACAGCCCGCCAATCACCGCGCCCATGCTGGTGCCGGCAATCGCATCGATGTGAATGCCTTGTTCTTCCAAAGCCTTGAGCACACCTATATGCGCCAGGCCACGCGCGGCGCCGCCAGACAGCACCAGGCCGATTTTGGGGTGCGGTGTTTCAGCGGCGTCGGCTAGGAGAGGGAGCAGGCACAGGAACAGGCAGGACAACAGGCGGCGCATCACGAATCTCAGGGCTGGGCGATAAAGGTCGGTATTATAGCCACTCGAACCTCCGAGCCTGTCATACCTGGAACCTCTCAAATTATGTCGCTGAGCAAACCCGAGATCGTCATCACCTATTGCACCCAGTGCCAGTGGCTGTTGCGCGCCGCGTGGCTGGCCCAGGAATTGTTGAGTACGTTCGCTGACGACGTGGGCCGTGTGGCGCTGGAGCCGGCCACCGGCGGCACGTTTCGCATCACTTGCGACGGTGTGCAGATCTGGGAGCGCAAGGTCGACGGTGGTTTTCCGGAAGCCAAGGTGCTTAAACAGCGCGTGCGTGATCAGATCGACCCACAGCGGGATTTGGGCCACAACGATCGGAGGCAATAAAGGCCACCGCCGCTTGCGGGCCTGCGCTGGCGCTGCCCATCAAGCCGGAGAGCACGATGGCGACGATAATCAGCGCGCCACCCAGCAGCATGCGCAAGGTTGGGGTTTCGGCAAACAGCAGCCAGGCCACGGTGATGCCATAGACCGGCTCCATGGCGAACACCACCGAGGCGGTGCGCGCCTTGATCACTGCGAGGCTGGCGACAAACAGGCTGTGGGCCAGGCCGGTGCAGAACACCCCCAGCAGGCCGATCCACAACCAGTCGATGGCGCGCACCTCTGCCAGCCCGGGTGCCGCCACGGGCAACAGGCAGGCCGCGACCACCACGTTTTGGCACAGGGCGGCCTGCACTGCTGGAATCCGCCCGGAACTGGCGCGATTGTTCAGCGATAACAACGAAAACAGCAGGCCGGAAACAATGCCCCAGAGCAGGCCGCCCGTAGCCGCGCTGGCGAGGTCGAAGTCTGGCGTCACCAGTATCAGGCCGATGCTGACCAGCACCACCAACAGCACTTCATTGGCGCGAATGCGCTCGCGGAAGATCAGGCCTTCGAGAATCACGGTAAACGCCGGGAACGCAGTAAACCCCAGAGTGGCGACGGCAACCCCGGCGACTTTGACGGCAATAAAGAAGGTCACCCAATGCGCCGCGAGCAGCACGCCGCTGATTAGCAGGCGACGCCAGTCGCGCATCTCGAGTTTTTTCCAAGTGGTGTTGCTGGCGAATCGCGCGAATACGGCGAGGGCCAGCACGGCAAAAGCGGCGCGGCCAAATACGATGATGGCGGGCGAGGCGGCCGCCAGCTTGCCGAATACGCCGGTGAGGCCAAACATCAATGCGCCGATATGCAGGGCGCCGAGGGCTGAGCGGGGAGTCATTGCGATCCTTGAACCAACGGGAGTGACAGAATCGCAGTCTAGAGGGTGGAAGGTGCGGGCGTCTGTCGCCCGGCTCGAGATTTTTATCGCAGGGCTCTTCTTGCGGTTCTTACGACGAGCGCCGCAATGCGCCGGGGGATGCGCCAAATTCGCGCAACATCGCAGCGGCAAACGCACTTTGCGAACTGTAGCCGACGCGCTCGGCGATTTCACCGATGGGCAGCGGCGTTTCGCGCAACATGCCCAAGGCCATCTGCAGGCGACGGCTGCGGATATAGTCCATCGGCGTCTGCCCGCACTCAGCGATAAAGCGCGCATGCAAGCGCGCTACCGACAAGTCGGCAATGCGCGCGAGGTCCGCGACCTGTAACGGGTGCGCAACATGCCGCTCGATATGTGCATTGAACGCCGCATACGGCAGGCGCCGGCCCGGCACCGGTTGGGTAATCGGGTGATTAAGGCTGGCCAACAACAGCACCGCACCTTGCTGCACGATCAACGGGTCATCCACCGGGCTGTGGGCCAGCCATTGCACCAACTGGCTTTGCCGGGAATCCAGGGCCAGGCGCGCCGGTTGGTCGAGCAAGCGCCGGCTGGCCTCGGCATGCTCGCCCAAGGATTGCAGCACCCAGTGCTCGGTGGGCACATCCAGCACCAGGCAACGGCTGCCATCGCGACTGCCACAGGCGTGGTGGGCAGAGAAGGGCAGCACCATCACGCTGTTCTCGCGCACCTGGCTGCCACGGCCATCCACTTCCAGATCCAAATGCCCCGACAGGCCGAACACCAGTTGTGCGTGGTCATGGCTGTGGGCGAGGGGTTCTTCGAGGTAGTGGCGCAGCGTGAGGGTTGGGCTCATCGCGGTCTCCTGGGCGAGCAGGCTCCTGGCCTAGTCGCGCCAGTCTACAACGCTTCAAGGGCGCCAGGCGCTGTCATCAGATTGACGCACAGTTGTCATGGGCTATTAACCGCCAGGGCGCAAGCTCGCGAAAACACCGTTGAGGGATGCCCATGACCCGTGCCGAGTTCGCCAAACCCAGCCGTAAACAACGGGTTCGTACCCTGTGGATTTCCGACGTGCACCTAGGCACGCGCGATTGCCAGGCCGAACACTTGTCGCAGTTCCTCAAGGGCTACCACGCCGACAAGGTGTACTTGGTTGGCGATATTATCGACGGTTGGAAAATGCGCGGCGGCATGTATTGGCCCCAGGCCCACACCAACGTGATTCGCCGCCTGCTGACCATGGCCAAGCGCGGCACCGAGGTGATCTACGTCACTGGCAACCATGACGAGTTTCTACGGCGCTATTCCAAGCTGATTCTGGGCAATATCCAACTGGTGGACGAAGCCGTGCACGTCACCGCCGATGGCCGTCACCTGCTGGTGATCCACGGCGACCAGTTTGATGTGATCACCCGTTACCACCGCTGGCTGGCGTTCCTCGGCGACTCGGCCTACGAGTTCACCCTCACGCTGAACCGCTGGCTCAACCACTGGCGAGCGCGGTATGGCTATGGCTACTGGTCGCTGTCGGCGTACTTGAAGCACAAGGTGAAGACGGCGGTGAGTTTTATCAGCGATTTCGAAGAGGCGATCGCCCACGAAGTGACCAAGCGCGAGTTGCACGGCGTGGTCTGCGGGCATATTCACCATGCGGAGATTCGCAAGGTGGGCGAGGTGGACTACCTCAACTGCGGGGATTGGGTGGAGTCGTGCACGGCGTTGATCGAGCACTGGGATGGGCATATCGAGTTGTATCGGTTGGCAGATGCGCAAGCCAAAGAGGCGCAGTTGAAAGCCGAGATGGTCGCAGGCTAGCCGCCAACACACTCCAAATGTGGGAGCAGGCAAGCCAGCTCCCACAGTTTGATGTCCCACACTCCAAATGTGGGAGCAGGCAAGCCAGCTCCCACAGTTTGATTCGGTTTCTTCAGTTGCAGACGTCAGCGATGGCTTGGGCCAACAGCGTCAAGCGCGTGGCATCAATGCCAGCCACGTTAGCCCGCCCCGAACTGACCATGTACACGCTGTGCTTCTCGCGCAGTTGCTTGACCTGCTCGGCACTTAGGCCGGTATAGGAAAACATCCCACGCTGCGCACCAATATGCGCAAACCGTTCGGCCAGCCCGTGGGGCGTAAGCGCTTCCACCAGCCCGGAGCGCAGTTGCGCAATCCGCGAACGCATGGCTTCGACTTCGTCGCTCCAGCGCTTTTTCAGCTCGGCATCGCCGAGGATGGTCGCAACCACGGCTGCGCCATGATCCGGCGGGGTCGACCACAAATTACGCGCCGTGTTTGCAAGCTGGCTGCGCACATCGATGAGCTTCTCGGCATCCGCCGCGCACACGATCAACGCGCCGACACGATCACGGTACAGGCCGAAATTCTTCGAGCAGGAGCTGGTGATCAGCACTTCCGGCAGTTCGGCTGCAAACAGCCGCACCGCCCAAGCGTCTTGCTCCAGGCCGTCGCCAAAGCCCTGGTAGGCGAAGTCGATAAGCGGCAGCAGTTGGCGTTCGCGGACGATCTTCAGCACCTGGCGCCAGTCATCCTGGGACAGGTCGAACCCGGTCGGGTTGTGGCAGCAGGCATGCAGCAATACCACGTCGCCCTTGGGCACGTTGGCGAGTGTTGCCAGCATCGCGGCCACGTCCAGGCGGTTGTCAGTACCTACATAAGGGTAGTGGCTGACGGTGAGCCCAGCCTTGGCGAAGATGGTTTCGTGGATCGGCCAGGTTGGGTTGCTCAGCCATACGCCACGGCCGGGCAGGGTGTGGGCGATAAAGTCGGCGCTCAGGCGCAGGGCGCCGGTGCCGCCTGGGGTTTGCGTCGCGCCGGCACGGCGGTCGCGGATCAAGGCGGAGTCGGCGCCGAGCACCAGTTCGCTGATCAACGCACCGAACGCTGCATCGCCGTGGCCGCCGATGTAGGTCTTGGTGGTCTGAGTGTCCACCAGGCGCTGCTCGGCCAGCTTCACCGAGTACGGAATCGGCGTCAGGCCTTGGTCATCCTTATAGACGCCCACGCCGAGGTCGAACTTGTTCGGGTTGCTGTCCTGGGCATACAGGTCCATCAGCCCGAGAATCGGGTCGCCGGGCACGCGGCCAATAGCATCGAAATGCATTACTTGCGGCCCTCGGCGTCCTTGGCCACTTCGTCAGTGCGCGCGGCCATGATGAAGTCGTTGCGATGCAAGCCTTTGATCGAGTGGCTCCACCAGGTCACGGTGACTTTGCCCCACTCGGTGAGCAGGCCTGGGTGATGGCCTTCGGCTTCGGAGATTTCACCCATGGCATTGGTAAAGGCCAGGGCGAATTTGAAGTTCTTGAACAGGAAAACCTTTTCCAGCTGCATCACGCCATCGCGTACTTCGATGTTCCAGTCGGGAATCTGCTTGATCAGTACCGGCAGCTCTTCGTCGCTGACTTGCGGGGCATCGGCGCGGCAGGCTTCGCAGTGGGCTTGGTTCAAGGTGGTCATGTGGGGTGTCCTGAATTCGAGTGATTGAAGATCAGTGGGCGTTACCCTAAAGCAACGCGCGGCCAGGGAACAGACTCACCTGGCCTCAAAACGTAAGTGTCACGCAGCTTTGGGTTTGGGTGGAAACGTCGGCGCGTGCAGACCTAGCTGCATACCGCGCTCGACCATGCCCATGATGTCTTCCTGCGCCACGTCGAACAGGCGCTTGAGCTCAGGCAGGACGAAATACAGCGGTTGCAGGATGTCGATGCGGTACGGCGTGCGCATCGCTTCCAGCGGGTCGAAGGCTTGGTGCTTGGGCTCATCCGACAGGCAGTACACGCTCTCTTTGGGCGACGACAAAATGCCGCCACCGTAGATGCGCCGACCTTGTGGCGTGTCCACCAAGCCAAACTCGATGGTCATCCAGTACAAACGCGCCAGGTACACGCGCTGTTCCTTGGTCGCGGCCAGGCCGAGCTTGCCATAGGTGTGGGTAAATTCGGCGAACCACGGGTTGGTCAGCAGCGGGCAGTGGCCGAAGATCTCGTGGAAAATATCCGGTTCTTGCAGGTAGTCCAGTTCTTCTCGAGTACGAATAAAGGTCGCCACCGGAAACTGCTTGCTGGCGAGTAATTCGAAGAAGGTCTGGAAGGGGATGAGTGCGGGTACACGGGCGACTTGCCAGCCGGTAGTTTCAGCCAGCACCTGGTTGATTTCGCCCAGTTGTGGAATGCGGTCCAGGGGCAGGCCGAGCTTGTCGATGCCGTCCAGGTATTCCTGGCAGGCGCGACCCTCGATCACTTTCAGCTGGCGCGTGATCAGCGTGTTCCACACCGCGTGTTCTTCCGGCGGGTAGTGGATAAAACCTTGCGCATCGGGCTCGCGGGCCACGTAGTGCGTCTGCTTCATACGGCTCTCCTGCTAGGCATTCGTTCTTGTTATGTGCGGCGTATGGCCTATTGATAACCCGGAAGGCGGAGGATTCCATCGGGCCTTGGCTTGGACTTGTAGGAAAAATTACCGATATTCGTAAAGTATTCGTTACGATCCTGCGGCTCTGCGATGTATTGGGCTGTGAAAAGGTCACGTACTGTCACATAATCTTGACGACTATCTGCGCCCAGCGGCAAAAAGACGCGGCGCTTTCCCACTTTTCGGGCCTTTTCATGCGTATTAAAGTGCACTGCCAGAACCGCATCGGCATCCTGCGGGACATTCTCAACCTGTTGGTGGAGTACGGCGTCAACGTCGCCAAGGGCGAGGTCGGCGGCGAACATGGCAACGCGATTTACCTGTTTTGCCCGAACCTGGTGAACATGCAATTCCAGGCGCTGCGCCCGCAATTTGAAGCAATTGCCGGTGTGTTTGGCGTCAAGCGGGTAGGGCTGATGCCCAGCGAACGTCGGCATATGGAGCTGAATGCGCTGCTTGGCGCGCTGGAGTTTCCGGTGCTGTCGATCGACATGGGCGGCTCCATCGTCGCCGCGAACCGGGCGGCGGCGCAGTTGCTCGGGGTGCGCGTGGACGAAGTGCCGGGCATTCCGTTGTCGCGGTATGCCGAGGATTTCGACTTGCCGGAGTTGGTGCGCGCGAGCAAGTCGCGGATCAACGGCTTGCGGGTCAAGGTTAAGGGCGACGTGTTCCTGGCGGATATTGCGCCGCTGCAATCCTCCGAGCACGACGACAGCGAAGCCATGGCCGGCGCCGTGTTGACCTTGCACCGCGCCGACCGCGTCGGTGAGCGCATCTACAATGTGCGCAAGCAGGAACTGCGCGGCTTCGACAGTATCTTCCAGAGCTCCAAGGTGATGGCGGCGGTGGTGCGCGAGGCTCGCCGCATGGCGCCGCTGGATGCGCCTCTATTAATAGAAGGCGAAACCGGCACCGGTAAGGAGCTGTTGGCGCGTGCTTGTCACCTGGCCAGCCCGCGCGGGCAATCGCCGTTGATGGCGCTTAACTGCGCAGGCCTGCCGGAATCGATGGCCGAGACCGAGCTGTTCGGCTACGGCCCAGGCGCGTTTGAAGGCGCGCGGGCCGAAGGCAAATTGGGCCTGCTGGAACTGACGGCGGGCGGTACGTTGTTTCTCGATGGCGTTGGGGAAATGAGCGCGCGCTTGCAAGTGAAGTTGCTGCGGTTTCTGCAGGACGGTTGCTTTCGCCGGGTGGGCAGTGATGAAGAGGTCTACTTGGATGTGCGGGTGATCTGTGCGACCCAAGTGGACTTGTCGGAGCTTTGCGCCCGAGGGGAATTTCGCCAGGACCTTTATCACCGGCTGAATGTGTTGTCGTTGCATATACCGCCGCTGCGCGAATGCCTGGATGGTTTGGCGCCGTTGGTTGAGCACTTTCTTGATCAGGCCAGCCGGCAGATTGGTTGCCCATTGCCCAAGTTGGCGCCGGCGGCGATGGATCGGCTTAGCCACTATCACTGGCCGGGCAATGTGCGGCAGTTGGAAAACGTGCTGTTTCAGGCGGTGTCGTTGTGCGAGGGCGGGACGGTCAAGGTTGAGCATATTCGTCTGCCGGACTACGGCGTGCGTCAGCCGCTTGGCGATTTTTCTCTGGAGGGTGGGTTGGAGGCGATCGTCGGTCGGTTTGAGAAGGCGGTGCTGGAGAGCTTGTATGCCGAGCACCCGAGCAGCCGACAGCTGGGTAAGCGGCTGGGGGTGTCGCATACCACCATCGCTAATAAGTTGCGTGATTACGAGATTCTCAAGGGCGATAAATAATCACAGGCACACTGCAGTTAAAACTGTGGGAGCGAGCAAGCGCTATCACAGGCACACTGCAGTTAAAACTGTGGGAGCGAGCAAGCGCGCTCCCACATTTGATCTTTGTCATTTTCAAGACCGATGCTTGCCGCAGGCGGCAGTAGTCCGCCGTTTTTTCGACTCTTACCCATCCCTTAAATCCTCGCGCCTGTCAGCAAACCCCCGCCCCGCCTGGATTTTGCCCTCTTTTAAAAAGTTGGTTCGCAAATTGCTTAAGCCTCATCAGTACAACGGTGGGCGGCAAGCGTCCGTCAGAAAGAGGATAGAGCGTGGACAAGTACCTTTATGTGGCAATGACCGGCGCCAGCCAGAATGCACTGGCGCAGAAGGCCCATGCCAACAATCTGGCGAACATCTCCACCAACGGTTTCCAGCGCGACCTGGAGCAGGCGCGTTCGATGCCGGTGTTCGGTGACAGCTTTCCGGCGCGTGCCTTTGCCATGACTGAGCGGCCGGGTACTGATTTTTCCCCGGGCGCCATGATCGAAACCGGTCGTGACCTGGATGTGGCGGTCAACGGCAACGGTTGGATCGCCGTGCAAACCCCCGATGGCAGCGAGGCCTACGTGCGCAGCGCCAGCATGAACGTTGACGCGCTGGGTGTGCTGCGCGCCGGCAACGGCATGCCGGTGATGGGCAACGGTGGCCCGATTGCCGTGCCGCCCCAGCAGAAAATCGAAGTGGGCGCCGACGGCACCATCAGCATCCGCGCCATGGGCGAAGGCCCACGGGTGATGGCTGAAGTGGACCGCATCAAGATGGTCCAGCCGGACCTCAAGAACATGAACAAAGGGTTGGACGGCACCATCCACACCAAGGATGGCCAGCCCGCCCAGGCGGATGCGAACGTCAAGCTGACCTCGGGCTTCCTGCAGGCGAGCAACGTCAACGCCGTGGAAGAAATGACCGCAGTGCTGTCGCTTTCCAAGCAGTTCGAGCTGCACATCAAGATGATGAACAGCGCCAAAGAAGACGATCAGGCTATGACTCGCGTTCTGTCGATGAGCTGATAGCGGCCTCACTGAACCAACACTAATTTTGCAACACGGCGCCAACAAACAGGCGCACGAAGGAGAACAGCATGCTTCCGGCTCTATGGGTTGCCAAAACAGGTTTGTCCGCCCAGGACACTAACCTGACCACCATTTCCAACAACTTGGCGAACGTGTCGACCACGGGTTTCAAACGTGACCGCGCTGAGTTCCAGGACTTGCTCTATCAGATCAAGAAGCAGCCGGGCGCCCAGTCGACACAGGACAGCGAACTGCCGTCGGGCCTGCAATTGGGTACCGGTGTGCAGATCGTCGGCACCCAGAAGAACTTCAGCGCCGGTAACCTGCAGCAAACCGGCCAGCCGTTGGACATGGCCATCAACGGCCGTGGTTTCTTCCAGATCCTGCAACCGGATGGGACTACGTCCTACACCCGTGACGGTACTTTCCACCTCGACTCCAATGGCCAAATCGTCACGGCCAACGGTTTCGCCCTGGAACCGGCTGTCGTCGTGCCTGCGGATGCTAAGACCTTCACCGTCGGCAACGACGGCACCGTGTCGATCACCGTGGCCGGCAGCCCGGCGTCGCAAGTGATCGGCAACCTGCAAACCGCTGACTTCATCAACCCGGCCGGCTTGCAGGCCATGGGTAACAACCTGTTCCTGGAAACCGCCTCCAGCGGCGCGCCGCAGATCGGCACCCCTGGCCTGAACGGTTTCGGTACCACCCTGCAAAGCACCCTGGAAACGTCCAACGTGAGCACGGTTGAGGAGATGGTCAACATGATCACCACCCAGCGCGCCTACGAGATGAACTCCAAGGTGATTTCCACCGCCGACCAGATGCTTTCGTTCGTAACGCAGAATCTGTAATCAAGTCTATGGGGCGCCGTTGACGGCGCCTGCAGCACCGTGAGGTAAGGGTCATGAATCGCTATGTTTCTGTTCTGGCATTGAGTGGGATCGCCGTGCTCGCGGGCTGTGTCGCCCCGACGCCAAAACCCAATGACCCGTACTACGCGCCGGTGTTGCCACGCACGCCGCTGCCTGCGGCGGCCAACAATGGCTCGATCTACCAGGCCGGTTTCGAACAGAACCTGTACAGCGACCGTAAGGCGTTCCGAGTGGGTGACATCATCACCATCACCCTGAACGAAAAGACCCAGGCCAGCAAGAACGCCAACTCCCAAGTGGGCAAGACCAGTAAGGCCGGCATTGGCTTGACCTCGTTGTTTGGTGCTGTACCCAATGTCAACAACCCGCTGGGCAATGGTGATCTGAGCTTGAATGCCGGCTACAGCGGCGACCGTGCCACCAACGGCAAGAGCGCGGCGGGGCAGGGCAACAGCCTGACCGGTTCGATCACCGTAACCGTGGCCGATGTATTGCCCAACGGCATCATCGCGATACGCGGTGAAAAGTGGATGACCCTCAATACCGGTGATGAGTTGGTGCGTATTGCCGGGATGGTGCGGGCCGATGACATTGCGACTGACAACACCGTACCGTCGACGCGGATTGCCGATGCGCGCATTACCTACTCGGGTACGGGTTCGTTTGCTGATGCGAGTCAGCCAGGCTGGTTCGACCGTTTCTTCCTTAGCCCGCTGTTCCCTTTCTAGGTGGCCACTTTGAAACTCAAACAGCTGATGGCTGCCGCGTTATTGCTGGCCTTGAGCGCAGGGGCCTTTGCTGAGCGGTTGAAAGACATCGCCAGTATTTCCGGCGTGCGCTCCAACCAATTGATCGGGTACGGCCTGGTGGTGGGGCTCAACGGTACGGGTGACCAGACCACCCAGACCCCGTTCACCCTGCAGACCTTCAACAACATGCTCTCGCAGTTCGGCATCAAAGTGCCGGCGGGTTCGGGCAACGTGCAGTTGAAGAACGTCGCGGCCGTGTCGATCAGTGCCGACTTGCCAGCGTTCTCCAAGCCGGGCCAGGTGGTGGACATCACCGTGTCGTCGATCGGTAACTCCAAAAGCCTGCGTGGCGGTACGCTGTTGATGACGCCTCTTAAAGGTATCGACGGCAACGTCTACGCCATCGCCCAGGGCAACCTGGTGGTGGGCGGTTTTGACGCCGAGGGCCGCGACGGCTCGAAAATCACCGTTAACGTGCCATCGGCCGGGCGTATTCCGGGCGGTGCCATGGTGGAACGGACCGTGCCCAGCGGTTTCAACCAAGGCAACAGCCTGACCTTGAACCTCAACCGTTCGGACTTCACCACCGCCAAGCGCGTGGTCGACAAGATCAACGACATGCTCGGCCCTGGCGTGGCCCAGGCCATCGACGGCGGTTCGATCCGTGTTACTGCGCCATTGGACCCAAGCCAGCGCGTCGACTACCTGTCGATCCTGGAGAACCTTGAGGTCGACCCAGGCCAGGCGGTGGCCAAGGTCATCATCAATTCGCGTACCGGCACCATCGTGATCGGCCAGAACGTCAAGGTGTCGCCGGCAGCGGTGACCCACGGCAGCCTGACCGTGACCATCACCGAAGACCCGATCGTCAGCCAGCCTGGGCCATTGTCCAACGGCCAGACGGCGGTGGTTCCACGCTCGCGTGTGAATGCTCAGCAAGAAGCCAAGCCGATGTTCAAGTTCGGCCCCGGCACCACGCTGGATGAGATTGTCCGCGCGGTGAACCAGGTGGGCGCCGCCCCAGGCGACTTGATGGCGATCCTCGAAGCTCTGAAACAGGCCGGCGCCTTGCAAGCCGACCTGATTGTGATCTGAGGCCATGGCCATGGATATGCGCAAGAGCGGGATCAGCAGCACAGCGGACTCGGGGTCTTACTCCGACCTGAATCGGCTTAACCAGCTCAAGGTCGGTGCCGACAAGAACAGCGAAGGCAACATGCGCAAAGTGGCGCAGGAGTTTGAGTCGCTGTTTTTGAGCGAGATGCTCAAGTCCATGCGCTCGGCCACCGAGGCGCTGGGCAAGGACAACCCGATGAACACCCCGGCCGCCAAGCAGTACCAGGAAATGTACGACCAGCAGTTGGCGGTCTCGATGTCCCGCGAGGGCGGCGGTATCGGCTTGGCCGACGTGCTGATGCGCCAGATGCAGAAGAACAAACCGGTGGACGCCCAGGCGGCCACCTTGCAAGGCCCAGAGGCGGCGCAGGCGCCCGCGAAAAAAGTCGATGTGCCGACTGAAATTGCTGCAGGCACCACAGCCGAAGGGCCGTTGGGCCGCTCCAATGGCCAGCGCCCGCTGTGGGCTTACCGCGTGGCCGTGCCTGAAGGCGCCAGTGCTCACGCCAACGATATGGAGCTGATGAACCAGCGCCGTATCGCTTTGCCAAGCAAGCTGACTGACCGTCTGTTGGCCGGCATTGTGCCTAACGCACCGGTCGCCATCGATGCCAAGAGTGCGCCGCTGCGTAATAGCGCCGCCGCCGACAACGTGATCAACAGCACCGCGCACAGCTTTGCCGTGCCGAGCGGGCGCATGCAGGTGTATGGCCGCGCCATCGCCCAGCCACCGCTGGCACCGGCGAAGAAAGCCTTCAGCTCGCAGGATGAGTTCGTTGCCACCATGTTGCCGATGGCCAAGGCCGCCGCAGCGCGTATCGGCGTCGATCCGAAGTACCTGGTGGCCCAGGCCGCCCTGGAAACCGGTTGGGGTAAATCGGTGATGCGCGCCGAAGACGGCAGCAGCAGCCACAACCTGTTCGGCATCAAGGCCGGGCAGAGTTGGCAGGGCGGCCAGGCGCGTGCAATCACCAGCGAGTTTCGTGATGGGTCGATGGTCAAGGAGACGGCGCACTTCCGCTCCTATAACTCCTATCAGGACAGCTTCCACGACCTCGTGACATTGCTGCAAAGCAATGATCGCTATAAAGAAGTTGTGAAATCAGCCGATAACCCGGAGCAGTTTGTACGCGAGTTGCAAAAAGCCGGATATGCAACCGACCCGGACTACGCCAGCAAGATTTCGCAGATCGCCAAAACGATGAACAGTTACCAGAACTACGCTGCCGCTGGCGCGACCACTCATTTATAAGGTCTGAACCATGAGTTTGCTCAATATCGGGATGTCGGGGCTTAACGCCGCTCAAGGATCGTTGTCGGTCCTGAGTAACAACATTGCCAACGTCAACACCCCGGGATACTCGCGTCAGCAGACCACCCAGAACGCCAGCGCCAATAACCAGTACGGTGGTGTGTTTATCGGCACTGGCACCACGCTGGCGGACGTTCGCCGGGTGTACAACGAATACTTGGACACGGCGTACCAGAACAGCACGGCGCTGAATAACGACGCCAAGGCTTATCAGGATCAGATCAGTGCGGTCGATAAGGTGCTGTCGGACAAGACCACGGGCCTGTCCTCGGTGCTCAGTTCTTTCTTCGCTACCTTGCAGACATCGGCGTCCAACCCCAGTGATCTGTCGGCCCGCCAATTACTGGTGACCAACGCCCAGACCTTGAGCAGCCGGTTTAACGCGATCTCGACGCAGTTGACTCAGCAGAAAGAGACCATCAATAACCAGTTGGGCAGCATGAGTGAGCAGGTCAATCAATTGACCGCCTCGATTGCCTCGCTCAATAAGCAGATTTCCCAGGTGCAGGGCGCTTCGGGCAATGCCCCGGCCAACCTGTTGGACTCGCGTACCGAGGCCGTACGCTCGCTCAATGAATTGATCGGCGTGACGGCTACCGAGAAGAATGGGCAGTTCAGCGTGACTACCGGCAGCGGTCAGTCTTTGGTCGAAGGCGGGATTTCCAACACCATTTCCGCAGTGCCGAGCAAGACCGATAACAGCCAGTACACCATCCAGTTGGACATGAACGGTACTACCATGGACCTGGGCGGGGTGATCAGTGGCGGTAGCATTGGTGGCCTGTTGCGTTATCGCAGTGATGCCTTGATGCCCGCCATCAATGATCTGGGGCGCATCGCTATCGCGACCGCAGACACGATCAATAATCAGCTGGGCCAAGGCCTGGACCTGAATGGCGACTTTGGTATTTCGCTGTTCAAAGACATCAACAGTGCCGCCGCCATTGCCTCGCGCAGCCAGGGTGCGGCGGGTAACAGCAGCGGTGCGGGCAACCTTAATGTGTCGATCAGCGACAGCAGCAAGCTGACGACCTTCGACTACAAGGTGACCTTCAGCGATAGCGCCAACCCTAACAAGGTCACGGTACTGCGCTCGGATGGCAAGGCCATGGGCACCTTTGATATGAGCTCCACACCCCCGCCGACGATGGATGGCTTTACCCTCGCGCTGGATGGTAAAGGCACAATGGCGTTTGGCGACAGCTTCAAGGTCAGCCCGACCGCGACCGGGGCCAGCGGTATTGGCGTGGCGATCACCGATCCGAACAAACTAGCGTTTGCCGGCCCGTTGGCGGGTACCAGCGGCAAGACCAACAGCGGCACGGGCACCTTTACCCAGCCGTCCTTGACCGTGCCACTGGATATTCATGGCGGTGCTGACACGGCCCAACTGCGCACGGGCATCGAAAACTCGATGCCGGTGAAAATGGTCTTCGGCAAAGCGGCTGCTGACGGCACGCAGCCTTATACCCTCAACGATGCGCAGGGTAACCCGATCGGCACCGGCAGCATCATTCCGGGGCAGGGCAACAAGATCACCGTCAATGTGCCGATGCGTGATGCCAGCGGTGCGGTCATCCCCGGCAAGAGCTTCAGTTTCGACACCACCGTCAACGGCTCCCCGGCTGACGGCGACAACACGACCTTTGCCTTTAACAGTGGCGGCAAATCCGATGGCCGTAATGCCCAGGAACTGCTGAACCTGCAGACCAAGGCCAGCGTGGGCATGAGCGACGGCAACGCGGGTGTCAGCCTGGTGGGGGCTAATAGCAAACTGGTTTCGACCGTGGGCTCCAAGACTAGCCAGGCTAACGTCGACAGTGCGGCCACCGGCGCTTTACTCAGTGCGAACAAAGAGGCGCGCAACTCAGTGTCGGGCGTCAACCTGGATGACGAGGCGGGCGACATGATCAAGTTCCAGCAGTACTACACCGCGTCGTCGCAGATCATCAAGGCTGCGCAGGAAACCTTCACCACACTGATTAATGCCCTTTAAAGGAGGCTGGGACGATGCGTATTTCTACACAGCAATATTTCGAGACCAGCTCCGCCAAGTATCAGAGTAACTATTCCAGTGTGGTGAAAGCCCAGGATCAGGCAACCACCGGTGTACGCGTGCAAACGGCTGCGGATGATCCGGTCGCGGCGGCGCGGTTGTTGATGCTCCAGCAGCAGAAAGACATGTTGGGGCAGTTCAACGGCAATATCGACACGCTGAAAAACTCGCTGACCACGCAAGAAAGCGTGATGGAAAACATCAATATTGCGATTCAGAGGGCCAGTGAACTGGCGCTGAAGGCGGGTAACGTTGGCATCAGTGACGCTGACCGCACATCGATTGCCGCCGAGGTTGGCGCCATTGAGGACCAAGTCCTGGGTCTGCTCAATACCAAGGATGCCAGCGGTAACTATTTGTTCTCGGGGAGCAAGACCGACACCCCTCCTTATGCGCGCAACAACGATGGTACCTACAGCTATCAAGGCGATGACACGCCGTTGAGCCTGAAGGTTGCGGAGAATTTGTCCTTTATGCGCAGCCTTACACGGCAGACAGCAAATCCATCGCCAGCGGTACCTTGGCTGCTGGCGCCACGTCGATTACGGCGGCAGGTGTGACGTTTGATGTCACTACCGCGCCGGCGCCGGCAGCCGGCGACCAGTTTTCGATTGGTGCCACCAGCAACAAGAACGAGAACGTACTCGACACCCTGAGCCATTTGCGCAAAACCCTGGAAACGCCGTCAGACGGCAACCCGGCGGCGCAGAAGGAACTTAAGGATGTGGTGGCCAGGTCCATTGGCAACCTGACCAATGCTTACACTCAGATCGACCAGGCGCGGGGCTCCATTGGTGCGCGCCTGAATACCCTGAGCATCCAAAGCCAGGAAAACACTAGCTTGGATCTGGCAAACACCACGACCATGTACGCGCTGGGCAATGTCGACTTCGCAGAAGCCGCCATCAACTTGAGCCTGCAGCAAACCATGCTGCAGGCCTCGCAGCTGGCCTTCGTGAAAATCTCCCAGTTGAGCCTGTTCAACAAGATGTAATCGGCGTCACCCCAAACGGCCCACCCTGGAAACACGGTGGGCCGTTGTCGTTTCTGCGACTTAATTGTTTGAAGGTTTTGCATAAAGCACACAAAATTGAGTGACCTGTGAGTCATAAAGCGCATCTTCACTGTATCGTGTGAAAAGGATAAGTCGTCGCCAGGTCGTTGCGCGCAGGCTTTCAGCGAGATTTTTGCGGGGTTATCCCCTTTATTGTCAGCGCCCCCGAGGCAGTTCGCGGGGTGTTCTCCAGCTATTTAGTATTGGGAAGCCACAATGATTGGCATAAAAAGCATCGCCAGTTACGTGCCGGCAGACGGGATCGATAACTACGCCCAGGGTGCCAAATTCGCCAAGGATGAAGAATTCATCATTGGCAAGATCGGATCGGCGTTCCTGCCGCGCAAGGAAGCTGCACAGGAAACCTCTGATCTGTGTGTCGAGGCGGTCAACGCTTTGTTTGCCAACAACCCGAATTTGAAGCGCGAGTCGATTGACGCGCTGATCGTCGTCACCCAGAACGGCGATGAAGAGGGTTTGCCCCACACCGCCGCCATCGTCCAGGACAAGCTGGGCCTGCCGACCCACGTCGCGGCGTTCGATATTTCCCTGGGCTGCTCCGGCTACGTCTACGGCATCTACGCGATGAAGGGCTTCATGGAAGCCACGGGCCTGAAAAACGGCCTGCTGATTACCGCCGACCCGTATTCGAAGATCGTCGACCCGGAAGATCGCAACACCACCATGTTGTTCGGCGATGCCGCCACCGCCACCTGGATGGGCGAAGACGCGCCGTGGTTGCTGGGCAATTCCAAATTCGGCACCGATGGTTCCGGCGCACCGCACCTGAAGGTCAGCGACGGCGTGTTCTTCATGAACGGCCGCCAAGTGTTCAACTTCGCCTTGCTCAAGGTGCCGGCGCATTTACACGAACTGCTCAATGAGTCGGACCTCAAGGCTGACGACATCGATGCGTTCTGCATTCACCAGGGCAGTGCGGCGATTGTCGACGCCGTGGCGCGGCGTTTCGAAGATGCGCCGGTGGACAAGTTCATCAAGGACATGGTCGAGACTGGTAACACCGTGTCGTCGAGCATTCCGCTGCTGCTGGAAAAGCACGTGATGGATGCCACCTGGAAGCGCGTGGCAATCAGTGGTTTTGGTGTGGGCCTGTCGTGGGGCTCGGCGATTCTCTATCGTCCGTGAGATCTTAATAGGCTGAACAACAAAACGCCGATGATCAAACGATCATCGGCGTTTTTTTATTGGCGCCAGAAAAGCCAATGAAACCGGGGTTTTAAGCCGCGCTAAAGCCTTGAATTGCAAGGGGTGGCACGGTGCTAGTAAAAAATTTCAAAAAAACCCTCAAGCAACCGCGCGACACGACGATAACTATTACGAAGGTTCTCTAGGCCACACCCGGCGGTTGCCAGGGCCGGAAGCCGCAGTATCCAACTCACGAGGATTTCGTCATGGCATTATCAGTAAACACCAACATCACTTCCCTGGGTGTCCAGAAGAACCTGAACAAAGCTTCCGACGCTCTGAGCACCGCGATGAACCGTCTGTCGACCGGCAAGAAGATCAACAGCGCCAAAGACGACGCCGCCGGCATGCAGATCGCTAACCGTCTGGGCAACCAGGTTAAAGGCTTGAACGTTGCAATTGCCAACGCCGCCAACGGTACTTCGATCGCCCAGACTGCTGAAGGCGCGATGCAAGAATCCACCAACACCCTGCAGCGTCTGCGTGAACTGGCCCTGCAAGCGGCGAACGGTGATAAAAGCGACGCTGACCGTGTTTCCCTGCAGCAAGAATTCACCGCGAAAGTGGGTGAGCTGACCCGTATCGCCAACACCACTACTTTCGGTGGTCGTAACCTGCTGGACGGTTCGTTCAACAACGTTGCTTTCCAAATTGGTGCCAACGCCAACGAAACGATTTCGTTCGGCATGGGTGACCCAAGAAAGACATCGTTATCGCCGACGGTAGCGCAGGTACTGGCCTGGTTGCACTGGGCCTGACTGCTGGTTCGAGCAAAGCCACTACTCTGGAAACCACCGTTTCCAACCTGAGCATCCTGAGTGCGTCCAGCTCGCAGCAGGCGATCCAGGCTCTTGACGGCGCCATGCAGCAGATCGACAGCCAGCGTTCGCAGCTGGGTGCCGTACAAAACCGCTTCGACAGCACCACTGCTAACCTGCAGAGCATTTCGCAGAACTCCAGCGCTGCCAAAGGCCGCGTAGAAGACGCTGACTTCTCTGCAGAAGCTGCTGAACTGACCAAGCAACAGACCCTGCAACAGGCGTCCACTGCGATCCTGGCACAGGCCAACCAACTGCCATCTGCTGTACTGAAGCTGCTTCAGTAATAGCCTAGCGGTTAACTAACGGAAGGGTGCGTTTACGTGCCCTTTCGTTTTTTCAGTTTTGAGGTGATGACATGGACATGAGCATCAAGCTTAACCCGTCTTACCCGGCTGGCGCAGCTCAGGCCAGTGGTGCAGTGGCCGCCCAGGCCAAGCCCGCGAAAGAGGCTGAATCGGCACCTGCCGCTGAGCCGCAGCGCGCGGCACTGGAAAAGGCCGTCACTGATATTCGTGAGTTTGTGCAGGCGAGCCAACGCAACCTGGACTTCTCCATTGACGACACTACCAGCAATCGGCCCTGGATCGGAGAATGGAGGATTTGCAGACATCTCTGACGGCCAAATATGCCGCAATGGATGCAATGATTGCGAAAATCAACAACACCAGCTCCAGCATCATGACCACCCTTAATGCACTGAACAATCCGAAGTCGAGCTGATTGAAGGGGCGTCCTGCGCCCCGTCAAAGAGCGTTTGTGAAAGTGGGCAGCTAAGGTCCTGAATTAAAGTTTTTGCCATTACAGTCGAAAGACTGGGTAGATCAACACTTTTCGCGCGTGTCCTGTTCGAGGTAGCAAGATGAACCCTATGAGAGCCCTTCGCCAATACCAGAAGGTTAATTCCCATGCTCAAGTGTCCGAAGCCAGCCCTCATCGCTTGATCCAGATGCTGATGGAGGGCGGGCTTGAGCGCCTTGCTCAGGCCAAGGGCGCAATGGCGCGCGGTGATATTCCGCAAAAGGGTTTGTTGTTGACCAAGGCTATCGACATTATCACGGGCTTGCGTCAGGGCCTGGACGAAACCAAGGCGGAAGATCCTGCCACGATCCAGCGTTTGGCTAACTTGTATGACTATATGAATGTGCGCCTGCTGAAAGCTAATGCCGACAACGATCCGGAAATCATCGACGAAGTTGCCCGTCTGCTGATTACCGTAAAAGAAGGCTGGGATGCCATCGCTCCACAATAAGGCGGATCGCCTTGAGGTACACATCATGAGCCACGCACTGCAACGCATCGACGAAACCCGCGAAGCCCTGATCGGCGCGCTGGCGGAGCGCAACTGGGAGGCCGTTGGCGAGTTGGACCTGGGTTGCCGCGCGGTGATTGATGAGGTGCTCAGCGAGGCGCCGGAAGATGAAGACGCGCTGCGGGAAAAGCTGGAAAGCCTGCTGGCGGTTTATCAGCAGTTGCTTGAGGTGACGATGGGCGAGCGTCAGGCGATTTTCGAAGAGATGTCGCAGATCAACCAAGCTAAAAATGCGTCAAAGGTTTACCATCTGTTCGGCTGAATGGGCTCAGTTAATCCGAACGGCGCGTCATATATTTGACTGTGCTCGCATTTTTGACTTAACTAGTGCTGTTTTCAGATTTCAGACGTCTAGTAAGGTAATAAGTCTTACGGGCGTCTTGATTGCCCTCACTCTGGGGCAGGAAGTTTTACTAGGGAAGTTGCTATTGCATGTGGCGTGAAACCAAAATTCTGCTGATCGATGACGATAGCGTCCGCCGCCGCGATTTGGCGGTGATTTTAAATTTTCTTGGTGAAGAAAATTTTCCCTGCGGCAGCCATGATTGGCAGCAGGCGGTCAGCTCTTTGTCATCGAGCCGTGAAGTCATTTGTGTGCTGATCGGGACGGTAAACGCTCCTGGCGCAGTTCAAGGCCTGTTAAAGACACTGGCGACCTGGGATGAGTTCCTTCCCGTGTTGCTGATGGGCGATATTTCTTCCGTGGACCTGCCGGAAGACCAGCGCCGCCGCGTGCTTTCCACCTTGGAAATGCCGCCCAGCTATAGCAAATTGCTCGACTCGCTGCACCGTGCCCAGGTCTACCGCGAGATGTACGACCAGGCCCGCGAGCGCGGCCGTCACCGTGAACCCAACCTGTTCCGCAGCCTTGTCGGCACCAGCCGTGCGATCCAGCACGTGCGCCAGATGATGCAGCAAGTGGCCGACACCGACGCCAGCGTGCTGATCCTCGGCGAGTCGGGCACCGGCAAGGAAGTGGTCGCGCGCAACCTGCACTATCACTCCAAGCGCCGCGACGGGCCTTTTGTGCCGGTCAACTGCGGGGCGATCCCGGCAGAGCTGCTCGAAAGCGAATTGTTCGGCCACGAGAAGGGCGCCTTTACCGGGGCGATCACCAGCCGTGCCGGGCGTTTCGAGCTGGCCAACGGCGGCACCTTGTTTCTCGACGAAATCGGCGACATGCCGCTGCCGATGCAGGTTAAGCTGCTGCGCGTATTGCAGGAGCGCACCTTCGAGCGCGTGGGCAGCAACAAGACCCAGAGCGTCGACGTGCGCATCATCGCGGCCACGCACAAGAACCTCGAAAGCATGATCGAGGTCGGCACTTTCCGCGAAGATTTATACTACCGCCTCAACGTATTCCCCATCGAGATGGCCCCGCTGCGTGAGCGCGTGGAAGACATCCCGTTGCTGATGAACGAACTGATTTCGCGTATGGAACACGAAAAGCGCGGCTCGATTCGCTTCAACTCCGCTGCAATTATGTCGCTGTGCCGCCACGGCTGGCCGGGCAACGTCCGCGAGCTGGCCAACCTGGTGGAGCGTATGGCGATCATGCACCCCTACGGTGTGATCGGCGTGGTCGAGCTGCCGAAGAAGTTTCGCTACGTCGATGACGAAGACGAGCAGTTGGTAGACAGCCTGCGCAGTGACCTGGAAGAACGCGTGGCCATCAACGGCCATACGCCGGACTTCGGTTCCACCGCCATGCTGCCGCCCGAAGGCCTGGACTTGAAAGACTACCTCGGTAGCCTTGAACAAGGCTTGATCCAGCAGGCGCTGGACGATGCCAATGGCATCGTTGCGCGTGCCGCCGAACGCTTGCGTATCCGCCGAACCACTCTGGTTGAGAAGATGCGCAAGTACGGCATGAGCCGTCGAGAAGGTGATGAACAGGCAGATGATTGACGCCTGTTTTTTAAGTCACTGAAATCTGGATAGTTTTTTTTCGGCACGGGTATTGCTACAGCCCTCGCAACGTTCCGTTTAACTGACGGTCAGCCAAGCGAGAGAGCATGATGCCCCACGCCGCCCAACTTTCTTCAGGCCCTGCTATCCCAGGGCTCGTTCCGTCCGCAGAGCCGCTTACCCGGCAAGGTCTTGAACAGGCGTTCTCGCAGTTCAGCCAGATGTCGAACCAGCTCACCGACTCTTACAGCCTTCTCGAAGCCCGGGTTTCCGAGCTTAAAGGCGAGCTGGCGGTGGTCAGTGCCCAGCGCATGGAAGAGCTGGCCGAGAAAGAGCGCCTGGCCAACCGCCTGCAAAACCTCCTCGACCTGTTGCCCGGTGGCGTGATCGTCATCGATGAAATGGGCCGTGTCCGTGAAGCCAACCCGGCCGCGAGCGACTTGCTCGGCGAACCGCTTGAAGGCGAGCTATGGCGCCATGTCATTACCCGCTGCTTTGCGCCGCGCGAAGACGATGGCCACGAAATTTCCCTCAAGGACGGCCGCCGACTTTCGATCGCCACCCGTTCCCTGGACGCTGAGCCCGGCCAACTGGTGCTGCTCAATGACTTGACTGAAACCCGTCACCTGCAAGACCAACTGGCGCGCCATGAACGGTTGTCGTCACTGGGGCGGATGGTCGCTTCTTTGGCGCATCAGATCCGCACGCCGTTATCGGCGGCACTGATCTACGCCAGTCATTTGACTGATGAGCAATTGCCCGCGGCCACCCACCAACGATTTGCTGGCCGCCTCAAGGAGCGCCTGCATGAATTGGAGCACCAGGTGCGCGACATGTTGGTGTTTGCCCGCGGCGAATTACCGCTGACCGATCGCGTCACGCCGTGCGCACTGATGCAGTCGCTGCAAGCGGCCGCCGCCACGCATATTCAAGAGGCGAATGTGCGCTGGCAGTGCGACAGCCACCAAGGCGAGTTGCTGTGCAACCGCGACACGCTGGTCGGCGCCTTGCTCAACCTGATCGAAAACGCCACCCAGGCCAGCGGCCCGGGTGCACAGCTTAAAGTGCACCTGTACTGCCGTGAGCAAACCCTGCGCCTGTGCATCAGCGACAACGGCAGCGGCATCGACCCGGCGGTGTTGCAGCGCCTGGGCGAACCTTTTTTTACCACCAAGACTAACGGCACTGGCCTGGGCCTGACCGTGGTCAAGGCAGTGGCGCGTGCTCATCAGGGAGAATTGCAACTGCATTCCCGATTGGGGCGTGGCACCTGTGCATTGATGACCTTGCCGCTGTTTTTCGGCGCGGCAAGCGCGGAGTAAAACGACTATGGCTATCAAGGTTTTATTGGTGGAAGACGATCGCGCCCTGCGTGAAGCATTGGCTGACACGCTGCTGTTGGCGGGCCATGACTACCGGGCGGTCGGTTCTGCCGAGGACGCCTTGGAGGCCGTGGAGCAGGAGCCCTTCAGCCTGGTGGTCAGCGACGTGAACATGCCCGGCATGGACGGCCATCAGTTGCTCAGCCTGCTGCGTGCGCGCCAGCCGCAACTGCCGGTGCTGCTGATGACCGCCCATGGCGCCGTGGAGCGTGCGGTGGACGCCATGCGCCAAGGGGCGGCGGATTACCTGGTTAAACCGTTCGAGCCCAAAGCCTTGATCGAGCTGGTCGCCCGTCACGCACTCGGCGTGATTTCGAGCGTCGAAGGCGAGGGTCCGATTGCCTTCGAGCCGGCCAGCGCGCAACTGCTGGACCTAGCGGCCCGTGTGGCGCGCAGTGATTCCACTGTGTTGATTTCCGGCGAGTCCGGCACCGGTAAAGAAGTGCTGGCGCGGTATATCCACCAGCAATCCGGCCGTGCCAAACAACCGTTTATCGCGATCAACTGCGCGGCGATTCCCGACAACATGCTCGAAGCCACGCTGTTCGGCCATGAAAAAGGCTCGTTCACTGGCGCCATCGCCGCCCAGGCCGGCAAGTTCGAACAGGCCGACGGCGGCACCATCCTGCTCGACGAAATCTCGGAAATGCCCTTGGGCCTGCAAGCCAAGCTGCTGCGGGTATTGCAGGAGCGCGAAGTCGAGCGCGTGGGCGCGCGCAAGCCGATCCAGTTGGACATTCGCGTGGTCGCCACCACCAACCGTGATTTGGCGGGCGAAGTGGCGGCGGGGCGCTTCCGTGAAGACTTGTTCTACCGACTCTCGGTGTTCCCGTTGGCCTGGCGCCCTTTGCGCGAGCGCCCGGCGGACATCATCCCGCTGGCCGAGCGCCTGTTGAACAACCACGTCAAGAAAATGAAGCATGCCCAGGCGCGGCTGTCGGCTGAGGCTCAGGCCTGTCTGATCAGCTACCCATGGCCCGGCAACGTGCGTGAATTGGATAACGCCATCCAGCGCGCGCTGATTTTGCAGCAAGGCGGGCTGATCCAGCCGCAAGACTTCTGCCTGGCCGTTGGTAGTGGCGCAGCACCGTTGCCGAGCCTGGCGCCGGCGCCTGTGGTGGTCGCCGAAGCCGAGTCCGCTGGCGCCTTGGGCGACGACCTGCGCCGCCGCGAATTCCAGATGATCATCGACACCCTGCGCGCCGAGCGCGGCCGCCGCAAAGAGGCCGCCGAACGCTTAGGCATCAGTCCGCGCACCTTGCGCTACAAGCTGGCGCAGATGCGCGACGCGGGAATGGATGTGGAAGCCTACCTTTTCGCCACCTAAAAAATGTGTAGGCCGACAGGGTTTGTCGCCTTTTCTTACAAGCTGCCCTGGAGCTGGCACCCTTGTTGCACTACCCCCAGTAACCGCTGCGTAGTGTCAAAAAATTGCGGGTCGTCGGAGAGAGAAGGTCATGAGCCAGGGTATTGAGTTCAATCGGTTGATGTTGGATATGCGCTCCATGCAAATGGATGCCATGGCTCAACCGAAATCCGTCGCGCCAGCGCCGGAATTGGGCCAAAGCAGTTTTGCCGACATGCTCGGTCAGGCAATCAACAAAGTCAGTGATACCCAGCAAGCCTCGAGTCAGTTGGCCACCGCCTTCGAGATCGGCAAAAGCGGCGTGGACCTCACCGATGTGATGGTGGCCTCGCAAAAGGCCAGTGTTTCCTTTCAGGCCTTGACCCAAGTGCGTAACAAGCTGGTTCAGGCTTATCAAGACATCATGCAGATGCCGGTTTAAGGACGAGATTTAAGTCATGGCAGAAGCAGTCGTGGACAACGTACCCGCCAAGGCAGACGGCAAGCCGCCGCTGTTTGGCCTGTCGTTCCTGGAAAACCTTTCCGAAATGACCATGTTGCGTCAGGTGGGCCTGATGGTCGGCCTGGCTGCCAGCGTGGCGATTGGTTTTGCCGTGGTGCTGTGGTCGCAGCAACCTGATTACCGCCCGCTGTACGGCAGCCTGGCCGGCATGGATTCCAAGCAGATCATGGAAACCCTGGCCGCCGCCGACATCGCCTACACCGTGGAACCCAACTCCGGTGCCTTGCTGGTCAAGGCCGATGATGTGGCCCGTGCACGGATGAAACTGGCCGCCGCCGGCGTAACGCCGTCCGACAGCAATATCGGTTTTGAAATCCTCGACAAGGACCAAGGCCTGGGCACTAGCCAGTTCATGGAAGCCACCCGCTACCGTCGTGGCCTGGAAGGCGAACTGGCGCGCACCATCTCCAGTTTGAATAACGTCAAAGGCGCCCGCGTGCACCTGGCGATTCCGAAAAGCTCGGTGTTCGTGCGTGACGAACGCAAGCCAAGCGCCTCGGTATTGGTCGAGCTGTTTTCCGGCCGCTCCCTGGAGCCTGGCCAGGTCCTGGCGATCATCAACCTGGTGGCCACCAGCGTTCCCGAATTGAGCAAGTCGCAAATCACCGTGGTCGACCAGAAGGGCAACCTGCTGTCCGACATGGCGGAAAACTCCGCGCTGACCCAGGCCGGCAAGCAGTTCGACTACAGCCGCCGTATGGAAAGCATGCTCACCCAGCGCGTGCACAACATCCTGCAACCGGTATTGGGCAATGACCGCTACAAAGCTGAAGTGTCCGCCGACGTCGACTTCAGCGCCGTCGAGTCGACGTCCGAGCAGTTCAACCCGGACCAGCCGGCCCTGCGCAGCGAGCAGTCGACCAGCGAACAACGCACCGCTAGCAATGGTCCGCAAGGTGTGCCGGGTGCCTTGAGCAACCAGCCACCAGCTCCGGCCTCGGCGCCGCAAACCACCGGTGGCGCCGCCGCGGCCGCAGGCGCGATTCAGCCTGGCCAGCCACTGTTGGACGCCAACGGCCAGCAGATCATGGACCCGGCCACCGGCCAGCCGATGCTCGCGCCGTACCCAGCCGACAAGCGTAACCAGTCGACCAAGAACTTCGAGCTCGATCGCTCCATCAGCCACACCAAGCAGCAACAGGGCAAAATCAATCGCCTGTCGGTGTCGGTGGTGGTCGATGACCAAGTCAAGGTCAATGCCGCTGACGGTGCAGTGACCCGTGCGCCATGGAACGCCGACGAATTGGCGCGCTTCACGCGTCTGGTGCAGGACGCCGTCGGTTTTGACGCCAGCCGCGGTGACAGCGTCAGCGTGATCAACATGCCGTTCTCCGTCGAGCGTGGTGAAGTCATCACCGACCCGGCCTTCTACACCCAGCCGTGGTTCTGGGACATCGTCAAGCAAGTGCTGGGTGTGTTGTTCATCCTGGTGCTGGTGTTTGGCGTGCTGCGCCCGGTGCTCAACAACATCACCGGGCATGGCAAGAAACAGCTGGCCCTGGCCGGCAGCGACGTCGAGTTGGGTGGCATGGGCGGCCTGGATGGTGAACTGGCCAACGACCGCGTCAGCCTCGGTGGCCCGCAAAGCATTCTGTTGCCAAGCCCGAGCGAAGGCTATGACGCTCAGTTGAACGCAATCAAGAGTCTGGTGGCAGAAGACCCGGGCCGTGTGGCCCAGGTCGTGAAAGAGTGGATTAACGCAGATGAATGATCGAGCCGCTGTTGCCAAGCTCACCAAAGTCGACAAAGCCGCAGTGTTGCTGCTGTCTTTGGGTGAGACCGACGCCGCACAAGTGCTGCGCCACATGGGCCCCAAAGAGGTTCAACGCGTAGGCGTGGCCATGGCGCAAATGCGCAATGTGCACCGTGAGCAAGTCGAGCAGGTGATGAGCGAGTTCGTCGAGATTGTCGGCGACCAGACCAGCCTGGGCGTCGGCTCCGACAGCTATATCCGCAAGATGCTCACCTCGGCCCTGGGCGAAGACAAAGCCAACGGCCTGATCGACCGCATCCTGTTGGGCGGCAACACCAGCGGCCTCGACAGCCTCAAATGGATGGAGCCGCGCGCCGTCGCCGACGTGATCCGCTACGAGCACCCGCAGATCCAGGCCATCGTCGTCGCTTATCTGGACCCGGACCAGGCCGGTGAAGTGCTCGGCCACTTTGACCATAAAGTGCGCCTGGACATCATCCTGCGCGTGTCGTCGCTGAACACCGTGCAGCCGGCGGCGCTGAAAGAACTCAACACGATTCTCGAGAAGCAGTTCTCGGGTAATTCCAACGCCTCGCGCACCACCTTGGGTGGCATCAAGCGCGCGGCCGATATCATGAACTTCCTCGACAGCTCGGTCGAAGTCCAGTTGATGGACTCGATCCGCGAGATCGACGACACCCTGTCCGGCCAGATCGAAGACCTCATGTTTGTGTTCAACAACCTCTCCGATGTCGACGACCGTGGCATCCAGGCGTTGTTGCGCGAAGTCTCCTCCGATGTGCTGGTACTGGCACTCAAGGGCTCCGACGAAGGCGTCAAGGAAAAGATCTTCAAGAACATGTCCAAGCGTGCTTCCGAACTGTTGCGCGACGACCTGGAAGCCAAAGGCCCAGTGCGCGTCAGCGACGTGGAAACCGCCCAGAAGGAAATCCTCACCATTGCCCGCCGTATGGCCGAAGCCGGAGAAATCGTTCTCGGCGGGAAGGGCGGCGAAGAAATGATCTAAGGCGCTGCCCATGTCGAACAAAGATGAGACGCCCAGCGATCTGATTCGCGCACGGGATGTCGGCGGGTTCGACATCTGGTCGTTGCCCAGCTTCGACCCGCACGTGCCGGAGCCTGAGCCTGAGCCGGTGGTTGAAACGCCTGCTGAGATGGAAGAAGTGCCGCTGGATGAAGTCCAGCCACTGACCCTCGAAGAATTGGAAGCTATCCGCCAGGAGGCCTACAACGAAGGCTTCGCAGCGGGCGAAAAAGACGGTTTTCGCAGCACCACCCTCAAGGTCCGCCAGGAATCCGAGGCGGCGCTGGGCCTCAAGCTGGGCAGCCTGGAACGCTTGATGCGCAGCCTGTTCGACCCTATTGCCGAACAAGATTCGCAACTGGAAAAATCCATGGTCGGCCTGGTCGAGCACATCGCCCGCCAGGTGATCCAGCGCGAACTGGCGCTCGATTCCAGCCATATCGAAAGCGTGATGCGCGAAGCCCTCAAGCTGCTGCCTTTGGGCGTTGGCAATGTGCGGCTGTACATCAACCCGCAGGATTTCGAACAGGTCAAAGCCCTGCGCGAGCGCCATGAAGAAACCTGGCGCATCGTCGAGGACGCGGCGCTGCAGCCCGGTGGTTGCCGCGTCGAAACCGAACACAGCCGTATCGATGCCACCGTCGAAACCCGCATCAGCCAGATCATGGCCAAACTGTTTGACCAGCTCCACGAACAAGTCCTGCACCCGGCCGAGCCCGACCTGAGCGTGGACCTGGACGCCCCTGATGCGCCTTGATCGCACCAGCTTCGCCAAGCGCCTGAGCGGCTACGCCGAGGCCACTGAGCTGCCCGGCCAGCCCATCCTCGAAGGGCGCCTGTTGCGTATGGTCGGCCTGACCCTCGAAGCCGAAGGCCTGCGCGCCGCCATGGGCAGCCGTTGCTTGGTGATCAACGACGACAGCTACCATCCGGTGCAGGTCGAAGCTGAAGTGATGGGCTTCTCCGGCAGCAAGATTTTCCTGATGCCGGTGGGCAGCCTGGCGGGTATCGCGCCCGGTGCCCGGGTGGTGCCGCTGGCCGATACTGGCCGCCTGCCGATGGGCATGAGCATGCTCGGCCGCGTGCTCGACGGTGCCGGTCGCGCGCTGGACGGCAAAGGCGGCATGAAGGCTGAAGACTGGGTGCCGATGGACGGCCCGACCATCAACCCGCTTAACCGCAACCCCATCAGCGTGCCGCTGGACGTGGGCATTCGCAGCATCAACGGTTTATTGACGGTCGGTCGCGGCCAGCGTCTGGGCCTGTTTGCCGGTACCGGCGTGGGTAAATCCGTGCTGCTGGGCATGATGACGCGCTTCACCGAGGCCGACATCATCGTGGTCGGGCTGATCGGTGAGCGGGGCCGTGAGGTTAAGGAGTTCATCGAGCACAGCCTCGGTGAAGAAGGCCTCAAGCGCTCGGTGGTCGTCGCGTCCCCGGCCGATGACGCGCCACTGATGCGCTTACGCGCCGCCATGTATTGCACGCGCATCGCCGAATATTTTCGCGACAAGGGCAAGAACGTCCTGTTGCTGATGGACTCGCTCACACGTTTCGCCCAGGCCCAGCGGGAAATTGCCCTGGCCATCGGCGAGCCGCCCGCCACCAAAGGCTACCCGCCGTCAGTGTTCGCCAAGCTGCCCAAGCTGGTGGAGCGCGCCGGTAATGCCGAGGCCGGCGGCGGTTCGATCACCGCGTTCTATACCGTGTTGTCCGAAGGCGATGACCAGCAAGACCCAATTGCCGACTCGGCGCGGGGCGTGCTCGACGGCCACATCGTGCTGTCGCGACGCTTGGCCGAAGAAGGGCACTACCCGGCCATCGACATCGAAGCGTCGATCAGCCGGGTAATGCCGGCGGTGGTCACGCCGGAACACATGGCTCGCGCGCAGCATTTCAAGCAGCTGTGGTCGCGTTATCAGCAGAGCCGTGACCTGATCAGCGTCGGCGCCTATGTGGCCGGTGGTGATCGCGAGACCGACCTGGCGATTGCCCTGCAACCGCAGTTGGTGACCTACCTGCGCCAGGGCCTCAACGACAAGATCAGCATGGGCGAAAGCGAAGCGCACCTGGGTTCGATTTTCGCCCCGGCGCCAGGCGGTTAAGCCATGGCCAGTACGCGTTCTTCACGCTTGGCACCGGTGGTGGACATGGCCGAAAAGGCCGAGAAAACTGCGGTCCAGCGCCTGGGTTATTTCCAAGGCCAGGTGCGCCTGGCGCAAAGCAAACTCGGCGACTTGGAGCGCTTTCGTGGTGAATACCAGCAGCAGTGGATCGAACGCGGCAGCAAAGGTGTGTCCGGCCAATGGCTGATGGGCTACCAAGGCTTCCTCAACCAGCTGGAAACCGCTGTCGGCCAACAGCGCCAGAGCCTGGCCTGGCACCAGAACAACCTCGATAAAGCCCGTGAAAGCTGGCAAGCGGCGTTTGCTCGAGTCGAAGGCTTGCGCAAGCTGGTGCAGCGCTATATCGACGAAGCGCGGGCGATTGAAGATAAACGCGAGCAAAAGCTGCTCGACGAGCTCTCACAGCGGCTTCCACGCCAATCACCGTACTAACGGCCACCACCGGCCCACTGTGGGCGTCGGGCTTGCCCGCGATACAGGCACCGAGGTGGATCGCCGGATACAGGCACCGAGGTGGATCAGGCACACCGCAGTGATGCTATCGCAGGCAAGCCAGCTCCCACATTTGGTCGTCTGTGTTGCCCATACCCGGTTCACCTGCTAAACCTTGTTGCATATTGCCAATGACAAGGAAGCAGTCGTATGTCAGTCGAATCAGAAGTATCCCTGGATGGGACGAAGTTGATGATCACCGTCACGGGGCGGTTCGATTTCGGTAGCCACCAAGCCTTTCGTGATGCCTACGAGCGGTTCTACAAGGTGCCCGAGGTCTACGTGGTGGACTTGAAAGACACCACTTACATGGACAGCTCCGCCTTAGGCATGCTCCTGCTGTTGCGTGACCATGCCGGTGGCGATAATGCCGAAGTGCAGGTGATCAACAGCAACTCCGATGTGCGTAAGATTCTCGCCATCTCTAACTTCGACAAACTGTTCGACATCAGTTGAGCACCCTGGCCCCGGTTCTCGAACCGCTGACGATCCTGATCGCCGAAGACAGCGCTGCCGATTTGCTGTTGCTGTCGACCATCATTCGGCGCCAGGGTCATCAGGTGCTCACCGCCGCCGACGGCGCGCAGGCCGTCGAGGTGTTTACCCGCGAGCGCCCGCAACTGGTGTTGATGGACGCGCTGATGCCGGTGATGGACGGCTTTGAAGCCGCGCGGCGCATCAAGCAGCTTGCCGGGGAAGCACTGGTGCCGATCATCTTCCTCACCTCGCTGCGCGAGAGCGAAGCCCTGGCCCAATGCCTGGATGCCGGCGGCGATGACTTCCTGCCCAAGCCCTACAACCAAGTGATCCTGGCGGCGAAGATCAACGCCATGGACCGCCTGCGCCGCCTGCAAGCCACGGTGTTGCAGCAGCGTGACCTGATCGCCAAGCACCACGATTACCTGCTGCATGAGCAGCGCGCGGCTAAGGCGGTGTTCGACAAGGTGGCGCATTCGGGCTGTATCAACGCGGCGCCGAACATTCGCTACCTGCAATCGCCCTATGCGCTGTTTAACGGCGACCTGCTGCTGGCGGCATACACGCCCTCCGGTGACATGCACGTGCTGCTTGGTGACTTTACTGGGCACGGCCTGCCTGCCGCCGTCGGTGCCATGCCCCTGGCGGAAGTGTTCTACGGCATGACCGCCAAGGGCTACGGCCTGGCGCAGACCCTGCGCGAGATGAACGCCAAGCTCAAGCGCATCCTGCCGGTGGACATGTTCTGCTGCGCCACCCTGATAGGCCTGAGTGCCCAGCGGCGTGTGGTGGAGGTGTGGAACGGCGGCATGCCCGAAGGTTATGTGCATGAAGTCGCCACGGGCAAGCGTACGCCGTTGGTGTCGCGGCACTTGCCGTTAGGTGTGCTCTCGGCCGAGAGGTTTGATGACAGCACCGAAGTCTGGCCCATGGCCTTGGGCGACCGTGTGTTTTTGCTCTCCGATGGCGTGCTGGACACCGCTAATGCCAATGACCAGCTGTTCGGCGCCGAGCGCTTGCAGCAGGTGTTCGCGGCCAACCGTGAGCCTGATCGCTTGTTCGAAGATATCGAACTGGCACTGGCGGCGTTTCGTGGCCAGGCGCGGGATGACGTCAGCATGGTCGAGATCACCTTGCAGGCCGGCCAGCCGTTGCGGGCGGCCGAGCCGATATATGCCGACAGCGGGCAGTCGTGCCCGCTGGACTGGTCGGTGAGTTTCGAGTTCCGCGCGCAGACCCTCAAAAGCTACAACCCGTTGCCGTATCTGCTGCAATTGTTGCTGGAAATTCATGGCATGCGTGAGCAGAGCGGGGCGCTTTACAGTGTGATGGCCGAGTTGTATTCCAATGCACTGGAGCATGGGGTACTGGGGTTGGATTCGCGGCTCAAGCGCGATGCACAGGGGTTCGCCGACTATTACCGCCAGCGCAATGAGCGGCTGGGGCAATTGAGCAGCGGTTATGTGCGTGTGCATGTGCAGGTCGTGCCGACGGGCACTGGCGGCACAATGACGCTGCGTATCGAGGACAGTGGTCTTGGGTTTGACGTGGAACAGGTGTTGGCGCGGCCGCTGGATATCGACCGTCTGTCTGGCCGGGGCTTGAGCCTGGTGCGGCAGTTGAGCAGCAATGTACGCTGGTCGGATGGCGGGCGTAGCGTATGCGTGGAGTTTTGCTGGGGGGCTCTGGCATAATCCGCCGATTCTTGATCAAGGAGCGAACAAGTGGCAGAGATTCATTTGGACCCTGATGTGTTGTCGGGTTTGCAGGAGGTTATGGAGAGCGAGTATCCCAAGCTGCTCGATACCTTTCTGGACGATTCGCAGAAGCGTGTCGAGGCGTTGCGCAAAGCGCGCGATGATGCCAAGGCGTTGGGGCAGATTGCGCACAGCTTCAAAGGCAGCAGCGGCAACCTTGGGGCGGTACGGTTGGCACAGTTGTGTCAGCGCTTGGAAGCTGAATCGGGCCAGTCGACGGCGGACCTTGGGGCGTTGGTTGATCAGATTGATCATGAGTTTGCTTTGGTGCGGCCGTTGTATGAGTCGGCCATTAAGCGAGTCATTTGCCTGCGAAGTGTAATCTGGCCCGACTCTTGCTCTATCTCCCAATACTGCATCCCCGACCCCCAATGCAGTGGAGACCTTTACCTATGCCAGTCGCCCCGAATTCGCTCCTTCAGGCTGCCCCTGCGGCCAAGCCTCAAGCGTCTGTCTCTACGCCCCCAGTAGCGGCTGCGAGCCCGCGAGACAAGGGGCCTGGCTTCGCTCAAGTGTTTGCAAATCAAAGCCCGAAACCGACGCTGAAGATCGACGACGCCCCGGCCAAAGTCACGCGTGACAAGTCGCCGGACACCAACTCCAAGCCCGTTTCCAGCAACGACAAGCCTGCCGCCAGTAAGCCAGCCGTTGCCGATAGCGGCAATCCCTTGCCTGCCAAATCGCCGACTAAATCCGACGACGCCAGCAGTGACGACGACAAGCCCACCGACCCATCCCTGGCGCAACAACCCCCGGTTGACCCCGTCGTCGACCCGGCAGTGATTGCCACCGTCACCCCGGTTGCCGTGCCTGTCCCCGTGGAAACGCCGGCACCTGTAGCCGCCAAGGACGACAAGGCGTTGCCGGTTGTTGTGGCGACGGATGAGGTCAAGCAGCCTGCCTTCGACCCTGACGCCGACCCGCTGGACTCGATGCCGGCCGTGCGCCTGGCGATGGAGCAGGGCGGTCACGTCTCGGCCAGCAGCCAGACGCCGCAGAAGGCCGCCCCGACGTCTCAGGACCAGCCGACCGCTGCACAGAGCTTCGCTGCCGGCCTTGCCAATATGGTCGACCAGCAAGCCACCAAAGACAGCACTGACCAGGGCGGCGACAAGGCCTTCAGCGGGCTGATCGAAGGCGGCCTCAAGGATCTGAAAGACGCCAGGAGTGACACCCGCGTCGATGATTTCGCCAACCGCCTGGCTGCGCTGACACAGGCCGCCACGCCGAAAACCGCGAATGCCTTGCCGCCGGTGGCGAATGCGCCGTTGGCCATGCACCAGAGCGGCTGGACCGAAGAAGTGGTCAACCGCGTGATGTACCTGTCCAGCGCCAACCTCAAGTCGGCAGAGATCCAGTTGCAGCCGGCTGAGCTGGGGCGCCTGGATATCAAGGTCAACATGGCGGCGGACCAACAGGCCCAGGTCACCTTCATGAGTGGCCACGCCGTGGTGCGTGAAGCGCTGGAAAGCCAGTCCGGCCGCCTGCGCGAGATGTTTGCCCAGCAAGGCATGGGGCAGGTTGACGTGAATGTGTCCGACCAGTCCCGTGGCTGGCAGGGGCAAGGTCAGGAGCAACAGCAGCAGAACCAGGCGCGCGGTGTGAGTGGTGGCGGTGGGCGGGGTGATGGCGGTGATCATGCTGAAGTGGCAGCGGCCGTCGCGCCGGTGACCCAGACCGTCGTGGGCTCCAGCGCGGTTGATTACTACGCCTGATTTCAGCCTTATGAAGATCAAAATGTGGGAGTTCTGCGATACGGTGTATCAGTCACAGAAATTCCAACTGACCCACCGCTATCGCAGGCAAGCCAGCTCCCACATTTGTTTTGTAGTGTTCGCTCTTCCCGAATTACCAGACAACTCTGGCATAACACTTGCTCTTGCCTTTCCGTAGATCTATGAATCCCCGAATAGTGACGGATTATTGGCATGGCGAAGAGCGACGACGCAGCAACACCACCCGCAAGCAAGGGCAAGCTCAAGCTTATCCTGTTGATTGTGCTGGGCCTGCTCCTGGCCATCGGCGCCTCGGTTGGCGGCACCTGGTACATCATGCACAGCAGCGCGAGCAAACCGGCACCCGCCGCCGAAACCGCCAGTAACGTCAAGCAACCGGCAATCTTCGAGCCGATGCTTCCGGCCTTTGTGGCCAACTTCAACCAAAATGGGCGTCAACGCTACCTGCAGGTGAGCATCACCTTGCTGGCGCGTAACCAGGCGGACCTGGATGCGCTCAAAGTGCACATGCCGGTGATTCGCAACAACCTGGTGATGCTGTTCTCCGGGCAGAGCTTCGACAGCCTGGCCACCCCGGTCGGCCAGGAAATGCTGCGCCAGAAGGTCACTGCCAGCGTGCAGGAAGTGTCCCAGAAAGAGCTCGGCAAAGTCGTGGTCGAGCAGGCGCTCTTCACTAACTTCGTATTGCAGTAGGATCACGACATGGCCGTGCAAGACCTGCTGTCCCAGGATGAAATCGACGCGCTGTTGCATGGTGTCGACGATGGTCTGGTACAGACCGAAATGGCTGCCGAGCCCGGCAGCGTCAAAAGTTATGACCTGACCAGCCAGGATCGCATCGTCCGTGGACGCATGCCGACGCTGGAGATGATCAACGAACGTTTCGCCCGCTACACCCGTATCAGCATGTTCAACATGCTGCGCCGCTCGGCGGACGTGGCGGTGGGCGGTGTGCAGGTGATGAAGTTCGGCGAGTACGTGCACTCGCTGTACGTGCCCACCAGCCTCAACCTGGTCAAGATCAAGCCGTTGCGCGGCACCGCGCTGTTCATCCTCGACGCCAAGCTGGTGTTCAAGCTGGTGGACAACTTCTTCGGCGGCGACGGCCGTCACGCCAAGATCGAAGGCCGTGAGTTCACCCCCACCGAGTTGCGGGTGGTGCGCATGGTGCTGGAGCAGGCCTTCATCGACTTGAAGGAAGCCTGGCAGGCGATCATGGAAGTCAATTTCGAGTACATCAACTCGGAAGTGAACCCGGCCATGGCCAACATCGTTGGCCCCAGCGAAGCCATTGTGGTGTCCACCTTCCACATCGAACTCGATGGCGGTGGTGGCGACCTGCACGTGACCATGCCGTACTCGATGATCGAGCCGGTGCGCGAGATGCTCGACGCCGGTTTCCAGTCCGACCTGGACGACCAGGACGAACGCTGGGTCAAGGCCTTGCGCGAAGACCTGCTCGACGTCGACGTACCCCTGAGCGCCACCGTGGCCCGTCGCCAGCTGCGTTTGCGCGATATTTTGCATATGCAGCCGGGGGACATCATTCCCGTCGAGTTGCCGGAAGAACTGATCATGCGTGCCAGCGGCGTGCCGTCGTTCAAGGTCAAGCTGGGTTCGCACAAAGGCAACCTGGCGTTGCAAGTGATCGAACCGATTAACCGTCGCTGAAACGCCGCTACTGTTGCACCCCTATTTATGAAAGCTGCTTCGCCGAGGACATGTAATGGCTACCGAACACGAAAACACTTCCGCCGAAGACCAGGCCCTGGCTGACGAATGGGCTGCGGCCCTGGAAGAAACCGGCGATGTCGGCCAAGACGATATTGACGCGCTGTTGGCCGCCGATGCCGCCACCGCGCCGGCCGGTAACCGCATGCCGATGGAAGAATTCGGCAGCGTGCCGAAGAACAACGACCCGGTGTCCCTCGACGGCCCGAACCTGGATGTGATCCTCGACATTCCGGTGTCGATTTCCATGGAAGTGGGCAGCACCGACATCAACATCCGCAACCTGTTGCAGCTCAACCAAGGCTCGGTGATCGAGCTGGATCGCCTGGCGGGTGAGCCGTTGGACGTGCTGGTCAACGGCACGCTGATCGCCCATGGCGAGGTGGTGGTGGTCAACGAGAAGTTCGGCATCCGCCTGACGGACGTGATCAGCCCGAGCGAACGCATCAAGAAGCTGCGCTGATATGAAGTATTCGATGGCGGGACTTTTTCTGGCGCTGCCATTGAGCGCCCTGGCGGCTGAGCCGATTGCGCAAGCGACGGCTGCGGCGCCTGTCGTCAGCAGTGGCATCGGCGGGCAACTGACCCAGCTGGTGCTGGGGCTGTTGCTGGTGGTCGGGTTGATTTTCGTGCTGGCCTGGTTGATGCGCCGCGTGCAGCGCATCGGCCCGGGCGATGGCCAGGTCATCGAGATGATCGGTTCGCGTGCCCTTGGCCCGCGTGATCGGCTGGTGCTGGTGCAAGTCGGTGAGGAACAGATTCTGCTGGGTATCACGCCCGGCCGCATCACCCCGCTGCACGTGCTCAAGTCGCCGGTGGAGGTGGCCAAGACCGAGGGTGCCACGCCAGAATTCGCTCAGCGCCTGATGGAATTGCTGGGCAAGGATCAGAAGGATAAGAAGTAATGCGCGTTTTATTGACGCTCATGCTGTTGCTGGCCGCGCCGTCGGCGTTTGCGGCCGACCCGTTGTCGATCCCGGCGATCACGCTGGGTACCAACGCTGCCGGCGCTCAGGAATACTCGGTCAGTCTGCAGATCCTGCTGATCATGACCGCGCTGAGTTTTATCCCGGCGTTTGTCATGCTGATGACCAGCTTTACGCGGATCATCATCGTGTTCTCGATTCTGCGTCAGGCTTTGGGCCTGCAGCAGACGCCGTCGAACCAGATCCTGACTGGCATGGCCTTGTTTTTGACGCTGTTCATCATGGCGCCGGTGTTCGATAAGGTGAACCAGCAAGCCCTGCAACCGTACCTGGCCGAGAAACTCAGCGCCCAGGACGCGATCGACAAGGCCCAAGGCCCGATCAAGGACTTCATGCTGTCGCAGACCCGTTCCAGCGACCTTGAGCTGTTTATGCGCCTGTCCAAGCGCACCGACATCGCCACCCCGGATCAGGCGCCGCTGACCATCCTGGTGCCGGCGTTTGTCACCTCCGAATTGAAGACCGCGTTCCAGATCGGCTTTATGATCTTCATCCCGTTCCTGATCATCGACTTGGTGGTGGCGAGCGTGCTGATGGCCATGGGTATGATGATGCTGTCGCCGCTGATTATTTCGCTGCCGTTCAAGATCATGCTGTTTGTGCTGGTGGACGGTTGGGCGCTGATTATCGGCACGCTGGCCAGCAGTTTCGGCGGAGTGTAGCGCCATGACTCCAGAAGTAGCCGTCGACCTGTTCCGTGAAGCGCTGTGGCTGACCACCATGATGGTCGCCGTGCTGGTGGTGCCGAGCCTGTTGGTCGGCCTGCTGGTGGCGATGTTCCAGGCCGCCACCCAGATCAACGAACAGACCTTGAGCTTCCTTCCGCGTTTGCTGGTGATGCTGATCACTCTTATTGTCGCTGGCCCGTGGCTGGTGCAAACCTTTATGGAATACATCCTGCAGCTGTACGGCAGTATTCCGCAGTTGATCGGCTGAGCCGATGCAGTCTTTGTTGGCGTTGACCGACACCCAGATCAGTACCTGGGTGGCGTCTTTCATCCTGCCGATGTTCCGCGTCACGGCGGTGCTGATGACCATGCCGGTGTTCGGTACAACCTTGGTGCCACGGCGCATTCGTCTGTATTTCGCCTTCGCGATTACCGTGGTGATCGTGCCCGGACTGCCGCCGATGCCGCCGGTAAACGCCCTGGACTTGAGTGCATTGCTGCTGATTGCCGAGCAGATCCTGATCGGCGCGCTGTTGGGCTTCTCGCTGACGTTGTTCTTCCAGGCGTTTGTGATTGCCGGGCAAATCATCTCGGTGCAGATGGGCATGGGCTTCGCCTCTATGGTCGACCCCACCAACGGCGTGTCGGCGGCGGTGATCGGGCAATTCCTGACCATGCTGGTGACCTTGCTGTTCCTGGCCATGAACGGCCACTTGGTGGCGTTCGAGGTGATGACCGAAAGCTTCACCACCTTGCCGGTCGGCTCAGGGTTGGTGGTCAGTCATTTCTGGGAACTGGTAGGGCGTCTCAGTTGGGTCATGGGCGCCTCATTGTTGCTGGTGCTGCCGGCGATCACCGCGCTGCTGGTGGTCAATATCGCGTTCGGGGTGATGACCCGTGCGGCGCCGCAGCTGAACATTTTTTCGATTGGTTTCCCGTTGACCCTGGTGTTGGGCATGGGGATTTTCTGGGTCGGCTTGGCTGACATTCTCAATCAGTATCAACCGCTGGCGACCGACGCCTTGCAGTTCTTACGTGATCTGGCACGGGCGCGCTAAGCCATGGCCGAGAGCGAGAGTGGTCAGGACAAAACAGAAGACCCCACGGAGAAACGTAAAAAGGACTCCAGGGAAAAGGGCGAGATTGCGCGCTCTAAAGAACTCAATACCTTCGCGACCATGATGGCCGGTGCCGGTGCCTTGCTGATTTATGGCGGTGGTTTGGCGCTGGACCTGATGGAGTTGATGAAACACAACTTCGCCTTGCCGCGTGAGGTGTTGCTCAACCCCGACGCCATGGGTCAATACCTGCTGCATTCGGGGAAAATAGCGCTCCTGGCGGTACAGCCGATCCTGATCACCTTACTGCTGGCGGCGCTGATCGGCCCGGTCGCCCTTGGCGGCTGGCTGTTTGCTGCGGGCAGCATGGCGCCCAAATTCAGCCGTATGAACCCGGGCGCCGGCCTCAAGCGCATGTTTTCGGCCAAGGCCCTGATGGAATTGCTCAAGGCGCTGGCCAAATTCATCCTGATTCTGTTTGTGGCCATGGTGGTGCTGACCTCCGACATCGACGACCTGCTGCGCATCGCTCATGAGCCGCTGGAGTCAGCAATCATTCATAGCGTGCAAGTGGTGGGCTGGAGTGCGCTGTGGATGGCCCTCGGGCTGATCCTGATTGCCGCTGTGGATGCGCCGATCCAGCTGTGGGAGAGCCACAAGAAGCTGCTGATGACCAAGCAGGAAGTGCGCGATGAGCACAAGGACCAAGAGGGCCGCCCGGAGGTCAAGCAACGCATTCGCCAACTGCAGCGGGAAATGTCCCAGCGCAAGATGATGGCGGCGGTGCCGGACGCCGACGTGGTCATCACCAACCCGACCCACTACGCCGTGGCGCTCAAGTACGACCCGGAGAAGGGCGGCGCGCCGATGTTGCTGGCTAAGGGCAGCGACTTTACCGCGCTGAAAATCCGCGAAATTGCCGTGGCAAACGACATTCTGTTGCTGGAGTCTCCGGAACTGGCGCGGTCGATCTTCTATTCCACTGACCTGGACCAGGAAATTCCTGCCGGGTTGTACTTGGCGGTGGCGCAGGTGTTGGCGTACGTCTATCAGATCCGCCAATACCGCGCGGGCAAGGGCAAGCGGCCTGACCCCCTGAAAGACCTGCCGATTCCGCCGGATTTACGTCGCGATTCCTGAGCCATCCTGCGCCAACGCTATCGCGGGCACGCCCGGCTCCCACCCTTGAGCGCATTCCCCTGCGGGCGCAGGGCTTGCCCGCAATGGCGGCATAACAGCCAGCGGGATACCCAGGGTTTGCCCCTACCATTTGTCTAAAGTCTGGCCTTACCTGGTAACTTTGACAGTACCCATTGCACGGCCTTCACTGCGGGTGAGCGTTGGCTGAAAAATGGCCAGCGCGTGCAATTCGCGAGGATTCATCGGCCCACGGGCATCTTCGCGTTCCATATCAAGATTATTTAGCGACGTGCGTACGGGGTCTCGAACGCGAAGTCAGGAGAACGGCAATGGCAAAAGGCAAAGTGAAGTGGTTTAACGCGGAAAAGGGCTTTGGTTTTATTACGCCTAACGATGGGAGCCCGGATGTTTTCGTCCATTATTCGGCAATCACAGCGGCTGGGTTCAAAACGTTGGAAGAGCAACAAGAGGTAGAGTTCGACACTGCCCAGGGGCCAAAAGGGCTGCAGGCTGAGAATGTGAAGGCTCTATGATCATTTCCACGCTCCCGCGTGGGAACGATCAGTCTGTTGATCCTACCTAGAGTTTGCCCGGTTGGGCCTCGCGTGACGGCTCCCTGTCATCCAGCAATCGCTCAGCCAACAATCGCCCCACTTCAATCAACTGCGCAATGCCCAGCGCGCCTTCTCGCTGTGTGCCTTCCAGGTCAAAGGCGAAGTCGCAGGTCAGGGCGTGGGCGGAAGCCAGGGTTTCGGTGAGGTTGACCAGCAGGTCTTCGCTGCTGATGTTGTCGATGAGGGTGAAGAGTACGGTGGGCGGGGGATTTGGGGTGGGTTTGATCATTGTGAAGCTGAAGGTGCTTTTGCTCCGTAGTAAACCGGGCCGCGACGCCCGGCCGCTGCGGTTGCAGCGGTGTACGGAGACTAGAGAGCGAGTTTCCTAGGGGCAACCTTAAAACCCTGTCGGAAATTTCCTCAATGGCAGCAGATGTACACAGATCCAAATGTGGGAGCTGGCTTGCCTGCGATGACTGACTCATGGCTGGCCCTTGAGGTGACTGGCACACCGCATCGGCACACGCAATCGCAGGCAAGCCAGCTCCCACCCTTGAATCGGTTCCCACGCGACGATCGTCGGCCTGAATCCAAAGTTGGAAGGCTTCTTGCAATACCGCTTCCAGGACGCCTCACAGCGTCAAAACTTTGCTTCAAGGAACACGAGGAATACCGGTGGTAGATCGCTCTCAAATGCTCAACACGGCCCGTGGCACCCTGACTGACTTGTCGCGGGGCAACCTGGGTGTGCCGTTGTTGCTGCTGGTGATGCTGGCAATGATGATGTTGCCGATGCCGCCGTTCCTGCTCGACGTGTTTTTCACCTTCAACATCGCCCTGTCTGTCGTCGTGCTGCTGGTCTGCGTCTACGCCCTGCGGCCGTTGGATTTCGCGGTGTTCCCCACCATTCTGTTGATCGCAACCCTGCTGCGCCTGGCGCTGAACGTGGCGTCCACGCGGGTGGTCATGCTCCACGGCCAGGACGGCCACGCCGCCGCCGGTAAGGTGATCCAGGCCTTCGGTGAGGTGGTGATCGGCGGTAACTACGTGGTCGGTATCGTGGTGTTTGCGATCCTGATGATCATCAACTTCGTGGTGGTGACCAAGGGCGCCGGGCGGATTTCTGAGGTGAGCGCGCGGTTTACCCTCGACGCCATGCCCGGCAAGCAAATGGCGATCGACGCCGACCTCAATGCCGGCCTGATCGACCAGAACCAAGCCAAATCCCGTCGCCTGGAAGTCGCCCAGGAAGCCGAGTTCTACGGCTCCATGGACGGTGCCAGCAAATTCGTACGCGGTGATGCCATCGCCGGCCTGTTGATTCTGTTCATCAACTTGATCGGCGGGATAGCCGTCGGCATCTTCCAACACGGCATGACCTTCGGCGATGCGGGCAGGGTGTACGCCTTGCTGACCATCGGTGACGGTTTAGTGGCGCAATTGCCATCACTGTTGTTATCCACAGCGGCGGCCATCATGGTCACCCGTGCTTCGGGCTCCGAAGACATGGGCAAGCAGATCAGCCGGCAGATGTTCGCATCGCCCAAGGCCCTGGCCGTGGCGGCCGGCATCATGGCGATCATGGGCATCGTGCCGGGCATGCCCCACGTATCATTCCTGACCATGGCGGCCCTGGCCGGTGGCGGCGCCTACCTGTTCTGGAAAAAGCAAAACGCCGTCAAGGTTCAAGCGTTGCAGGAGGTCGCGCGTCAGCAGGAGTTGCTGCCATCCCCGGCCCGCACCCAGGAAACCAAGGAGCTGGGCTGGGACGACGTAACCCCGATCGACATGATCGGCCTGGAAGTCGGCTACCGCCTGATTCCGCTGGTGGACCGCAACCAAGGTGGGCAATTGCTCGCGCGGATCAAGGGCGTGCGTAAGAAGCTGTCCCAAGACCTGGGCTTCTTGATGCCCACCGTGCATATCCGCGACAACCTCGACCTGGCACCCAGCGCCTACCGCCTGACCCTGATGGGCGTGATCCTCGCCGAAGCCGAGATTTACCCCGACCGCGAACTGGCGATCAACCCCGGTCAAGTCTTCGGCACGCTCAACGGCATCACCGCCAAAGATCCGGCTTTTGGCCTGGAAGCGGTGTGGATCGAAGTCAGCCAGCGCAGCCAGGCGCAATCGCTGGGGTACACCGTGGTCGACGCCAGCACGGTGGTCGCCACCCACCTTAACCAGATTCTGTACAAGCACTCCCACGAGCTGATCGGCCATGAGGAAGTCCAGCAATTGATGGGTTTGCTGGCCAAAGCCTCGCCAAAATTGGCCGAAGAGCTGGTGCCGGGTGTGTTGTCGCTGTCGCAATTGCTCAAGGTGTTGCAGGCGTTGCTCGCCGAACAGGTGCCGGTACGCGACATTCGCAGCATTGCCGAGGCCATCGCTAACAATGCCGCTAAGAGTCAAGATACTGCCGCGCTGGTGGCGGCGGTGCGCGTCGGGTTGTCCCGCGCAATCGTGCAAAGCATTGTAGGGGTTGAGTCTGAGCTGCCTGTGATCACCTTGGAGCCAAGGTTGGAACAGATATTGCTCAATAGTATTCAGAAGGCCGGACAAGGCCAGGAAGAAGGCGTTCTGCTGGAGCCAAGCATGGCTGAAAAGCTGCAGCGTTCGTTGATCGAAGCCGCTCAGCGCCAGGAAATGCAGGGCCACCCAGTGATTCTGCTGGTGGCAGGCCCGGTCCGCGCGATGTTGTCGCGGTTTGGACGCCTGGCAGTGCCGAATTTGCACGTTTTGGCTTATCAGGAAATTCCTGACAACAAGCAAGTGACTATCGTCGCGACAGTAGGGCCCAACGGCTGAGGTAGTGGGATATGCAAGTTAAGCGTTTTTTCGCCGCCGATATGCGTCAGGCCATGAAACTGGTACGTGATGAGCTGGGCGCCGATGCCGCGATTATCGGTAACCGTCGTATTGCCGGCGGTGTCGAGCTGACGGCTGCCCTGGATTACACGCCCTCGGCGCTGGCGCCGCGCGTGCCGAACATGGAACTCGAAGACGAGTTGCGCAAGACCGCCTCGCGCATTGTCTCGGCCCAGGCTGAGCTGAGCATGCGTGGCGACAGCGACGCCACCACCAATCGCCAGCTGTTCGCCGGCCTGCCGCTTACTGCTTCCGAGCCGCTGGTGGAACCAACATTCAAAGAGCCGCCACGTCCTGCAGCGCCGGCACCGGCCGCCGCAGTCGACCAACGCGTGTTTGATTCGATGCGTTTTGAACTCAATGGCCTGCGTGAGCTGCTCGAAGTACAGTTGGGCTCCTTGGCGTGGAACCAGTTGCAAGGCAGTAAGCCGCAACAGGCTAACCTGTGGCGTCGCCTGCAACGGATCGGCCTGTCCGGCCCGTTGTCCCGTGACTTGCTGGCGCTCACCGCCGAGGTCGAAGAACCTCGCCAAGCCTGGCGCATGTTGCTGGCGCACTTGGCGCGCATGATCGTCACCCCGGAAATCGAACCCCTGGAAGAGGGCGGTGTGATTGCCATGGTCGGCCCTGCCGGCATGGGCAAGACCACCACCCTGGCCAAGCTGGCGGCGCGTTATGTGCTCAAGTACGGCGCGCAGAACATCGCGCTGGTGAGCATGGACAGCTACCGCATCGGCGCCCAGGAGCAGCTCAAGACCCTGGGCCGCATCCTCAATGTGTCGGTGACCCACGTCGACCCGGGCCAGTCCCTGGCCAACGCCCTCGACCCGCTGCTGCGCAAGCGCGTGGTGCTGATCGACACCGCCGGCCTGCAAGCCAGTGACCCAGCGCTGCGAATGCAGCTGGAAAGCCTGGCCGGGCGTGGCATCAAGTCGAAGAATTACCTGGTGCTTGCAACCACCAGCCAGAAACAGGTTCTTACCGCTGCCTACCACAGCTACAAGCGCTGCGGCCTGGCCGGTTGCATCCTCACCAAGCTCGACGAAACCGCGAGCCTGGGCGAAGTGCTGAGCCTGGCTATCAGTCATGAATTACCGGTTGCTTACCTGACCGACGGGCCGCGGATTCCGGATGATCTGCATCTGCCGCGCCGTCATCAGTTGGTCAGCCGTGCTGTCAGCGTGCAAATGCAAGAAGAGCCTAGCGAGGAAGCGATGGCCGATATGTTCGCCGACCTTTACCACCACCCGGCAAAACGGGTCGGTTGAGGCCGGATGAACACCGTGAAATGTACCTACATCGATGGTCTGCAAGCGATTCACGCGGCCAAGCCATGTAGCCTGCGTCTAAGCAAGACAAGGTAAAGAAATAAAATGGGCAGCATGCATCCCGTACAGGTGATCGCGGTGACCGGCGGCAAAGGTGGCGTCGGGAAAACTAACGTGTCAGTGAATTTGTCCCTGGCCCTGGCAGAGCTTGGCCGTCGCGTCATGCTGCTGGATGCTGACCTGGGCCTGGCGAACGTCGACGTTCTGCTGGGGCTGACACCCAAACATACCCTTGCCGATGTGATCGAAGGCCGCTGCGAGCTGCGCGATGTGCTGCTGCAGGGCCCCGGTGGCATTCGTATCGTGCCCGCCGCCTCGGGCACCCAGAGCATGGTGCACCTGAGCCCGGCGCAGCATGCCGGCCTGATCCAGGCGTTCAGCGATATCGGCGACAACCTCGACGTGCTGGTGATCGACACCGCCTCCGGGATCGGCGAGTCGGTGGTCAGCTTTGTGCGCGCCGCGCAAGAAGTGTTGCTGGTGGTCTGCGACGAACCTACGTCGATCACCGACGCCTACGCCCTGATCAAATTGCTTAACCGTGACTACGGCATGAATCGCTTTCGCGTGTTGGCCAACATGGCCCAAAGCCCGCAAGAAGGGCGAAACCTGTTCGCCAAGTTGACCAAGGTCACGGATCGCTTCCTCGATGTCGCCCTACAATACGTGGGCGCAGTTCCCTATGACGAGTGTGTACGCAAGGCTGTGCAAAAGCAGCGTGCAGTCTACGAAGCGTTCCCTCGTTCCAAATGCGCATTGGCGTTCAAGGCTATTGCTCAGAAGGTCGATACTTGGCCGTTGCCCGCTAACCCTCGGGGGCATCTGGAGTTTTTCGTCGAGCGATTGGTGCATCAGACGAGCGCAGGACCGGTGCTATGACAGCCAGCGGCTACAACCTTTACAAAAAGTCGGCACGTGACAGCCAGGGCGAGTTGATCGAGCGCTATGCGCCGCTGGTCAAGCGCATTGCCTACCACTTGCTGGCACGCCTGCCCGCCAGCGTGCAGGTCGAAGACCTCATCCAGGCCGGCATGATTGGTTTGCTCGAAGTGTCGACCAAATACGACGCGAGCAAAGGCGCGAGTTTCGAGACGTATGCGGGTATTCGTATACGTGGCGCGATGCTCGATGAGGTGCGTAAAGGGGATTGGGCGCCGCGTTCGGTACACCGCAACACGCGAATGGTCAGTGACGCAATTCGCTCAATTGAAGCAAAAACCGGTCGTGACGCTAAAGATCATGAAGTTGCGGCCGAACTCCAATTGAGTCTCGACGATTACTACGGGATTTTGAACGATACCTTGGGCAGCCGCCTGTTCAGTTTCGACGACCTGTTGCAGGACGGCGAACACGAAGGGCTGCACGAGGATGGCGCGAGTGCACATCTGGAGCCGTCGCGCGACCTGGAAGACGAACGTTTCCAGGGGGCGTTGGCGGACGCGATTGCCAATTTGCCGGAGCGTGAGCGACTGGTGTTGTCGCTGTACTACGACGAAGAGCTGAACCTCAAGGAAATCGGTGAGGTCCTGGGGGTCAGCGAATCGCGTGTCAGCCAGTTGCACAGCCAGTGCGCAGCCCGCTTGCGGGGGCGATTGGGAGAGTGGCGCACGCGCTGACAGGCAGTGTGGGGACACTGCAGACGCTACCGCGAAGGCTGCATGCTTTCGCGGGTTCGTTGCGTGGTGCCCTGGGCAGTCCTTTTTGTGTAACGCCTGTTGATTGAAATGGCGCGTCCAGGTGCTGGGCGCGTTTAAGACTGCTTGGAGGTCGAATTGGACAAGAACATGAAAATCCTCATCGTTGATGACTTCTCAACGATGCGGCGGATCATAAAAAACCTGTTGCGTGACCTTGGGTTCACTAACACGGTCGAGGCGGATGACGGCATTACGGCGATTCCGATCCTCAACAGCGGGAGCATCGACTTTCTGGTAACCGACTGGAACATGCCGGGCATGACCGGCATCGACTTGCTGCGCCACGTGCGCGCCGATGAAAAACTGCGCAGCCTGCCTGTGTTGATGGTGACCGCCGAAGCCAAGCGTGAACAGATCATCGAAGCCGCCCAAGCTGGGGTAAACGGCTACGTGGTCAAGCCATTCACTGCACTGGCCTTGAAAGAGAAGATCGAAAAAATCTTCGAACGCATCGGTCATTGATGCTGCCACGGGGGAGCTATGGAGCATAAAGAAACGTCACAGGGAGACTTTGAGTCGACCCTGAAAAAGCATGCTCACCAGTTGGTTGAAAGCCTTGAAAAAGGCCAATTCGGCGACGCGGTGCAGTTAATCCATGAGCTTAACCAGACCCGTGACCGCGGCCTGTACCAGGAAGTGGGCAAGCTCACACGCGAGCTGCACAGTGCGATCGTCAATTTTCAGATTGACCCGCACATGCCCCAGGCCGAAGAAATTTCGCAAATTACCGATGCCACCGAACGCCTGTCCTATGTGGTCAGGCTGACAGAGGCGGCGGCCAACCGCACCATGGACCTGGTGGAAAACGCAACGCCCTTGGTCAATGGCATGACCACCGAAGCACAAGCCCTGAGCGTTGACTGGGGCCGCTTCATGCGTCGCGAAGTGGGGGCCGAAGAGTTTCGTGATTTGGCGCGTCGGGTCGACGGCTTTTTGTCGCGCAGCGAGCAGGACAACCGTACGGTTGCCAGCAACCTCAATGACATTCTGCTGGCCCAGGATTACCAGGACCTCACCGGTCAGGTGATCAAACGCGTGACCCAGCTGGTCACCGAAGTGGAAAGCAACCTGCTCAAATTGGTGCTCATGGCCGGCCAAGTTGATCGTTTTGCCGGCATCGAACATGACCGCGAAGCGATCCTCTCGGAAAAAGATCCACAAAAACATCTCGCCAAGGGTGAAGGTCCGCAGATTCATGCCGATAAACGTGAAGACGTTATGTCAGGTCAGGATGACGTAGATGACCTGTTATCCAGTTTAGGCTTCTAAGGAGCACCCACATGAGCTTCGGCGCCGATGAAGAAATCCTTCAGGATTTCCTTGTAGAGGCCGGCGAAATTTTAGAGCAACTGTCCGAACAACTGGTCGAGCTGGAAAGTCGACCGGATGATGCGAACCTGCTCAATGCAATTTTTCGCGGTTTTCACACTGTAAAAGGGGGCGCCGGCTTCCTCCAGCTCCATGAGCTGGTGGAGTGCTGTCACATCGCCGAGAACGTGTTCGACATCCTGCGTAAGGGTGAGCGCCACGTCGACTCGGAACTGATGGACGTGATTCTGGAAGCATTGGATGCGGTCAACGGTATGTTCAGCGAAGTGCGCGAACGTGCCCCGATCACAGCGGCCACGCCGGAACTGCTGGCCGCCCTGGCGCGCCTGGCAGAACCTGCCGCCACCCCGGCTGCGCCGGTGGTGGAAGCAGCGCCTGCTGCGGTTGCTGAGCCGGAAGCGGATGTGACCGACAGCGAGTTCGAGCAGTTGCTCAACTCCCTCAGTGCGGTGAAGGCCGAGGCTGAGGCGCCGCAAGCGCCGCAAGCGCCTGCTGCGCCCGCAACGCCGACCAGCGAAGACATCACCGACGCAGAGTTCGAATCCCTGCTCGACCAGTTGCATGGCAAAGGCCAGTTCGCCGCTGACGTGGTGGCACCCGCCGCCGAGTCGAAAGCGCCGGCGGCCCCGGCCAGCAACGACATTACCGACGACGAATTCGAAGCGTTGCTCGACCAACTGCATGGCAAAGGCACGTTTGTCGCTGAAGCCTTGCCGCAAGTTGCCGCGACCGCCGCATCCCCAGTCGCCGGTGCAGCACCTGCCAGTGCGGCACCCGCGGGCGACGGGCTGATCTCTGATCACGAGTTCGAAGCCCTGTTGGATGATTTGCACGGCAAAGGCAAGTTCACCGAAGTGGCCCCGGCCGCTGCGGCGACTGCCGCCCCGGTAGCGGCGAAACCCGCACCGGCCGCCATCCCGGCTGCCGCCAAACCCGCTCCAGCCCCTGCAGCCGCCCCGGCACCTGCGCGAGCTGCGGCGGCGCCGGTGGCCGACAAGCCTGCCAGTGAAGCCGAAACCACCGTGCGCGTTGATACCGCGCGCCTGGACGACATCATGAACATGGTCGGCGAGCTGGTGCTGGTGCGTAACCGCCTGGTGCGCTTGGGCTTGAACAGCGGCGATGAAGCCATGCAAAAGGCTGTGTCGAACCTCGACGTGGTCACCGCTGACTTGCAGACCGCAGTGATGAAAACGCGGATGCAGCCGATCAAGAAAGTCTTCGGCCGCTTCCCACGTCTGGTTCGCGACCTGGCACGCCAGCTCAAGAAAGAAATCAACCTGGAACTGGTGGGTGAAGAAACCGACCTCGACAAAAACCTTGTCGAGGCCCTGGCCGACCCGCTGGTCCACTTGGTTCGCAACGCCGTTGACCACGGCGTGGAAACCCCGGAAGAACGCGAAGCCTCGGGCAAGTCCCGCAACGGCAAGGTGATTCTGGCGGCCGAGCAAGAAGGCGACCATATCCTGCTGTCGATCACCGATGACGGCAAAGGCATGGACCCGGCGATTCTGCGCAATATCGCGGTCAAGCGTGGCGTGATGGACAAAGACGCCGCCGACCGCCTGACCGACACCGAGTGCTACAACCTGATCTTCGCCCCGGGCTTCTCGACCAAGACCGAGATTTCCGACGTGTCCGGCCGTGGTGTGGGCATGGACGTGGTGAAGACCAAGATCAGCCAGCTCAACGGCTCGATCAATATTTACTCGACCAAGGGCCAGGGCTCGAAAATCGTCATCAAGGTGCCGTTGACCTTGGCGATCATGCCGACCCTGATGGTGATGCTGGGCAACCAGGCGTTCGCCTTCCCGCTGGTCAACGTCAACGAGATCTTCCACCTCGACCTGTCACGCACCAACGTGGTGGACGGCCAGGAAGTGGTGATTGTGCGCGACAAGGCGTTGCCACTGTTCTACCTCAAGCGCTGGCTGGTGGCATCGGCCAAACATGAAGAGCAGCACGAAGGCCATGTGGTGATCTTGTCCGTGGGCACCCAGCGCATCGGCTTTGTCGTCGATCAGTTGGTGGGCCAGGAAGAAGTGGTCATCAAGCCTTTGGGCAAAATGCTGCAGGGAACCCCGGGCATGTCGGGTGCGACCATTACCGGTGACGGTCGGATCGCGCTGATTCTTGATGTTCCGAGCATGCTAAAGCGTTACGCCGCACGGCGTATTTGATTCTGGTGGGGCAGGGCGGTATTGCCCGCCCCGCCTAACGGAGTGTTTATGGCAGTCAAGGTCCTGGTGGTGGACGATTCGGGTTTCTTCCGCCGCCGCGTCTCGGAAATTCTTTCCGCCGATCCAACGATCCAGGTGGTCGGCACGGCCACTAACGGCAAAGAGGCGATTGATCAAGCCATTGCGCTGAAGCCGGACGTGATCACCATGGACTACGAGATGCCGATGATGGATGGCATCACGGCAGTTCGACACATCATGCAGCGCTGCCCTACGCCGGTGTTGATGTTCTCCTCGCTCACTCATGAAGGCGCCCGGGTCACCCTGGATGCGTTGGATGCGGGTGCGGTGGACTTCCTGCCGAAGAATTTCGAAGATATCTCGCGCAACCCCGAGAAGGTCAAGCAGATGCTGTGCGAGAAGGTGCACAGCATTTCGCGCAGTAACCGTCGCAGCCTGTTCAGTGCGCCGGCGCCTGCACCGGTTACGCCGCCGCCCGCAGCCCCGAGCACCTTTGGTCGCCCGGCACCTGCGCCGGTTGCGCGTCCGGCCGCCGCTCCTGCGCGTGCAGCTGCGCATTCGCCTGCACCCAAGCGCAAAGCCTACAAGCTGGTGGCCATCGGTACGTCCACGGGCGGCCCGGTTGCCTTGCAGCGGGTGTTGACCCAGCTGCCAGCCAACTTCCCGGCGCCGATCGTGTTGATCCAACACATGCCGGCTGCGTTCACCAAGGCATTTGCCGAGCGTTTGGACAAACTGTGCCGCATCAGCGTCAAGGAAGCCGAGGATGGCGACATCCTGCGTCCTGGCCTGGCGCTGCTGGCCCCGGGCGGCAAGCAGATGATGGTGGATGGCCGTGGTGCGATTAAAATCCTGCCGGGCGACGAGCGTTTGAACTACAAACCGTGCGTGGACATCACCTTCGGTTCGGCAGCCAAGTCCTACGGCGACAAAGTTCTGGCGGTGGTGCTCACCGGCATGGGCGCCGACGGCCGTGAAGGCGCACGTCTGCTCAAGCAGGGCGGCAGCGCGATTTGGGCCCAGGACGAAGCCAGCTGCGTGATCTATGGCATGCCCATGGCCATCGTCAAGGCTGACCTGGCCGACGCCGTCTACAGCCTGGACGACATCGGCAAGCATCTGGTGGAGGCCTGCCTCTGATGGATGTCTTGAGCCTGATTGGCATCACCATGGCGTTTGTCGCGATTATCGGCGGCAACTACCTTGAAGGCGGCCACCTTGGCGCCTTGGCCAACGGCCCGGCGGCATTGATCGTGATTGGCGGCACGGTGGGCGCAGCGTTGTTGCAATCACCGATGAGCTCGTTCAAACGTGCGATGCAGATCCTGATCTGGATTATCTTCCCGCCGCGCGTCGACCTGCCCGGTGGCATCGATCGCGTGGTCAATTGGAGCCTCACCGCGCGCAAGGAAGGCCTGCTGGGCCTGGAAGGCGTGGCCGATGCCGAGCCCGACAGCTACGCGCGCAAAGGTCTGCAGTTGCTGGTGGACGGCGCCGAGCCGGAAGCGATTCGCAGCATCCTGGAAGTGGACTTTCTCACCCAGGAAAGCCGCGACATCAACGCCGCCAAAGTCTTTGAAAGCATGGGCGGCTACGCGCCGACCATCGGCATTATCGGTGCGGTGATGGGCCTGATCCACGTGATGGGTAACCTGGCCGACCCGTCGCAGTTGGGCAGCGGGATTGCCGTGGCGTTTGTCGCCACCATTTACGGCGTGGCGAGTGCCAACCTGGTGTTGTTGCCGGTGGCCAGCAAGCTCAAGTCGATTGCCATGCGCCAGTCGCGTTACCGCGAAATGTTGCTGGAAGGCCTGTTGTCGATTGCCGAGGGTGAGAACCCGCGCTCCATCGAATTGAAGCTCCAGGGCTTCATGGATTGATGGGAGGGATTGAGTGTGAGCCGTCGCCGCCGCGAGCCTGAAGAACACGTCAACCATGAACGCTGGCTGGTGTCCTACGCCGACTTCATTACCTTGCTGTTCGCGTTTTTCGTGGTGATGTACTCCATCTCATCGATCAATGAAGGCAAGTACAAAGTCATTTCCCAGGCGCTGGTCGGCGTGTTCAACGACACCGACCGTGCCCTCAAGCCGATTCCAATCGGCGAAGAACGACCCAAGACCGTGACTCCGGCCAAGCCGCTGGTCAACGACAGCGATGAAACCGCCGCTGGCATCGGTGGCACCAGCGACCCTCTGAAAAGCATCGCCGACGACATCAGTGCCGCGTTTGGCGACCTGATCAAATCGAACCAGATGACCGTGCGCGGCAATGAGTTGTGGGTGGAGATCGAGCTTAACTCCAGCCTGCTGTTCGCCAGCGCCGACGCGATGCCGAGCGACCAAGCGTTCACCATCATCGATAAGGTGGCGGCGATCCTCAAACCGTTTGAAAACCCGATCCACGTCGAAGGCTTTACCGATAATTTTCCGATTGCCACCGCGCAGTACCCGACCAACTGGGAGCTGTCGTCGGCACGTGCCGCGAGCATCGTGCGCATGCTTGCGATGCAGGGCGTGAACCCTGGCCGGTTGGCGTCGGTGGGCTATGGTGAGTTCCAGCCGGTGGCCAATAACGCCACGGCGGAAGGCCGCGCGCGTAACCGTCGCGTGGTGCTGGTGGTGTCGCGCAACCTGGATGTTCGCCGCAGCCTGACCGGTACCGGCACCGCTAATGCAACACCGGATGCGGCCTTGAAGCGGGCTGGCACACAAACTGCACCGCCAACCGTTAAGCCGTCGGTTCGTCAGAGTGCCGTCAATTCTCCGTCACCGGCTCAATAACTTTATGCATTGTCTCGGTCGCGCTTTAGCCCACCGGGAGGAATCAACCGAATGAGAGTCTGGGCAGTTGCCAATCAAAAGGGTGGGGTCGGCAAGACCACCACCTCCATCGCCTTAGCCGGCTTGCTGGCTGAGGCGGGCAAGCGTGTGGTCGTGGTCGACCTCGACCCGCATGGCTCGATGACCAGCTATTTCGGCTACGACCCTGATGCGCTGGAGCACAGCTGCTACGACCTGTTCCTGCACAAGGGCAGCGTGCCTGCCGACCTGCCTGGGCAACTGCTGCTGCCCACCAGTAACGAAAGCATTTCCCTGCTGCCGTCCAGCACCGCGCTGGCCACCCTTGAGCGCCAGTCGCCGGGGCAGAGCGGCTTGGGCTTGGTGATCGCCAAGACCCTGGCGCAGCTGTGGCAGGACTTCGACTACGCCATCATCGACAGCCCGCCGTTGCTCGGCGTGCTGATGGTCAACGCCTTGGCGGCCAGCCAGCAACTGGTGATCCCGGTGCAGACCGAGCACCTGGCGGTCAAAGGCCTGGAACGCATGGTCAGCACCTTGGCGATGATCAACCGTTCGCGCAAACAGGCGCTGCCGTTCAGCATCGTGCCCACCCTATTCGACCGTCGGACCCAGGCGTCTCTCGGCACTTTACGTGTGTTGCGTGACGCTTACCCCGAGACCATCTGGAATGGCTATATTCCGGTGGACACGCGCCTGCGTGACGCCAGCCGCGCGGGCCTCACGCCTTCGCAGTTCGACGGCAAAAGCCGTGGTGTGCTGGCCTACCGTGCGTTGCTCAAGCATTTGCTGTCGCAGCAACTTGTGGCGCAGGTGGCGTGATGAACCGTCCCGTTCAACTCAAGACCCGGCCGCAACTGGCACTGGAATCCTACCTGGATGCGTTGCTGCAGGACGCGACCGAGGAGGAACTGCCGGAACCGATTCTGGTACTTGAACCTGCCGTCGTAGAGCCCGAAAGCACGCTGGATGAATTCCAGTTGGCGGTGCTCGAAGAACAAGCCCGCGATGCGCACGTCGTGCCGGTTGTTGTGCCGGTTGCGCCGGTTGTTGTGGCGCCTGTTGTGGTCGAGCCTGTGGTGGAAGTCCATCTGCCACCGAGCATCACGCCGCCGCCGGTGACCGGTGATGGCCGACCGTCGTGGGCCGCCGAGCCGTTCGAATGCCTGCTGTTCGACGTCGCCGGGTTGACCCTGGCGGTGCCGCTGGTGTGCCTGGGTTCGATCTATTCGCTGGAAGGCCAGGAGCTGACGCCACTGTTCGGGCAACCGGAGTGGTTCCTCGGCATCCTGCCAAGCCAAGCCGGCAACCTCAAGGTGCTGGACACCGCGCGTTGGGTCATGCCCGACCGTTACCGCGATGACTTTCGCCAGGGCTTGCAATACGTGATCTCGGTGCAGGGCTACGAGTGGGGGCTGGCGGTGCATCAAGTCAGCCGCTCGTTGCGCCTGGACCCAAATGAAATCAAATGGCGCAGCCACCGGGGCCAACGGCCGTGGTTGGCCGGCACCGTGATTGAACACATGTGCGCGTTGCTGGACGTCGCTGAGCTGGCCGAGTTGATCGCCAGTGGTGCCGTCAAGGCGATGGCGCCGAACACACATAGTTGATTGAATAATAAGGCCCGCATGCGAGTGCGGTCAGCGAAGTACACACGCCGAGTAAAACGGCATTTGAAGGGGTCAGTGGTATGAATAAGTCAGCGTCCGCACAAGGTTTGGATGATCCGATCCTGCAATGGGTTACCTTCAAACTGGACAACGAGTCCTATGGCATCAACGTGATGCGCGTGCAAGAAGTGCTGCGCTACACCGAGATCGCTCCGGTTCCGGGTGCTCCAAGCTATGTGCTGGGCATCATCAACCTGCGCGGCAACGTCGTGACCGTGATCGACACCCGCCAGCGTTTTGGCCTGGTGCCGACCGAAGTCAACGACAACACCCGTATCGTTATCATCGAAGCCGACAAGCAAGTGGTCGGGATCATGGTCGACAGCGTGGCCGAAGTGGTTTACCTGCGCCAATCGGAAGTGGAAACCGCGCCGAACGTCGGTAATGAAGAGTCGGCCAAGTTCATCCAGGGCGTGTGCAACAAGAACGGCGAGCTGCTGATTCTGGTTGAGCTGGACAAGATGATGAGCGAAGAAGAATGGTCGGATCTGGAGAACATCTGATTGTTTCTTGAAGCAGCGGTGATTGTCCTGGCCCTGTTGTGGGCTGGGACGGTGGCGTTCCTGCTGCGCTATATGCGCCAGCAACGGGAATTGGCCTTGCAACAGGCCGAGCGCGATGCCGTGCGCGACCGGCGCATCCTCGACCTGGTCAAGCGTGTGGATCACTTCCAGCAGAGTGCGGTGAAGGTCGGGGACGAGGTGCATGAACTGCGCGCGGTCCTGGCGCCGTTGCCGGACAAGCTGGCGCAGATCGAACAGCGCGACCCTTCGAGCCTGTCGTTTGCCCAGGCGGCGAAGCTGGTGGGCATGGGCGCGACCGTGGATGAGCTGACCCAGTCGTGCGGGTTGACCCAGGCTGAGGCGCAGTTGATGAGTAAGTTACACAAGAGCTGATGTGCTTGTTTAGCGGATTTTCCCGGTCAACTGGAGCCCGATACAGTCCTTGTAGCAAGGTTGCTCGCTGACATCGGGCCTGTCGTCGACGTAGAAGCCATCGCGATTGGGCATCTCCAAGTGGGTGAGGGTGGCCGCATCAACGGTGGCGCTCGCTTCCAGTAGCTGGTTCTGGTTCAGGATATACCCCACCACCACTTTTGCGTCTTTGTGCTGACCAAGCCTGTACGAAGTTTTACGCACAAGGATTTGAAATGTCTTTCCACGCTTTTGTTGGCATAAAACTGTCTGGTTTGCGGCGGCCCTGTGCCGCCGTCTGCGCTTGTATGGGCGCTATTTTTCTCGCGGGCTATTAAAAGGACACAGGGATGAACGCCACACGTAATGGAGTGTACGGCGCCGCTTTGATGCTGGCGGCAGCAGCGCTGGGCGGTTGCGCCTCGTCGATGAGCGTCACCAACGAGCCCGGGGTGAAAATGGGCGACAGCTATGCGCAGGTGCTCGCCGTAGTGAGCCGCAACAATACCGTGACCAAGCAGGTCGAGGGTCAAGGCTTCCGAGCGCAAGGCTACTCGAAGATGTTCCAAGATTGCCGCACCAAGTACTTCATCTTCCAGGGCGCCGATGGCTTGCAGATGGTGAGTTTTGAGCCGGCGCCGCAGTTGTCGGTCGAGCAAAATTGCCGCCAGCCGTAACCGGCCCTTTCTTCCCCTGCGAGTTGAATGCTGATGACTGTTTTGCGTGTTATTCCCGTGGCGCTTCTGGTGCTGCTGACGGGGTGCGGCCAGGTGGCGAACATCCGTTCCCTGTCCACCGGCTACGCCCCACCGCAGTCAGGCGAGACCGCTCGTGTGCGGTTGATCACCGACGGCCTGGTGCGCGCAGTGCCGGGGCGCGATTGCCTGGACTGGAATGTGCCGGGCGCCGGGGTGATGGCGTCGACCAAATCCGGCTTCCCTGACCACAACGGCGAAAGCCTTGGCATGCCCGGGCCGATTTATACCTGGAACGGCGCGGTGACCACGGAGCTGGTGGTGCCGGCGAACAAGCCCATCGCGCTGCATTACCTGGGGCAATTGCAGTATTCCCGACAATGCTTCAGCAGCATGAGCTTCGTGCCGCGCCCCGGAGTGGATTACATGGTGCAGGCGACTATCTACGCGAACTGTTCCATCCAACTGCATGAACTGCCTGCGCACGGTCAGCAATGGGAGCCTGTAGAGCCCACGCCCAAGGGCAAGCTGTCGATGTGCAACGCGATGGATAACTTCTAGCGGGGCAATTAATTTGCAACCTCGATGGCTTTTTTTCCCACCGCAAAGGTCCACATCCTTCAAGCATCTTTGACTCCAGGAGTAAGCCCACCATGACCACCCCCAAGGCACTGTTGATTCTGCACGGCAAGCAAGCCCTCAACGAGGACGTGCGCGCCGCCGTGCAGGCCCGGCGCGAACAGGGCTGGGAACTGGCGGTGCGGGTGACATGGGAGGGCGGTGACGCCCAGCGGCTGGTCAACGAAGCCTTGGCCGATGGCTATACCCACCTGATTGCCGGTGGCGGCGACGGCACCTTGCGCGATGTGGCCGAGGCGATGGCATTGGCCAAAACCGACGCCAGCCTGGTGCTGATGCCACTGGGCACTGCCAATGACTTCGCGCGCGCCGCCGGTGTGCCGCTTGAGCCTGCCCAGGCGCTGGCGCTGCTGGATGTGCCGCCAAGGGCCATCGACCTCGGCCAGGCCGGTGGGCAAATATTCCTCAACATGGCCACGGGCGGCTTCGGCAGCCAGGTCACCGCCAACACCTCCGAAGATCTGAAGAAAGTGCTGGGTGGCGCGGCCTACCTGTTCACCGGGTTGACGCGTTTCAGTGAATTGAAGGCCGCCTATGGCGAGCTGGAAGGGCCGGGCTTCCATTGGAAAGGCGACTTACTCGCGCTGGGTATCGGCAACGGTCGTCAGGCGGGCGGTGGGCATGTGCTATGCCCCGGCGCGTTGGTCGATGATGGCTTGCTGGATATCAGCATTCTGCCCGCGCCCCAGGAGGTGGTCGGCACGCTGATGACCCTGATGAGCCAGGGCTGGGGCCTGGACACTATGTTTGTGCGGGCGCGCCTGCCCTGGGTCGAGATCAAGGTGGCCGAAGGGCTGTACATCAACCTCGATGGCGAACCGTTGAAGGGCGATGACCTGCGTTTTTGCGCACTGCCCAAAGCCTTGCGCGTGCACCTGCCGCTGGGTTCGCCGTTAGTCGTCCAAGCTGATGATCTGCTCGCGAACGGCGAATAACACCAGGCCCGCCACGTCGAAAATCTGCAGGCGCTTCATGATCTGCGAGCGGTGCGCTTCCACGGTCTTGATGCTCAGGCCCAGGCCGTGGGCGATTTCCCGGGTGGACTTGCCGCGCACGATCAAACGCAGGATTTCCAGCTGGCGCGCCGTCAGGTTATGGCTGTGGGCGACAGGGGCGCTCTGGCCCTGGTTGCGAATCAGCGCCTGATTGATCACCGTGTGGGCAATCGCGGGGCTCAGGTAACGCTCGTTGTTGCGCAAGGCCTGCAGGGCGTGTTCCAGCTCGCTGGCGGTGGTGTCTTTGAGCAGGTAGCCATGGGCGCCGGACTCCAGCGCACGCATGATCAGCTCCGGGTCGGTGTTCATCGACAGGATCAGCACCTTGCTCTTGGGGTAGGCCGCCTTGAGTTGCTGCAAGGCATCCAGGCCACCGACGTGCTTCATTGACAGGTCCAGCAGCACGATGTCTGGCTGCAGGGTGCTGAACTTCTCCAGCAACTGCGCGCCATCGCTGGCTTCGCCGATCACTGTGTAGCCGGGCGTATCTTGGATCAGCGCACGTACGCCGGCCCGAATCAGTGCGTGGTCATCCACCAAGAGTAAATTGCAGGTCACTGGAGAACCTTAGGGGAACTGGCCCGTTCGAGGGCGCGCGGCGCCCAGGGGAAAAGCGCGTCGATCCGGGTCCCTTTGCCAGGCTGGCTGGTGACGGACAAGGTGCCCCCCAACTGATCTATCCGCTCGGACATACCGGCCATGCCCCGTTGGCCTTCTAGCCCTGGGTTGATGGCAGGCGAGAAGCCCAGGCCGTCATCGCAGATCATCAGCGACAGGCCTTCGGGCAGGCGTTGCAGGCGTACCAACAAATTGTGTGCCTGGGCGTGGCGAAGCATATTGGTCACCGCTTCCTGGGTGATGCGAAAGGCCGCCACGGCCATTTCTTCCGGGATGCCGGTCAGCCGTTGCTGGCATTCGAGGCTCCAGTGCACTGGGGTGTTTTCCAAGGTCTTGAGCAGGTGCGCGCGCAGGCTCGCCTCCAAACCCAGGCTGGCCAGCTGCCTTGGGTTGAGGATGGCGGACACGTCGCGCACCTTCGCCAAGGTTTCATTCAGGGTGTTGCACAGCACAGTACATTGGCTTTGCAGGTCGTCAGGCAGGCGGCGTTTGAGCCATTCGCTTTGCAGCTTGGCGGCGGTGAGCAATTGGCCGATGTCGTCATGCAATTCGCGGCTGAGGCGATGGCGCTCGTTTTCTTGCACTTGCAGCAAGCGATCGGCCAATTCCTGCGGCTGGAATTTTATCGATTTGCGCGAACTCCACTGTTGCAGGCCCACCACCAGCAACGTGGCCAGGTTCAGCAGCAGGACCGATAACGGCAACGGCGCGGATTGGGTGTAGGCCCACAGGCTGACCAGCAATGAGCAAAGGCACAGGGCGAGAACGATGCGGCGGGCATTGCTGCGGGACACGGATCTGGCGATGAGTGACTTTAGGCTGGCGTACATAGCGGATGGAGCCAATGAAGGTTCGCTGCGGGAAGACCGGTCACGGCAGCTGACAGGGCTCTGTTTGGAATACGGGGCCGAAACATTTGCATACTTTATGAAGTTGAGTCACTTCGAGCGGTGCATAGTACCACCACTATTACCGTTGGTCGCCTGGCGCCTCGCGTGACCGGTTTATTAACCACACGGACACGCCCTGGGCCTAATTCTAGAGTTAGAGAATCCCAGAGTTCAAAGAGGGCAGATATAGAGGGTGTAATTGTATTTATTAAGTTGCTTTGTAGCGTTATAGCGTTGATGGCTAATTGATATGCGTTGATGGCTAATTGATATGTCTTGCGTCGTTTTTAGATAACTCGCCGATTAAAGACGACCTCGCCAACACTCAAGACGTGTGATGCAGGCGCTGCTGCGGTTTAAAGCCGTAGTCTTTCTGCGGGATCTGCAACGTGACTGTCGCGATCAATTTAGTTTGCTCGCTTTCATCCAGGGTCAACTCACCGGTCCGGGAGTCGATCAATTCCAGTTGCCAGGCCAGCAGCGTCAAGCAGTCATGCAGGGCATTCAACGCCTGGTCATGCAGTTCCATAGGGCTTACGGCATTGGCAATCAGGTACTGAATATGCCGGGAGAATTCGCTGATGGCCTGCAGCGCCTGGCCTTCGGCCTTTTCAGCCAGCTTGGCCAGGCTGGCTTTCATGCAGTCGATGGCATCGCTGTCGTTGCGGATCAAATGCAAGTGGTTCAAGCACTCCTGCGACTTGGCCAGGAGCGTCTCGGCTTCGAGCAGGAATTCGGGAAGTGCTGTTTGCCATTCGTTAGCATTATTCATCATGCAAGTCTCCGCAACATAAGGCCGGGTGATGAGATGCCGCACCGGGTGAATGGCGTAAAACTACCGCTGAAATATGACTGGAATCTGTAGCCCGTTTCTGAGATTTCAGTAGGACCGATACTTGATTGATTACGATTGCCGCGCGAGGCTCTGGGTATCAGGGGCGACTGCACAACTTCAGCTGCCGCCACGTGAATCACTGGAAGACCCGTGGGCCGAGGGCTTGGGATGGCAAACAAAAGCCTGACTCCATTCATGCAATGAGAATGGTGTCACATTAATGGCTATTAGATATTGCGAATATCAGGTTGGGCCTGATTGTGCATAGGGGAATCCCTTACGCAGCGGAACCTTGCGTCTATTTGCGTGTCGCGTAGCGTTGCTATAGAGCCGTTTGGAGAGGCCGTTGCAGTAAAGCATGATGTCAGTGTGACATCAATGCATTTGCGTGGCAATTTATCAGGGTCAAGGTCTGGCGCTTGCCGCCGATAACAGCCTTAAGTGAGCAGCACAATCCCATATCAGGAGCTTTCAATGGCCGGCATTCTCGACACGGTAGATCAACGCACGCAACTGGTGGGTGAGAATCGCCTGGAGATTCTTATGTTTCGCCTGGCCGGGCGGCAGCTGTTTGCGATCAACGTGTTCAAGGTGCAGGAGGTCTTGCAACTGCCCAAGCTGACCCTGATGCCCCAGCGCCACCCGTTCGTATGCGGCGTGGTCAACCTGCGCGGCCAGACCTTGCCGGTGATTGACCTGTCCCAGGCCATTGGCATGCGCCCGCTGGTGCCGGGGCCCAACAGCACGATTATCGTCACCGAGTACAACCGTTCGGTGCAGGCGTTCCTGGTGGGCGGCGTGGACCGCATCGTCAACATGAACTGGGAAGCCATCCTGCCACCGCCGGTCAGTGCCGGTCGTCAGCATTACCTCACCGCCATCAGCAAGGTCGATGACCAGTTGGTGGAAATCATCGACGTGGAAAAAGTCCTCGCCGAAATCGTGCCGTACAACGCCAAGGTTTCCCGCGAAAAACTCGAAGACCCAGTGCTGGAACGCGCCCGTGGTCGCGAAGTACTGCTGGTGGACGACTCCAATGTGGCCCTGTCGCAACTGCGCGACACCCTTGGCCAACTCGGGGTGAAGATGCACATCGCCAGCGACGGCCTCAAGGCGCTGAACATGCTCAAAGCCTGGGCCGACAGCGGCCAAGTCATGACCGACAAACTGCTGATGATCTTTACCGACGCCGAAATGCCTGAGATGGACGGCTACCGCCTCACCACCGAGATCCGCAACGACCCGCGCCTGCGTGGGCTGTATGTGGTGCTGCACACCTCGCTGTCGGGCAGCTTCAACGATTCGATGGTCAAGAAGGTCGGTTGCGATAACTTCCTGTCCAAATTCCAGCCCGACAAACTGGTGGATGTGGTGCGCCAACGGCTGATGCTGGACGTAGTGGGCCTAGGTGACGCTTCGTCCCCTTCAGGAAAGCAGGCCCATGCTTCGTCTCAGCGCGCTGTACCGTTACCCCTTGAAGTCCGGCAAGGCCGAAGTCTTGCAACACATCGGCCTGGATAAACTCGGGCTGGACGGGGATCGACGCTGGATGCTGGTGGACGAAGCCAGCGGGCGCTTTCTCACACAACGGGCCGTGGCGAAAATGAGCCAACTGGCGGCGTTGTGGAACAGTGCCGGTGGCCTGACCCTGAGTTCGCCGGGTTTCGCGCCGCTGGACGTGGCGCTGCCCGGCAATGATGCCGAGTTGCGCGGCGTGACCATCTGGCGCGATACCTTGCGGGTGCCGGATGCAGGCGATGCAGCCGCCGCCTGGGTCAGCGACTTTATCGGCAAGCCTACGCGGCTCGTGCAAATGCCGCTTGAGCGCGCGCGTACCACCGAGGCCGGTTTCGGCAACGATGATGACCAGGTGGCGTTTGCCGACGGTTACCCGCTGTTACTAATCGGCCAGGGCTCTCTGGACGACCTTTCCCAGCACGTTGGGCGGCCCATGGAAATGCTGCGTTTTCGTCCCAACCTGGTGATCGAAGGCGCTGAGGCATTCGCCGAAGACGGCTGGAAGCGCCTGCGTATCGGCGATGTCGAGTTGCGCGTGGTCAAGCCTTGCTCACGCTGCATTCTCACCACCATCGACCCCGCCACCGGCGAACGCAGTGCCGACCGCGAACCCCTCGTCACGCTCGATGCCTATCGTAAGACGGAAAATGGCGCGATGTTCGGCCAGAACTTGGTCAACGATGGCCCGGGGCGCCTGGAAGTCGGCATGCCGGTGACTGTTCTCGAGTAATTTGCGCTGCCCACAAAAAATGCCCGTCTCCTGCGAGACGGGCATTTTTTTGACCGAGGCAAACTTAGCCGCGGTATTCGCACAGGTAAGCCGTATCCACCGCGACCTTCAGCTGGAACTTGCTGTTGGCCGGTACGTTGAACTGGCTGCCGGCGGCGAAGGTTTCCCACTCGCTGGCGTCAGGCAGTTTGACGCTCAGGGCGCCGGACACCACGTGCATGATTTCACGCTGGGCGGTGCCGAATTCGTATTCACCCGGAGCCATCACGCCGATGGTCGCCGGACCTTCTGCGGTGCCGAAAGCGATCGACTTGACGGTGCCGTCGAAGTATTCGTTGACTTTAAACATGGGTGAATCCTCGGAAAAGGGTCTGGAAAGGTTGGCCAGTATGCCCAAGGCCAGGGGAGCTGCCTAGACCGGCAAAATCAACGGCAGCAGGCGTGCGGTGTTGCGTGCATCCTCCAGCGCCCGGTGTTGCTGGCCATGGAACTGCATCCCGGCCAATTGCAGGGCGCCGTTAAGCCCCAGTGGCTTATCCAGGCGCCGCGCCTTGGCGAAGCGCTGCTTGAGGTTCACATGCGGCGTTTGCGCGAGCGCGCTGGCCAGGCCATGGCGTTGCCATTCCAGCTCTAGCTGCTTGCGGTCGTAGTCACCCCAGCTGGCCCAGCCTTCCAGGCGGGTTTGATGCTGGCCCAGCCAGCGCTCAAACAACGGCCACACCTCGGTCATCGGCGCAGCGCCGTCGATGTTGGCCTGGGTGATATGGGTTAATTGGCGGCAGAAGGGCGTCAGCAAAGGCCGACGCAGCGGCCGCACAAAGCGCTGGAAGTGATCCAGCTCACGGCCCTGGCGGTTTACCAGGCTCGCGCCGATCTCGATGACTTCCATCTCCGTCACGGGCCAGCCGCCTTCATCCGTTGTGGCTTCCAAGTCAATAATCAGCCAATGAGGCATCGCGCAGGTTCCCGTACTCTTCCCGTCCTGATGGGGATAGAGCGTAGCCCGGCCTTGTAGTTCCGCTAGGGCTTATCGCCTAGGGCTTTTCAATCTCCAACAAAACCTGGCGATTACGCACCTGATCGCCTGCAGTCACCTGCACGCCTTTGATTACCCCATCGATGCCGGCCGTCAGCGGGTGTTCCATTTTCATCGCTTCGAGCACCAGCAGCAGTTGGCCTTTAGTGACCGTCTCACCGGTGCTCACGCGTACATCGACGATGGCGCCGTCCATCGGCGCCTTGACGATGCCGCTGCCGGCGTCGGGCTGGCGGCTGGCGACTTGCTGGGTGCGGTCGATCACCTTTACGCCGGGCAGCCAAAGCTGGGTATCGTCGAGGTGGTAGGCGACGCGGCGGCGGATGCCGTTGATCACCAGCGTGGCCCAGTGGCCGTCGGTGCTGAGGCTGCTGATGTCGATGCCGTTGGCCTGCAGGCGATTATCTTCCAGCACGCTGACGGCGATGTGGTGGGTCTGCTCGTTAATCTCCAGGCGATAGGTCCAAGGCACGCTGGCGTTGTTGCGCCAGCCCGCTAAACCTTGGCGGTGCGCGCGGGCGCTGTGTTGATAAAACAGCGCGGCGGCCAAGGCGATCTGCTCGTCCGTCGCGGCCTGGCGGGGGATTTCGTTGAAGTGTTCGGCGATAAACCCGGTGCTGAAGTCGCCGGCGATAAAGTCTTCTTGCTTGAGCAGGTCAATCAACAGCCGCTGATTGGTGGTCACGCCCAGCAACACTGTGTCCTCGACCGCCCGCAGCAATTTGCGCCGGGCCTCTTCGCGAGTGGCGCCATGGGCGATGATCTTGCCCAGCATCGCGTCATAGAACGGGCTGATGCGTTGGCCTTCGAGTACGCCGTGGTCAATTCGCACGCCGGCGGCGGGTTCCCAGCGCAGTACGTCACCGGTTTGCGGCAGGAAACCTTGGGCCGGGTCTTCGGCGTACACGCGTACTTCCATGGCATGGCCGTGCAAGGTTACGTCCGCCTGGTTCAGTGGCAGCGGCTGGCCCGCGGCGATTTGCAGTTGCCAATCCACCAGGTCGAGGCCGGTGATCAGTTCGGTCACCGGGTGCTCTACTTGCAGGCGGGTGTTCATTTCCAGGAAGTAGAACTGCCCGTTGCGGTCGAGCAGGAACTCCACGGTGCCGGCGCCGACGTAATTGACCGCGCGCCCGGCCTCTAACGCGGCTTCGCCCATGGCTTGGCGCAGCTCGGCTGTCATCACGGGGCAGGGGGCTTCTTCGATGACTTTCTGGTGGCGGCGTTGGATCGAGCAGTCGCGTTCGCCCAAGTAGATGAGGTTACCGTGGCTGTCGCCGAACAGTTGGATTTCCACATGGCGTGGGTCGATCAGGGCGTGTTCGAGGATCAGCTCGTCGCTGCCGAAGGCGTTCATCGCTTCAGAGCGCGCGGTGCGCAGTTGGTCGAGCAATTGCGTGCTGTCGTGCACCAGGCGCATGCCGCGCCCACCGCCGCCGGCACTGGCTTTGATCATCAGGGGGTAGCCGATGCGCTGGGCTTCTTGTTGCAGGGTGGCGTCGTCTTGCTGGCTGCCTTGGTAGCCGGCGATGCAGGGCACGCCCGCCTCGAGCATGGCCAGTTTGGACTGGCGTTTGCTGCCCATCAGTTCGATGGCCTCGGGGCTGGGGCCGATGAAGGTAATGTTCGCGTGTTGGCAGGCGCGGGCGAACTCGGCGTTTTCGGAGAGGAAGCCATAGCCGGGGTGGATGGCGTCGGCGCCTGTGATTCTAGCGGCTTTGAGGATGGCCGCGATGTTGAGGTACGACTGCTGGACCGGGGCTGGGCCGATGTTGACGGCTTCGTCGGCCATCTGCACATGCAGGGCTTGGGCGTCGGCGTCGCTATAGACGGCGACGGTGCGGTAGCCCAAGCCTTGAGCGGTGCGCTGGATGCGGCAGGCGATTTCGCCGCGGTTGGCGATCAGGATTTTGCTGAATGTGGGCATTGGTTTATCCCTGGGTAATCGGGTGTTTGTTCTGGCCCCATCGCAGGCAAGCCAGCTCCCACTTGTTGAAATGCGTTCTCCCTGTGGGAGTTGGCTTGCCTGCGATGGCGTCACTTGCACCAACTCGGCTTACGCTTCTGCACAAAAGCCTGCGTCCCCTCTATCCCTTCCACGCCAGTCACGGCCTCAGCAAACCACTGCGCCCCGCGATCCAATACGGCCTCAAGCGGCTCATCGGCACTGGCCAGTAACAAGGCTTTCGTCCGTCCATTCGCCCCCGGCGCGCACTGCAACACTTGCCCCAGCACCTCATCCAGGCGCTCCGCCAATGCCTGCGCATCGCTCTCGGCAAAATGCACCACCCCCAACCGGTGGGCCTCAACCCCATCAAATCGCGCTGCCGTCAGCGCCAGCCGTCGTGCCTGGGTCAGGCCGATACGCTTGACCACAAACGGCGCAATCTGCGCTGGCAACAAGCCCAGGCTGGTCTCCGGCAGGCCGAACTGCGCCTTATGATCGGCAATCGCAATATCACTCACACACGCCAGCCCAAACCCGCCGCCCAGCACGGCGCCTTGCAGCACGACGATCACCACCTGCGGCACGGCCTCGACTTCTTGCAGCAAGGTGCCGAACGCGCGGTTCAGCGCCTGTAACTGTTGCTTGCCGCCTGCGGTGACCATGTCCTTCACATCCGCCCCGGCACAGAAATGCCCGCCGGCGCCGCTGATCACCAACGCGCGCACTTGGCTGTCGAGCTGCGCCAATACCGCGCGCAGTTCATTAACCATCTCAAGGCTCATGGCGTTACGGTTTGCCGGGCGGTTGAGGGTGATGTGCAGCACGCCGTTATGCGGTTCGAGCAGCAAGGTGTTCATGATTTTTTCCCAGGCAAGGTGCCCATCAATTTGCAGATGATGCCCAGCATGATTTCGTCGGCGCCGCCGCCAATCGAGACCAGCCGCACGTCGCGGTAGGCGCGGGCTACGGGGTTGTCCCACATGAAGCCCATGCCGCCCCAGTATTGCAGGCAGCTGTCGCTGACTTCGCGGCCCAGGCGCCCGGCTTTGAGCTTGGCCATGGAGGCCAGGCGGGTCACGTCCTGGCCTTTGATGTATTGCTCGGTGGCCTGGTAGACCAGCGCGCGCAGGCATTCGATTTCGGTGGCCAGTTCTGCCAGGCGAAAGTGGATGACCTGGTTGTCGATCAGCGCCTTGCCAAAGGTCTGGCGCTCTTTGCAGTACTCAATGGTGCTGTCGATGCAGTACTCCAGGCCCTTGATCATGTTGGCCGCGCCGAATAGGCGCTCTTCCTGGAACTGCAGCATTTGCATCATGAAGCCCGCACCTTCATGGCCGATGCGGTTGCGCTGCGGCACGCGCACGCCGTCAAAGAACACCTGGGCGGTCTCGGAGCTGTGCATGCCGAGTTTTTCCAGGGGTGGGCTGACGCTGATGCCTGGCGTGTTCATCGGCACCATGATCAGCGACTTGTTGATGTGCGGCTTGTCGTCCGAGGTGTTGGCCAGCAGGCAGATAAAGTCGGCGCTGGGCGAGTTGGTGATCCACATTTTGCTGCCGTTGATCACGTAGTCGCCACCGTCCTTGCGTGCATGGGTTTTCAGCCCGGCCACGTCGGAACCGGCGCCGGTTTCCGAGACGCCGATGCAGCCCACTTGCTCGCCGCTGATGGCCGGGCGCAGGAACTCGTCGCGTAGCTCATCGCTGCCGAAGCGGGCGAGGGCGGGGGTGCACATGTCGGTCTGCACGCCGATGGACATCGGGATGCCGCCGCAACGAATGGTGCCGAACTCTTCGGCCGCGACGATGGAGTAGCTGTAGTCGAGGCCCATGCCGCCGAATTTTTCCGGCTTGGAAATGCCCAGCAGGCCGAGGTCGCCGGCCTTGCGGAAAATAGCGTGGATGGGAAAGCGCCCGGCTTTTTCCCATTCGTCCGCATGCGGGTTGATTTCGCGGTCGACGAAGGCGCGGACGGTGCGGCGCAGTTCCTGGTGTTCTTGGGTGAAGATCATTGTTCTTGTTCTCCCTGTGGGGCGCGCCGAGTTTGGGCTGCAACTGCCGCACCTCGGCTTCATGGCAAATATCCAGCAGGTAACCCAGCAGCGTGCGGGTATCGCGTGGATCGATCAGCCCGTCGTCCCACAGATTCGCGCTGCCATAGAGCGCGGTGGACTGGCTGTCGAGCTTCTGCGCAGTGACCTGCTCGAGCATGTCCAGCACCTTGGGGTCGGGCACCAAACCCTCCTTGAGTTGCTTGGCCTCGGTGACGATACGCAGCACCTTGCCCGCTTGCGCGCCGCCCATCACCGCCGTGCGGCTGTTGGGCCAGGCGAAGATAAAGCGCGGGTCCAGGCCACGGCCGCACATCGCATAGTTGCCGGCGCCGTAAGAACCGCCAACCACCACCGTGAGTTTAGGCACCCGCGCGTTGGCCACCGCCTGGATCATCTTCGCGCCGTGCTTGATCACGCCTTGCTGCTCCGACTCGGTGCCCACCATAAAACCGGTGGTGTTGTGCAGGAACAGCAGCGGCGTGCGGCTCTGGTCGCACAGCTGGATAAACTGTGCGGCCTTGCTTGCGCCTTTGGGTGTGATCGGGCCGTTATTGCCGATCACGCCAACGGCACGGCCTTGTATATGCAAATGGCCGCAGACGGTGTGGGCATCGAACTCGGCCTTGAATTCGAGAAAGTTGGAGCCGTCCGCCAGGCGCGCGAGGATTTCGCGCACGTCGTAGGGTTTTTTCGGGTCGTCGGGGATCAGCCCCAGCAGCTCTTCGATGGGATACAGCGGCGCGGTGTAAGCCCGTTGCGGCGCAGATGGCTTTCGATCATCCCAAGGCAACAGGCTGACGATTTCGCGCACGATGCGCACGCCATCAGCATCGTTTTCGGCCAGGTATTCGGCCGTGCCGGCGGTTTGCGCATGCATCTCGGCGCCGCCCAATTCTTCATCCGTCGCCACTTCACCAGTGGCGGCTTTGAGCAGCGGCGGCCCGGCGAGGAACAGCTTGGCCTTGCCGCGCACCACCACCACGTAATCCGACAGCCCCGGCTGATACGCACCGCCCGCCGTGGCCGAGCCGTGCACCACGGTGATCTGCGGCAGGCCCATGGCCGACATGCGCGCCTGGTTGGCAAAGCTGCGCGCGCCTTCGACGAAAATCTCGGCGGCATAGTTGAGGTTGGCGCCGCCGCTTTCGGCGAGGGTCACCACCGGCAGTTTGTTTTCCATGGCGATCTGTTGCAGGCGCAGGGATTTTTTCAGCCCCGTGGGGGAAATGGTGCCGCCCTTGATCGCGCTGTTATTGGCCACCACCAACATGCGCACGCCGCTGACGTAGCCGATGCCGGCGATCAAGCCGCCGCCGGCCGCGCTGCCATCTTTGTCGTCGTGGAGTTTGTAGCCGGCCAGGCTCGCCAGTTCCAGGAACGGCGCGCCGGGGTCCAGCAGCAGGTTGAGGCGCTCGCGCGGCAGCAGTTGGCCGCGCTTGTCGAACTTGGGTTTAGCTTCCTGTGCCTTGCTCAGCAGGGTGTGTTCCAGCTGGCGCAGCTGCGCGATGGCAGCCAGCATCGCTTCGCGGTTTTGCGCGAACTGCGGGCTGTGGGCGTCGATCAAGCTTTCAATCACCGGCATGCTTTATTGCTCCACCTTGAGTACATCCGGCAGGTAAGCGCGGTGAAAACCATTGAAAGGTTCACTCGGCGGCTGCGCTTTGGGCAATGGCCAGGCGCGGCTGCCCAGGCTGGCGGCGCCGTCGATGCGCAAGGTGCTGCCGCTGATGAAGGCGGCGGCGGGGCTGAGCAGAAACACGATGGCCGCGCTGACTTCCGATTCGGTGCCGATACGCTTGAGCGGCACGTGTTCACGCAAGGTCGGGATCACCGCCTTGAACGCGCCTTCGTAGGTGTCCATGCCGCTTGAGGCAATCCAGCCTGGCGCCACGGCGTTGACGCGCACCCCGGCATAGCCCCATTCGAACGCGGCGGTCTTGGTGAAGTTGTCCATGCCTGAGCGCGCCGCGCCCGAGTGGCCCATGCCGGGCATGCCGCCCCACATGTCGGCGAGCATGTTGACGATGGCGCCGCCGTGCTTGCTCATCGACTGGTTGAACACTTCCCGCGCCATCAGGAACCCGCCGACCAAGTTGGTGCGCAGTACGGTTTCAAAGCCCTTTTGGTTGATCGAGGCCAGGGGCGATGGGTATTGGCCGCCCGCGTTATTCACCAGCCCGTGAATCGGCCCGTGTGCGTGAATGACCTGTGCCACCAGCGCTTTTACCGCCTCTTCATCGCGAATATCGCACGCCTGCCAATGGGCCGTGCCACCGTCTTCGGCAATTTCCGCCGCCACCGCTTGCAGTTTTTCCGGCTTGCGGCCCACCAGGATCACACGGGCGCCGAGGGCCGCCAGTTCATGCGCGGTGCAGCGGCCAATGCCGCTGCCGCCACCGGTGACGATCACGGTTTGCCCTTGGAACAGGTCGCTTTTGAAGATTGAGGCGAAGGCCACGGCAACGCTCCTTTATTTGAATTGATCGGCGATGTGTTGCGGCACAGCAATGGGGATTTCCAGCAGTTGCTGGGCGAAGGCTTTGCCCTGCGGGTCGATGCGCAGGCTGGCGATACCGCCGCCGCCCAGGGCGTTTTCCAGCAGAAAGTTCAGGCTGTGGCTGCCGGGCAAGTACCAGCGCTCGACGCGGCCGTGGACGGGGTCGAGCACGTGGCTCATCCAGTCGACGATCACTTGCGGGGTCAGCACTTCGGCGATCCACGGCAGGTAGTCGGGGTGGCGGGCGATCACGCCGATATTGCTGTGGTTGCCCTTGTCGCCGGAGCGTGCCACGGCCAGTTTCACCAGCGGCACGCTGGCATCGGCGCGGCCTTGGGGCTTGGGCGGGTCAATCGGCGCGGCCGGGGTGCACAGTGCATCGGCCACTGGCAGTTCACAGCGGTGGTGCTGGCCTTGGAGGTCGATCACCAGCTCGCAGGAGGATTTATCAACGAGGAACGAAAACAGCCGAATCAGCGGATACACTGTCGGCCGTCCACCGACGATCCCGGTCAGCCCGGGCGCCATGCCGGTCGCCGCCTGGGCGATCTCGCGGGCGAATAGCACCAGCGCCTGTTTGCTCGGGTGGCGCACCGCGAGTTTGACCACCACTTCGCGGCAGTCCTGGCGTTGGGCGTGGGCGCCGTAGGTGGCTTCGCTGCCGAGCAATTCAATGTTCACTTCGGTGTAAGGCGCCCAGCCGCGCTGGCTGAACAGTTCCGAGGTCTTGTTGATGATCGCCTGGCTGACCCGCTCGGCCTTGGCCACCGCGTCGATCCCGGCGATCAGGCAACTGGCGGTGCAACGAAAGCCGTCCGGGTAGGTGGCGCTGACCTTGTATTGATTGGTCGGCGGCAAACCCTTGGCCCCGTGCAGGCGCACGCTGTGTTTACCTTGCTGCTGCAATTTGACCTGGCTGAAATCGCAGATCACGTCGGGCAGCAAGTAGGCGCGCGGGTCGCCGATCTCATACAGCAACTGCTCGGCCACGCTGAGTTCGCTGATCAGCCCACCCGTGCCGTCGACCTTGTTGACGGTGAACTGGCCGTCGGCGCTGACCTCGACGATGGGGAAACCGATGTGCTCGTAGTCCGGCACGTCGCGCCAATCGGTGAAGTTGCCGCCGGTGCACTGCGCGCCGCATTCGATGATATGCCCGGCGAGTGCGGCCTGGGCGAGGCGGTCGTAGTCTTGCCACGACCAGTTGAATGCATGCACCAGCGCGGCGCTGACCACGGCGCTGTCGACCACGCGGCCGGTGATGACGATGTCCGCGCCCCGTTCCAGCGCGGCGGCAATGCCTGGCGCGCCGAGGTAGGCGTTGACGGAGACGCACATCGGCGGCAGCGGCGCGCCATTGAACATATCGGTGACGCCGTGCAGGTGCTTGAGCTGCGGTTGCAGGTCATCGCCCAACAGTACGGCGATTTTCAGCGGGATTTGCGCCTTATCGCAGGCCGCTTGCAGGGCGGCGGCGCAGGCCTGCGGGTTGATGCCACCAGCATTGCTGATCACGCGGATGCCCTGGCGTTGGATATCGCCCAGCAGCGGCGTGAGCACCTCGACAAAATCGGTGGCGTAGCCGGCCTGGGGATCTTTCATCCGCGCACCGGCGAGGATCGACATCGTGACTTCTGCCAAATAGTCGAACACCAGGTAATCCAGCGCGCCGCCGTGCACCAATTGGGCGGCAGCGGTGCAGGTATCACCCCAGAAGGCGCTGGCGCAGCCGATACGAACCGTCTTGCTCATGAGAAATCCTTCCTCTAATGGCTGGTGCCGAGACTACCAAGCAAGCGCTTGGTTTGTAAACTAGGCGCATAAGTTTTGCCCAAGCGCTTGCTTGGCTGGCGGCCACGGCCTAAATTGCCGCCCAAGACGTCAGCACACGTGAAGGAGAGAGGCATGGATGAGCAGAAAGCCCTACGGGTGATGCGCACCATGGTCGACGGCGGCCAATTGACCGACCCCGACAGTGCCCGGGGCAAATTGCTGCAAACCGCAGCTCACCTGTTTCGCAACAAAGGCTTTGAGCGTACCACCGTACGTGATCTGGCCAGCGCGGTGGGCATTCAGTCCGGCAGCATCTTTCATCACTTCAAGAGCAAGGACGAGATCCTGCGCGCGGTGATGGAGGAAACCATCCACTACAACACGGCGATGATGCGAGCATCGTTGGAAGAAGCGAACACCGTGCGTGAGCGTGTATTGGCGCTGATCCGCTGCGAATTGCAGTCGATCATGGGCGGCAGCGGCGAAGCCATGGCGGTGTTGGTCTACGAATGGCGCTCACTGTCGGCCGACGGCCAGGCCCAGGTGCTGGCGCTGCGTGACGTGTATGAAGAGATCTGGCTGCAGGTGCTGGGCGAGGCCAAGGCCGCCGGTTACATCAGGGGCGATGTGTTTATCACCCGGCGCTTCCTGACCGGTGCGTTGTCTTGGACCACCACTTGGTTTCGCGCCCAAGGCAGCCTGACTTTGGAGCAATTGGCCGAAGAAGCCCTGCTGATGGTGCTGAAGGCCGATTGAGGTGCAAGCCATTAATTTGCCGATGGAAAGTTGTCTCACCTGACAAAAACGCCTAGCTTATCGCCATCAGAGTATTAAACGGTGTGTGTCTCAATGTTTTCGCCATCGCGGCTGGCTGCAGGACTAACTATATGGGCACTGGGCACCGCGTGGGGTGTGCCGGCTTCGGCTGCGCAATTGGTGAGGATCGGCGCCGCGCATTTCCCGCCCTACACCGTACGCCCTGAGCAAGGCGCCGACACCGGTTTACTGCCGCAACTGGTCGAAGCCCTGAACGCCTCGCAAACCGACTACCAGTTTGTGCTGGTGCCGACCTCCATTCCACGGCGCTTCCGCGATTTCGAGCAAGGCCGGGTCGACATGGCGATCTTCGAAAACCCCGACTGGGGCTGGCAGAACATTGCGCATACCGCGGTGGACATGGGCCTGGAAGACGCGGAAATCTTCGTCGCCCAGCGTGGGGCCGGTCGCGACCAACACTATTTCGCCGACCTCAACGGCAAGCGCCTGGCCTTGTTCAGCGGTTATCACTACGCCTTCGCCAACTTCAATCCTGACCCCAAGTACATGGCCGAACACTTCAACGCCACGTTGACTTATTCCCATGACAGCAACTTGCTGATGGTGGCGCGTGGGCGTGCCGATATCGCGCTGGTCACGCGTTCGTACTTGAGTGATTTCATGGTGCGCAATGCGGACATGGCCGGGCAGTTCCTGGTCTCGGAGCGTATTGACCAGGTGTATCACCACTACGCGTTGCTGCGGCCCAAGGCACCGATTACCGGGGCAGCGTTTGCCGAGTTGCTCAAGCGCCTGCGCGATAATGGGCAGATGTTGAAGATCTTCGAGCCGTATCGCATTGATGTGACGGCGATGCGCTGAGGTCTATGTGAGGCCTGTTACTCTTTGATCAATCAAACCCTGCGCGCAAACGTATCGCTGTGGTTGCCCGACACCTTGCGGCAATGCACCAGCGCATCACGAATCATGAAGTTCACCAGGGTCGGTGACACACCGAGTTCCTTGGCGATGTCCTTTTGCGGTACGCCGTGCAGGCGGTACATCTCGAACGCATAGCGGGTGCGTTGTGGCAGCTCCGTCAGGGCGTCGGCGATGTTTTCCAGGGTGTTGAAGTTGATGTGGGAGGTTTCCGGTGATGCGCCGTGAATAACCACATTCAAGCCTTCCTCTTCCGTCCCGGAGTATTTGAGCTCCAGGGCCTGCTTGCGGTAGTGATCGATCGCCAGGTTGCGCACGATCTGGAACAGATAACTCAATTGGGCCTTGAACGATGACGTGATCGTCGGCGCCGATTGCAGCCGGAAGTAGGCGTCCTGCACGACGTCTTCGGCACGCGAGCGGCAGCCGGTAATGCGTGCCGCGATCTTCACCAGAATCAAACGATTGTCGACGAATGCTTGGAGAAGCGGTGAGTCGCACCTGCCTGTGGATACTTGTTCCGTCATGGAAATCACCTTGTCGCAAAAGAGTTAGGGGAGGGCATCCTTGCTGAGGCCTCCTACACATCGGGCAACAAATTATGCTTAATGATAATGATTGTCAAATGAGAAGGCGAACTAATCTTATGCCTGTTTGGAAGGTGTGAACCGCGTCTCGCTCCTCTCCCGCGACTAATTATTTGCCCGCTCCGTCCGTTCTCATGGGTGACAGGTCCGTTAACAAACGGCCAAGGATCAGCGCCCGCAGGAGGACGACATGGGTTTGTATCGTGCATACAGCGTGTTTTTGTTTGGAGACCTAAATTGATGAGTGCCTCCACGCGACTGCGCCTGTTTTGCCTGCCCTATTCGGGGGCCAGCGCCATGGTTTATGCGCGTTGGCGCCGGGCTTTGCCGGATTGGTTGCACGTGTGCCCGCTGGAGTTGCCGGGGCGTGGCATGCGCATGGATGAACCGTTGCAGCGCGATATCAAGGCCTTGGCAGCGCAGCTTGCGGATGAGATCAGCCGTGACCTGAGCGACCCCTATGCTCTGTTCGGCCACAGCCTCGGCGGCTTGCTGGCATTTGAGCTGGCCCACGCACTGAATGAGCGCGGCGTGCCTGCGCCACTGGCGTTATTCGCCTCTGGCACCGCCGGCCCGGCGCGCCGTGATGTGAGCGAATACGCCATCGCAAAGACCGACCAACAACTGATCGCCCGCCTGCGCGAACTGCAGGGCACCGCCGAAGAAGCCCTGGCCAACCCCGAGCTGATGCAGTTGATGCTGCCGATTCTGCGCGCCGACTTCCTGCTCTGCGGCAGCTTCACCTACGGCCAGCGCGAGCCGCTGGGTATGCCGATCCATGTGTTCGGCGGCAAGCAAGACAGCGTGCGCGCCGAGCAGTTGCTCGACTGGCAGGCCGACACCGCCAGCGGCTTTTCCCTGGACATGTTTGATGGTCACCACTTCTTCCTCGTGCAGCACGAAAGTGCCGTGCTGCGCTGCCTGCGGCGCTATGCCGACGAACACCTGGCGCGCTGGCGCAATGGCGCGGCGCGGCCACTGGCCGCCGGCTAAGCGCTCTCTAATTCTCGATTTTCCCGTAAGCCGATTTCAGGCAGGAACCCCATGATGGACGCCTTCGAACTTCCCCGCACATTGGTCCAGTCCCTTCAACGTCGTGCCGCGCAGACCCCGGATCAGGTAGCCCTGCGCTTCCTCGCCGAGTCGGCCGAGCACAGCGTCGTGCTCAGTTACCGTGACTTGGACCAACGCGCCCGCACCATCGCCGCCGCCTTGCAGGCCAACGCGGCGTTGGGCGACCGCGCGGTGCTGTTGTTCCCCAGCGGCCCGGACTACGTCGCGGCGTTCTTTGGTTGCCTGTACGCCGGGGTCATCGCGGTGCCGGCTTATCCGCCCGAATCCACGCGTCGGCATCACCAGGAGCGCCTGCTGTCGATCATCGCCGATGCCGAACCGCGCCTGCTGCTGACCATCGCCAGCCTCGGCGGCGGCCTGTCACAGATCGACAACGCACCGCCGGTGCTGAGCGTCGACACCCTGGATGCGCAGATCGCCGACGGCTGGGTCGAACCCGAACTACACGCCGACGACATCGCCTTCCTGCAATACACCTCCGGCTCCACCGCATTGCCCAAAGGTGTGCAAGTCAGCCACGGCAACCTGGTGGCCAACGAAGTGCTGATCCGTCGCGGCTTCGGCATCGACCTCAACCCGGATGACGTGATCGTCAGCTGGCTGCCGCTGTACCACGACATGGGCCTGATCGGCGGCCTGCTGCAACCGATCTTCAGCGGCGTGCCGTGTGTGTTGATGTCGCCGGCTTACTTCCTCGGCCGGCCATTGCGCTGGCTCGAAGCGATCAGCGAATACGGCGGCACCATCAGCGGGGGGCCGGATTTCGCTTATCGCCTGTGCAGCGAGCGGGTCAGCGAATCCGCCCTGGAACGCCTGGACTTGAGCAAGTGGCGCGTGGCGTATTCGGGCTCCGAACCGATCCGCCTCGACACCCTGGAACGCTTCGCCGAGAAGTTCGCAGCCTGCGGGTTCACCTCGAACAATTTTTTCGCCTCCTACGGCTTAGCCGAGGCCACCCTGTTTGTCGCCGGCGGCACCCGTGGCCACGGCATCCCGGCCTTGCGCCTGGACGAACAAGCGCTGGCGGCGAATCGTGCCGAGCCGGGGCAGGGCAGCGCGATCATGAGCTGCGGCACCTGCCAGCCGGAACACGCGGTGTTGATTGCCGACCCGCACACGTTGAACGAGCTGCCGGATAACCGTGTCGGCGAGCTGTGGGCCACCGGCCCGAGCATCGCCCACGGCTACTGGCGCAACCCTGAGGCCACTGCCAAGACGTTCGTAGAACAGGCCGGCCGCACCTGGCTGCGCACCGGCGACCTGGGTTTTATCCGCGAGGGCGAGGTGTACATCACCGGTCGCCTGAAAGACCTGCTGATCGTGCGCGGCCACAACCTGTATCCCCAGGACATCGAACAGACCATCGAGCGCGAAGTGGAAGTGGTGCGCAAGGGCCGCGTCGCCGCCTTTGCCGTGAATGATCAGGGCCTGGAAGGCATCGGCATCGCCGCCGAAATCAGCCGCAGCGTGCAGAAAATCCTGCCACCCGAAGCGCTGATCAAAGCTATCCGCCAGGCCGTGGCCGAGGCCTATCAACAAGCCCCGAGCGTGGTTGTATTGCTCAACCCCGGCGCCTTGCCCAAGACGTCCAGCGGCAAGGTGCAGCGCTCGGCGTGTGCCCTTCGCCACGCCGACGGCAGCCTCGACAGCTATGCGCAGTTCCCCGACCTGCACGTGCAAGCGAGCGATGCGGCGTTGGAAACCGAACTGCAAAGCCAGATCGCAGCGATCTGGTGCGAGCAGTTGCAGGTCGCAACTGTCGCGGGCGATGACCACTTCTTCCTGCTCGGCGGTAACTCCATCACCGCCACCCAAGTGGTTGCGCGCCTGCGAGAAACCCTGGGCCTGGAGCTGAACCTGCGCATGCTGTTCGAAGCGCCGACGCTTGCGAGCTTTGCCGCAAACGTCGCGCAATTGCAGCAGGACGGCGGCATCGCTCAAGGCGCGATTCATGCCTTGTCGCGCCAAGACGACCTGCCGCAATCCCTGGCACAAAATCGCCTGTGGATCACCTGGCAACTCGACCCGCAGAGCAGCGCCTACACCATCCCCGGCGCCTTGCGCTTGCGCGGTGAGCTGGACGAAGACGCGGTGCGCGCCAGCTTCCAGCGCCTGATCCAGCGCCACGAAGCCCTGCGTACCCGCTTCTACGAGCGCGACGGCCAGGCCTTCCAGCGTGTGGACGCAAGCATCGAATTCGACCTGCACGTCATCGACCTCAGCGACCTGCCCGCCGCCGAGCGTGAAGCGCGCGCGCAACAGATCCGCGAAGACGAAGCGCGCACCCACTTCGACCTGGAAAAAGGCCCGCTGCTGTGGGTGACCCTGGTACGTCTGGACGATGAAGAGCACCAATTGTTGGTCACGCTGCACCACATCATCGCCGACGGTTGGTCGCTGAATATCCTTATCGATGAATTCTCGCGCCTGTACGCTGCCGCGACCCAGGGCCAAACCCTGGCGCTGCCGCCATTGGCCCTGCAATACGCCGACTACGGCAACTGGCAGCGCCAATGGCTGGCAGAAGGCGAAGGCCAGCGGCAATTGGCGTATTGGAAAGCGCAGTTGGGCGAGGAGCATCCAACCCTGAGCCTGGCCACCGACCACCCGCGCTCGGCGCAGCAACGCAACAGCGCCTCGCGCCATAGCGTGCGCCTGGATGCAGGCCTCAGTGCCGCGATTCGCCAGACCGCCCAGGCCAACGAATCCACACCGTTCATGTTGCTGCTGGCGGCGTTCCAAAGCCTGCTCTACCGCTACAGCGGCCAGCGTGATATTCGCATCGGCGTGCCGAATGCCAACCGCCCGCGCCAGGAAACCCAAGGCCTGGTCGGCTTCTTCATCAACACCTTGGTGCTGCGCGCCGAGCTGGATGGGCGACTGCCGTTCAACCAGCTGTTGGCTGCAACCCGCCAAACGGCGTTGGGTGCCCAGGCCCATCAGGACCTGCCGTTCGAACAACTGCTGGAAGCCTTCCCGCAAGCCCGTGAACAAGGCCTGTTCCAGGTCATGTTCAACCACCAGCAGCGCGACTTGAGTGCCTTGCGCCGCCTGCCGGGGATGCTCGCCGATGAGCTGGCGTGGCACAGCCGCGAGGCCAAGTTCGACCTGCAACTGCACAGCGAAGAAGACCGCAACGGGCGCCTGAGCCTGTCGTTCGACTACGCCGATGAATTGTTCGACAGTGCAACCATTCAGCGTCTCGCCGAGCACTTCATCAACCTGCTGCACGCCGTCTGCGAGCAACCGCAACAGGCCATCGGCGACCTGAAGCTGATGCAAACCGACGAGCAGCAGCCGTGGAGCGAAGCGCCGTGCGTGCCCGCGCAGCAGTGGTTGCCCGAGTTACTTAACCGGCACACCTCGGACAGCACCGCACTGGTCTGGCAGGGCGCCAGCCTGACCTTCGCTCAACTGCACACCCAGGCCAACCGCCTGGCCCATTACCTGCGTGACAAAGGCGTCGGCCCGGATGTGTGCGTGGCCATCGCCGCCGAGCGTTCGCCGCAACTGTTGATCGGCTTGCTTGCGATCATCAAGGCCGGTGGCGCCTACGTGCCGCTGGACCCGGATTACCCCGCCGACCGCCTGGCCTACATGCTTCAGGACAGCGGCGTACACCTGCTGCTGACCCAAACCTCGCTGCTGGAGCTGTTACCGGCCACCGAAGGCGTGTGCGTGATCGCGATGGACAGCCTGCACCTCGACAGTTGGCCGACCCAGGCGCCGGGTCTGCACTTGCACGGCGATAACCTCGCCTACGTGATCTACACCTCCGGCTCCACTGGCCAGCCCAAAGGCGTGGGCAATACCCATGCGGCACTGGCCGAGCGCTTGCAGTGGATGCAGGCCACGTATCAACTCAACGAAACCGATGTGCTGATGCAAAAGGCGCCGATCAGTTTCGACGTGTCGGTGTGGGAATGCTTCTGGCCGCTGATCACCGGTTGCCGGTTGGTGCTGGCCGGCCCCGGCGAGCATCGCGACCCGCACCGCATCGCGCAGTTGGTGCAGGAGCACGGCGTGACTACCTTGCACTTTGTGCCGCCGCTGTTGCAGCTGTTTATCGATGAGCCGTTGGTGGCCGAATGCACCAGCCTGCGCCGCCTGTTCTCCGGCGGCGAAGCCTTGCCCACCGAGTTGCGCAACCGCGTATTGGCACGCCTGCCGGCAGTGCAACTGCACAACCGTTATGGCCCGACCGAAACCGCGATCAACGTCACCCATTGGCAATGCAACGCCGAGGATGGCGAGCGCTCGCCGATTGGCCGGCCGCTGGGCAATGTGACCTGCCGTGTGCTGGACGAACACCTCAACCCACTGCCCGCCGGTGTGCCGGGCGAACTGTGCATCGGCGGCATCGGCCTGGCGCGTGGTTACCTCGGCCGCGCCGGGCTGACCGCCGAACGTTTTGTCGCCGACCCACTGGGCGAGGCGGGCGCACGCCTGTATCGCACCGGTGACCGTGTGCGCTGGAGCGCTGACGGCGTGCTCGAATACCTCGGCCGCCTTGATCAGCAGGTCAAACTGCGTGGCTTTCGTGTGGAACCGGAAGAAATCGAAGCGCGCCTGCTGGCCATGGACGGCATCGCCCAGGCCGTGGTGCTGGTGCGTGAGCAGCAGTTGATCGGTTACTACACCGCCGGTACCGAGTTGGACGAACAAGCGGTAAAAACCGCCTTGGCCGCCGAGCTGCCGGAGTACATGGTGCCCGCGCAACTGATGCGCCTGGACGCCATGCCCCTGAGCCCCAGCGGCAAACTCGACCGTCGCGCATTGCCCGAACCGGTGTGGCAAACCCGTGAACACATCGAACCCGAAACGCCGTTGCAGCATCAGATTGCGGCGATCTGGCGCGAAGTCCTCGGCCTGCCACGCATTGGCTTGAGCGACGACTTCTTCGCCCTCGGCGGCCACTCGTTGCTGGCCACGCAAATCATCTCGCGCACCCGCCAGGCCTGCGACGTCGAGTTGCCATTGCGCACCTTGTTCGAAGCCAGCGAGTTGGGCGCGTTTGCCGAGCAAGTCGGGCTGATCCAAGCCTCGGGCCAGCGCAACCAGCAAACCGCCATCGCCAAAGTCGACCGCAGCGCGCCGGTGCCGCTGTCCTATTCGCAGCAGCGCATGTGGTTCCTCTGGCAGATGGAACCGGACAGCCCGGCCTACAACGTCGGCGGCATGGCGCGCCTGCGCGGCGTGCTGGATGTGGGGCGTTTCGAGGCCGCGTTGCAAGCCTTGATCATGCGCCACGAAACCCTGCGTACAACGTTCCCGAGCGTCGACGGCGTGGCTTATCAAAAGGTCGCGCCGCAAACCGGCCTGCGCATGGACTGGCAGGATTTCTCGGCGCTGAACGACACCGAGCGCCAGCGGCGTCTGCAACAGCTTGCCGACCACGAAGCCCACACGCCCTTCAACCTGGAAACCGGGCCACTGCTGCGCGCATGCCTGGTCAAGGCCGGCGAGCAGGAACACTACCTGGTGCTGACCCTGCACCATATCGTCACCGAAGGTTGGGCGATGGACATCTTCGCGCGTGAACTCAGCGCGCTGTACGAAGCCTTTATCGACGAGCGCGACTCGCCGCTGGCGCCGTTGCCGGTGCAGTACCTCGACTACAGCGTGTGGCAGCGCCAGTGGCTTGAGTCTGGTGAGCGTCAGCGCCAACTCGACTACTGGATCGCACAGCTTGGGCATGAGCATCCACTGCTCGAACTGCCCGGCGATCGCCCACGCCCGCCGGTGCAAAGCCATCAGGGCGAGCTGTACCGCTTCGACCTGAGCGATGAACTGGCCGCCCGCGTGCGCGCCTTCAATGCCGAGCGTGGCTTGACCCTGTTCATGACCATGACCGCCACCCTGGCCGTGTTGCTCTACCGTTATAGCGGCCAGACCGATCTGCGCATCGGCGCGCCGGTGGCCAACCGGATTCGCCCGGAAAGCGAAGGGCTGATCGGCGCCTTCCTCAACACCCAGGTGCTGCGTTGCCAGCTCAATGGGCAGATGAAAGTGGGGGAGTTATTCGAGCACGTGCGCCACACCGTGATTGAAGGCCAGTCCCACCAGGACCTGCCGTTCGACCACGTGGTGGAAGCCCTGCAACCCCCGCGCAGCGCGGCGTACAACCCGCTGTTCCAGGTGATGTGCAACGTGCAGCGCTGGGAATTCCAGCAGAGCCGCCAACTGGCCGGCATGACTGTCGAGTACCTGGCCAACGATGCACGTGCAACCAAGTTCGACCTCAACCTGGAAGTCACCGACCTCGACCATCGCCTGGGTTGCTGCCTAACCTACAGCACCGACCTGTTTGACGAACCGCGCATTGCGCGCATGGCCGAGCATTGGCGCAACCTGCTGGAGGCGTTGATCGCCAACCCGCAACAGCGCCTCAGCGAACTGCCGCTGCTGACGGCGACCGAGCAGCGTGCGCTGCAAAACAGTTTGGGTGTCGAGGCCGGTGAGCATCGCCTCGATCAGTGCATCCATCCGCTGTTCAGCCAGCAGGCGAATAATCGTCCCGATGCGCCTGCGCTGACCTTCGCCGGTGAGACGCTGACCTACCGCGAACTGGACGCCCGCGCCAACCGCCTGGCCTGGATGCTGCGCGAGCGCGGCGTCGGCCCTCAAGTACGTGTTGGCCTGGCGCTGCCGCGTTCTTTGGAAATGGTGATTGGCCTGTTGGCGATCCTCAAAGCCGGCGGTGCCTATGTGCCGCTGGACCCGGAATACCCGCTGGACCGCTTGCACTACATGATCGAAGACAGCGGCATCGGCCTGCTGCTCAGTGACGCGGCGATGTTTGAAGCGCTCGGTGAACTGCCGGCGACGGTGGCGTGTTGGTGCCTGGAAGATGACCTTGCGGTGCTCGCCAATTACCCGGCCAACGAGCTGCCCTTCATCAACCTGCCGCAACACCAGGCGTACCTGATCTACACCTCCGGCTCCACCGGCAAGCCCAAAGGCGTGGTGGTGTCCCACGGTGAAATCGCCATGCATTGCCAGGCGGTGATCGAGCGTTTCGGCATGCGCCCGGATGACTGCGAACTGCACTTTTATTCCATCAACTTCGACGCCGCCACCGAGCGTTTGCTGGTGCCGCTGCTCAGCGGTGCGCAGGTGGTTCTACGAGCCCAGGGCCAGTGGGATGCCGAAGAAATCTGCGCGCTGATCCGCACCCATCGCATCAATATTCTGGGCTTTACCCCAAGCTACGGCAGCCAGTTGGCGCAATGGCTGGCGACCCAGCACCAGACCTTGCCGGTGCGCATGTGCATCACCGGCGGTGAGGCGCTGACCGGCGAACACTTGCAGCGTATCCGCGCGGCGTTCAACCCCGAGGTGTTTTTCAACGCCTACGGCCCGACCGAAACCGTGGTCATGCCGCTGGCCAGCCTGGCGCCGGAGCAGTTGGAAGAGGGCGCCGCCAGCGTGCCGATCGGCAGCATCATCGGCGCGCGTGTGGCCTACATTCTCGACGCCGACCTGGCGCTGGTGCCGCAAGGCGCGACCGGCGAGTTGTATGTAGGCGGGGCCGGTCTGGCGCAGGGTTACCACCAGCGCCCGGGCATGACCGCGGAGCGCTTTGTCGCCGACCCGTTTGCCACGAAGGGTGGGCGTTTGTACCGCACCGGCGACCTGGTGCGCCAACGCGTCGATGGCCTGGTGGAGTACCTGGGCCGTGTCGACCATCAAGTGAAGATTCGCGGTTTCCGTATTGAGCTGGGCGAAATCGAAACCCGCCTGCTGGAACACCCAGCGGTGCGCGAAGCGGTGGTGCTGGCGTTGGAATCACCCAGCGGCAAACAGCTGGTGGCCTATCTGGTCAGCGACGCCGACCACGGCACCCTGCGCGAGGCGCTGAAGGCACACCTCAAGGCGCAACTGCCGGACTACATGGTGCCCGCGCACTTGATCGTGCTGGACAGCATGCCGCTGACCGCCAACGGCAAGCTCGACCGTCGTGCCTTACCGCAGCCGGACCCGGAGGCGAATCGCCAACAATACGTGGCGCCACGCAATGAGCTGGAGCACACCCTGGCCGCGATCTGGTGCGCCGTATTGAACGTGCAGCAAGTCGGCCTGGACGATAATTTCTTTGAACTGGGCGGCGACTCAATCCTGTCGATCCAAGTAGTCAGCCGCGCGCGGCAAGCTGGAATTCACTTCAGCCCGCGCGATTTATTCCAGCACCAGACCGTGCAAACCCTGGCTGGCGTGGCCACGCGTTCCGAGCAGGTTACCGCCGAGCAAGGCGTGCTGACTGGCAGCTCAGGGCTTACGCCGATTCAGCATTGGTTCTTCGATACCGAGATGCCTAATCGTCAGCACTGGAACCAGGCGTTGCTGCTAAAACCGCTGCAACTGCTCGAACCTCATCGCCTGGAGCAAGCGCTGTTGGCGGTGCTGGAGCACCACGACGCCCTGCGCTTGAGCTTCACCCCGCGCGACGCCCAATGGCACGCCGAGCATTTGGCCGTGCCGCAAGGCGGCGTACTGATGCAGGCGCAAGTGCGCGATATGCAGCAGTGCAGCGCGCTGTTCACCGACACCCAACGCAGCCTCGACCTTGAACACGGCCCGCTGCTACGCGCGTTGCTGGTGGACGGCCCGCAAGGTCAGCAACGCCTGCTGATCGCGATTCATCACCTGGTGGTGGATGGCGTGTCGTGGCGCGTGTTGCTGGAAGACCTGCAAACGGTTTACCGCCAGTTGAGCGATGGTCAGTCCGTGAGCCTGCCGGCCAAGACCAGCGCCTTGCGCGATTGGGCTGCGCGCTTGCAGGCTTATGCGAGCAGCGAATCCCTGCGCGAAGAGTTGGCTGTGTGGCAAGACCAGTTGGCCGGCCCGCAGGTGGTATTGCCGGTGGATCGCCCGAACGGCGCGCGGCGCAATCGCGATGCCGACACCGTCAGCGTGCGCCTGGATGCCGAACACACCCGCCAGTTGTTGCAACAGGCGCCAAGCGCCTACCGCACCCAGGTCAACGACCTGCTGCTGACGGCCTTGGCCCGCGTGCTGTGCCGCTGGAGTGGGCACGATTCAGCGCTGATTCAGCTGGAAGGCCATGGTCGTGAAACCTTGTTTGATGACATCGACCTGACCCGCAGCGTCGGCTGGTTCACCAGTGCTTATCCGCTGCGTCTTACACCGCAAGCAGAGCAGGGCGCGTCGATCAAGGCGATCAAGGAGCAACTGCGCGGCGTGCCGCACAAAGGCTTGGGCTACGGCGTGCTGCGTTACCTGGCGGACGATCTGTGCCAGCAGACCATGGCCGCCCTGCCAAGCGCCGACCTCACCTTCAACTACCTCGGCCAATTCGACCAGAGCTTCGGCGCCGATGCGCTGTTCCATCCATTGGATGAGTCGGCCGGCCTGGCCCATGACCCGGATGCGCCGCTGCCCAACGCGTTGAGCGTCGACAGCCAAGTGTATGGCGGTGAATTGGTGCTGCGCTGGACCTTCAGCCGCGAGCGCCATGATCAGCAGACCATTAGCGAGCTGGCCGATGCCTACCTCGCCGAACTGCAAAGCCTGATTGCCCACTGCCTCAAGGACGATGCCGGCGGCCTCACGCCTTCCGACTTCCCGCTGGCCCACCTGAGCCAAGCACAACTCGACAGCCTGCCGATTGCGGCCGGCACCATCGAAGACGTCTACCCGCTGACGCCGATGCAGGAAGGCTTGTTGCTGCACACCCTGTTGGAACCGGGCACCGGCCTTTACTACATGCAGGACCGTTACCGCATCCACAGCGCGCTGGACCCCGAGCGTTTCGCCCAGGCCTGGCAGGCGGTGATCGCCCGTCACGAAGCCTTGCGTGCGTCGTTCTGCTGGAACGTCGGCGAAGACATGCTGCAAGTGATCCACAAACCGGGCAGCACGCCGATTGAGTACCTGGACTGGAGCGCCGATCCGGAAAGTGAACAGGAGCCGCGTCTGCAAGCGCTGCTCAAGGCCGAGCGTGAAGCCGGTTTCGATCTGCTCAACCAAGCGCCGTTCCACCTGCGCCTGATCCGCGTCGGCGAAGCGCGCTACTGGTTCTTGATGAGCAACCACCACATCCTCATTGATGCCTGGTGCCGTTCGCTGCTGATGAATGACTTCTTTGATATCTACATGGCCCTGAGCGAAGGTCGCGAAGCGCAACTGGCCACGCCGCCGCGCTACCGCGACTACATCGCCTGGCTGCAACGCCAGAACCTCGCCGAAGCGCGCCAGTGGTGGCAGCAGAACTTGCAAGGTTTCGAGCGCACCACGCCGATCCCGAGCGACCGGCCGTTTCTGCGTGAACACGCAGGTCACAGCGGCGGCATGGTGGTGGGCGACTGCTACACCCGCCTGGATGCCCGCGACGGTGCGCAACTGCGTGAATTGGCGCAGGCCCATCAACTGACCGTCAACACCTTCGCCCAAGCGGCCTGGGCGTTGGTGCTGCGTCGCTTGAGCGGGGAGCGTGACGTGTTGTTTGGCGTCACTGTGGCCGGGCGCCCGGTGGAAATGCCCGAGATGCAACGCACCGTCGGCCTGTTCATCAACAGCATTGCGCTGCGGGTGAAACTGCCTGAAGACGATCAGCACTGCAGCGTACGCCAGTGGTTGAGTGGCTTGCTCGACAGCAACATGCAGCTGCGCGAGTACGAATACCTGCCACTGGTGACTATTCAGGAACACAGCGAGTTGCCCAAGGGCCAGCCGCTGTTCGACAGCCTGTTCGTGTTCGAGAACGCGCCGGTGGAAGTCTCGGTGCTGGACCGCGCGCAACGCCTGAACGCCACCTCGGATTCCGGCCGCACCCACACCAACTTCCCGCTGACCGCGGTGTGCTACCCGGGCGATGACCTCGGTTTGCACCTGTCCTACGACCAGCGTTACTTCGACGAAACCACCGTGCAAGGCATGCTCGGTGAGTTTAAGCGGCTGTTGCTGGCGTTGGTGCAGGGCTTCCATGGCGACATGGCCGACCTGCCGCTGATCGGCGAGCAAGAGCGTGAATTCCTGTTGGACGGCTGCAACCAGAGTGAGCACGCCTACCCATTGGAGCGCAGCTACGTCGAGCTGTTTGAAGCGCAGGTGGCCGAGCATCCGCAGCGCATCGCCGCCAGTTGCCTTGACCAGCAATGGACCTATGACGAGTTGAACCGGCGCAGCAACGGCCTGGGTTACGCGCTGATTGCGGCGGGTGTCGGCCTGGATCAACCGGTGGCGTTGCTGGCCGAGCGCAACCTGGATCTGCTGGGCATGATCATCGGCAGCTTCAAGGCCGGCGCCGGTTACTTGCCGCTGGATCCGGGCCTGCCAAGCCAGCGCCTGAGCCGCATTATTGACCTGAGCCGCACGCCGTTGCTGGTGTGCACTGAAGCGTGCCGCGAGCAGGCGATTGAGTTGTTGGAAGGCACCGACTGCCAGTTACTGGTGTGGGAGGAAGTGCCGGGCCGTGGGGAAAATCCAGGGATCTACAGCGGCCCGGACAACCTTGCCTACGTGATCTACACCTCGGGTTCTACCGGCCTGCCCAAAGGCGTGATGGTCGAACAGCGCGGCATGCTCAATAACCAATTGAGCAAGGTGCCGTACCTGGACCTGAGCCCGGCGGATGTAATCGCCCAGACGGCTTCGCAGAGCTTCGATATTTCCGTGTGGCAATTCCTCGCCGCGCCGCTGTTCGGCGCGCGGGTGGATATCGTGCCGAACACTATTGCGCATGATCCGCAGGGTTTGCTGGCGCATGTGCAGGCCCAAGGCATAACCGTGCTGGAGAGCGTACCGTCGCTGATCCAGGGCATGCTCGCCCAGGAGCGCATGAGCCTGGACGGCCTGCGCTGGATGTTGCCGACGGGCGAAGCGATGCCGCCGGAGCTGGCACACCAATGGTTGCTGCGTTATCCAGAAATTGGTTTGGTCAACGCGTACGGCCCGGCGGAATGTTCGGACGACGTGGCGTTCTTCCGTGTCGACCTGGCGTCTACCCGTGGCACTTATCTGCCGATTGGTACGCCGACCGACAACAACCGGTTGTACGTGCTCGATGGCGCACTGGAGTTGGTGCCACAAGGTGCTGTGGGTGAGTTGTGCGTGGCGGGTACCGGTGTGGGCCGTGGTTACGTCAGCGATCCGCTGCGTACAGCGCAGGTGTTTGTGCCCAACCCGTTCGGCGAGCCGGGCGAGCGTCTCTACCGCACCGGCGACCTGGCACGTCGGCGCAGCGATGGCGTGTTGGAATATGTGGGCCGTATCGATCATCAGGTGAAGATTCGCGGCTACCGCATCGAGCTGGGTGAAATCGAAGCGCGCCTGCATGAACAGCCCCAGGTGCGTGACGCGGCGGTGGGGGTGCAGGAAGGCGTCAACGGCAAGCATCTGGTGGGTTACTTGGTGGCGGCGGACGACGTGTTGAACCCAAGTGATCGCCTCGACCGCATCAAGCAACGCCTGCGCGCTGAACTGCCGGAATACATGGTGCCGCTGCACTGGTTATGGCTCGAGCGCCTGCCGCTGAACGCCAACGGCAAACTCGACCGCAAGGCCCTGCCAGCCCTGGAGATCGGCCAGTTGCATAGCCAGGACTACCTGGCACCGCGCAACGAGCTGGAAACCACCTTGGCTGCCATTTGGGCTGAGGTGCTCAAGGTTGAGCGAGTAGGCGTGCAGGACAACTTCTTCGAGTTGGGCGGGCACTCGTTGCTGGCCACGCAGATTGCCTCCCGCGTGCAGAAAAACCTGCAGCGAGATGTACCGTTGCGGGCGATGTTTGAGTGCAGCACGGTGGCGGAGTTGGCCGAGTACATCGAGGGGTTGGCGGCGAATGAAATCAGCGCCGAGAAGGTGGATCGGTTGAGTGATTTGATGGCGGAGTTGGAGGGGCTTTAAGCAAACGTGGAACAACTGGCGGTGAGCGTGCTGTTAGTCGAAACGCAAACGACTTTCAGCGTTGCTTAACGCAGAATCCACATCGGCGCTGATAGGGCCTTTATTCCAAAGTGGCACGGGTTACCTTTTTGGGTCTGATGCCTCTCAGGATCACGCTGGCCTCCCTCGTTCTTGGTTGAACTGGGAGCATGAATAATCGTGGCATCGACGAGGGTGCCCTGGCGCGGGGACAGATCTTTTTCCTGTCAGTAACCGTTGAAGTCGCGAGCCGCVGCATAGGTATCGACACAACGTTGAAAGGCCGCCACATCCCCGCGAAAGCGGTGGGTCAGTCAACATCAATGTTTGCTGAGCCGACGCCTTCGCGGGCAAGCCCGATCCCACATTGATGAGTTCAGCTTCAGAGATCAGGCTGGCTGTCAGGCCGCCTCAGCTTTGCTTTTGATCTGCTTTTGAGCTTGATCTGAGGCGCCCCGTTAACCTTGCCTTTCAAAAGTGAGCCGCCGTAAGGGCGGAACCCATAGCAGCCGTGATCCAAATAACGGATATGTACCCAGCGCCCCCGTCAACCACAGTCTACCGTAAGTCGCAGAAGCCCATCGGGCTCATGCGTGGCTCGGGCCAGGTGGTGAGGGTGGCTTTCAGCACATCTGATTGATTGAGAACGCTCCCTAGAAATTCTTTCTCGCCGCCAGGCCAATGCCTCATCACGTGCAGAGGGCCATCACTTACGAACGGGCTAAGGCGATTTGCGAGAGACGCTGTGTCTATTTGCGCCTTGAATTGTAGGAAATTGACCCCTGGTAGCGTAGGTTATTGCCATTATACTGTTTTTATATACAGTGTTTGCGGGTCTATCGTCTCATGAGAAGAAAATGAGTGAAAAACGGGCCTGTGGAAAAAAAAAGCAACTCCGTTAGTTTGAGGTTCTCTCCTTAAGGAAAGGAGAGTTCTTAATCAATATCAATGGAGTAACAAATGAACAAACCACAAACCCAGACACCTCTTCGCCATGGTCGTGTCACGTCCCCTTCCAGCCGTGGCGCAGTCGCCGTGGATCTCGGCCTGCTGGCTACCTGGCAGGTCAATGAAATGGAAGGCGGCAAGAACTTTCCGGCACTGATTGCCGGTCCGTTCCCGGCGCCTTATCAAACCGACACTGACAGCGTCACTCCACCAGCCGACGGCTTCATCCTCAGCGGCGGCAAGACCGATGCCCGTGACTGCATCAACTTCACCAACGAGGAAATGGCCAAGAAACTCAGCCGCGACTTCACCTGGCCGCTGCTCAATGTCGACCCGGGTCAGACCTTCAAGGTCACCTGGGAATACACCGCGCCGCACACCACCCGTGGCTATCGCTGGCTGATCACCAAGGATGGCTGGGATCCGAAACAGCGCATCACCCGCGCACAACTGGAAACCCAGCCGTTCGCCGAAGACTTCTATACCCAGGTGCCGTACTTCAGTCATGCAGGTGAACTGAAGGCCAAGGTCAATCACGAAGTGAAACTGCCGGCCAACAAAAAGGGCAAGCATGTGATCGTGTTGATGTGGATCGTCGCCAACACCGGAAACGCCTTCTATCAAGCCTTCGACGTGGACTTCAAATAAGCCCACGCCGTTAAACCCATACGTTCTGAAGGATTAGAACATGTCAAAGATTGACTTCACCTTACTGAAATCGCCGCTGAACGATGTCGCCTCGCTGATGCCGAGCATTGCCGGCAAAAAGATCCTCATGGGCTTCTGGCACAACTGGCCTGCCGGCGCGAGCGACGGCTACCAGCGTGGCCAATTCGCCAATATGAGCCTGGCGGACGTGCCGAGGGATTACAACGTGGTGGCCGTGGCCTTCATGAAAGGCAACGGTATCCCAACGTTCAAGCCGTACAACCTGTCCGACGCCGAGTTCCGCCGCCAGGTGGGCGTGCTAAACAGCCAGGGCAGGGCGGTGCTGATTTCCCTTGGCGGCGCCGATGCGCACATCGAGTTGCATAAAGGCAACGAACAGCCACTGGCCAACGAGATTATCCGCCTGGTGGAAACTTATGGCTTTGATGGCCTGGACATCGATCTTGAACAGAGCGCGATTGATTTCGCCGACAACAAGACTGTCCTGCCCGCCGCGTTGAAACTGGTCAAGGACCATTACGCCGGTGAAGGCAAACACTTCATTATCAGCATGGCGCCGGAGTTTCCTTACCTGACCACCGCCGGCAAATACGTCGGTTACCTCCAGGCGCTGGAAGGCTATTACGACTTCATTGCCCCGCAGTATTACAACCAGGGGGGCGACGGGATCTGGGTGCAGGAGGTCAACAACGGCAACGGTGCCTGGATTGCCCAGAACAACGACGCGATGAAAGAGGATTTCCTGTTTTACCTGACCGAAAGTCTGGTGAGCGGAACGCGAGGGTTTACCAAGATTCCGGCGGACAAGTTCGTCATTGGCCTCCCGGCCAACGTCGACGCAGCCGCCACCGGTTATGTGATCAACCCCGCAGCCGTGACCAATGCATTCAAGCGTTTGTACGACAAAGGGTTGTCGATCAAGGGCCTGATGACATGGTCGGTGAATTGGGATAACGGGATCAGCAAAGACCACGTGCCCTACAACGGGGAATTCAGCCGCCGTTATGGGCCGTTGATCAAAGGCACTCATCTCTCTGGCCTCGGTGAGGATGAGGCGGATCTCGAAGTCGCCAATCGGCAGTAGCGCAAAGAGACATCTGGCAGACGTGCCTGATCTCAAGCCGCTATGTTTATGATCTGATCGTTGGCTTTATGAAACAAAATCCGATGCCTGTTTGGGCATCGGATTTTTTGCGTCAAGCTCAAATCTTCATGCGGTTTTCTATGAATTTGCTTTGCTCGTTTTCTGTTGGGCAAGCCTGAAACAGTCTTAGGGAAACGCCGATTACTTCGGCCCCAGAATCTTCGCCAGCTTGTCCGGCGATGGTGCGCCTTGCTGCTGCTGCAACCCACCCTTGTCATCCAGGTAGAAAATCGCCGGCGTTGCCGACAATTCCAGCTCTTCCATCAACTTCATGTTGGCATCGAGTTTGGCTTCGATATCCGCCGGGATCTTGTCCAGCGCCTGCAATTTGCTGCCTTTGCCGGCGGCTTCGTGTTCTTCCAGGGCTTTTTGCGGGTCTTTGGCGGCGAACAGGGCGGCCGACTTGCCTGGGCTGTCTTCGCGGATGATGCCGACCATGATGTGGCGCAACTGCACCTTGCCGGCTTTTACCCACGGCCGCGCCTGTTCCCAGAACATGTTGCAGTACGGGCAGTTAGGGTCGCTGAACAGGTAGACGGTGCGCGGCGCGTTTTTATCGCCGTCCTGAATCCAGTTGCTGTGTTCCATCTTGGCCCAGACTTCCTTGGCCATCGGCGCGTACACCAGTTTTTCCAGGGGCGCGGTGCTCAGGTCTTTACCGTCGGCGTCGTACAGGTTGCCGGCGATCACGCTTTTGCCGTCGGCGGTCAGGTACAGGGCCATGCCCCGGTTCTGGTACTGCGCGGCGTAGCCGGTGAGGCCGCTGGGGGCATCGAACTTGCCGAGGATCTTGGCGCCTTTGGCTTCGATCTGTTTGATCGGTGCCGGCCAGTCTTCGGCCTGGGCCAGGGTGGCCGCGAGCGTCAGCGGCAGCAGGGTCAGCAGTTGGCGGAGGCGAGGCATGTCGGTTTCCTTTCAGGGGCGGTGTCGAAGGGTTCCATGGCACGGGCCAGGCTGGCTTGGGACAGCTCACCGAGGTGGCTGTTGATCAGGCGCCCGTCGGCTTGGTAGAACAACGTGGTCGGCAAGGCCATGGAACCCACGGCCTGGCCGAGGCGGCCGCTGGCGTCAAACAGCATGTTGTCGAGAGTCAGGCCTTGGGTCGCGAGGTAGGTGCTGACGCTTTGCATGCTTTCGGCCTGGTTGACGAACAGGAAGGTCACGTCGGGGCGTTGTTGCTGTGCGCGTTCCAGCACGGGCATTTCCCGTCGGCACGGCGGGCACCAGGTGGCCCAGAGGTTGATCACCAGCGGGCCGCCTTTGTAATCGGCCAGTTGCACCACGTCGCCATTGGCATTGCGCAAGGTGATATCCGGCAGTTGCGCGCCCTTGTCGTAAAGGCTCAGAGATAAACTGGTCATGCCCCAGAACAGCAGCCCGGTGATCACCCCGGCGCTCAGCGGTTTGCGCAGCGCAGGGCGGCGCCAGCCGTACAGCAGTGCACCGAGCACCAGCGCGATCACGCCGGGCCAGGCGAGAAAACCGCCGTCGCGCAGGTCGACCATTTGCAGCGGGTCGTGGCGGTAGTCGCTCCAATACATCAATACAAAGCTAATGCGCGCCACCAGCATGCCCAGCAGGAACAGGCTGAAAAGCACTGACTCCGGGTTTTCACCGCCGTGCTTGGCCACGCGCCAACCCACCACGGTGGCGAGAATCAGCGCGCTGATCAGCAGGATGTGATTTAGGGCGATGGCGAAGGTGCCGATGGTCAGGGTCAGCATCAGCGCGCGTCCCGGGTCTGTAACCAACGTTGCAGGAAGGCGGTGGCATCCACTTCGCCGGTGATGCGTTGGGCGCGGCGTTCTTCACCGTCCGGGCCGATCCACACGAAGCTCGGTGGCCCCGGCACCTTGTAGCGGCCGAGCAGCTCGCGGCTGGCGGCGTTGTCGGCAGTGACGTCCAGGCGCAGCAGGCGCACATCTTTGAGGGCGTCCATCACTTCGGGTTTGCCGAACACCTGTTTTTCCATGATTTTGCACGACACGCACCAGTCGGCGTAGTAATCCACAAGCACCCATTGGCCCTGAGCCTTGGCGCTGTCGAGTTGGCTTTGCAGCGCGGCCGGGTCGTTGATGGTCATGAAGGCGTCATGGGCACTCGGTGCAGCGCCCACCTGCGAGCCGCTGTAGACCTTCAGCGGTTGCCACAGGTCGTCGCTGCCTCCGGCTGCGCCCACCACCAGCACGGCGCCCCACAGGCCCAGCACCAGGGAACCAGCGCCAAAAACCTTGGCCGCCAAGCCATACTCGCGGGCCAGGCTCCAGCCGCAGTAGGCCATCACCAGCGCCAATGCGCCCCACAGGCCGAGCCACAGGCTTTCGCCGACGACCGGGCGAATCATCAGCACCGCCGTGCCCAAGAACAGGAAGCCGAAAACGCCCTTGAGCACATTCATCCAAGTACCCGGTTTAGGCAGGAAGCGGTTGCCCACGGTCACCAGCAGCAACAACGGAATACCGATGCCGATGCCCATCGCAAACAGGATCAAGCCGCCGTGCAGCGCATTGCCGCTCTGGGCGATATACAGCAGGGCGCCGGCCAGCGGCGCGGTCATGCACGGCCCCACCAACAAACCGGACAGTGCACCGAGAATGCCGGCGCCCACCAAACTGCCGCCGCTTTGCTGGCGGCTGACGTTGTCCAGGCGGTCACGCAGGAAGGTCGGCAGTTGCAGTTCAAAGAAACCAAACATTGGTAGCGCAAGGATTACAAACAGCGCGGCGAAGCTGCCCAGAATCCACGGCGTTTGCAGCAGTGCGGCGAGGTTGCCGCCGAGTAACGCGGCCAATACGCCAAGGGCCGCATACACCAGCGCCATGCACACCACATAGCTGCTGGCCAGGGCAAAACCACGGCGCGGGCTGGCGCCACTGCCGACCACCAGGCCTGCGAGGATTGGCAGCATCGGCAACGAGCACGGGGCAAATGCCAGCAACAGGCCGAGGCCAAAGAATACCAATAGACTCCAACCCAGGCTGCGCTGCTGCAGGCCGCTGGCCAGGCTCTCGTCCTGGGCTTGGGCGCCGCGGGGTGCGGCAACGGCCGGGTTGCCACCCAGGTCCACGGTGGTCGACTGCGGCGGGTAGCACAGCCCCGCATCGGCGCAGCCCTGCCAGCTCAGTTTGACCTGGCCGGTAGCGCCGGCCGGAATCTTCACTTCCAGGCCTTGGCGATACACTTGCTGCTCACCGAAGAACTCGTCGCTATGAGCTTCACCCTGCGGCAATACGGGCTTCTCGGCCAGGCCCTCGAACTTCATGCGCTGCTGGTAGAGGTAATAGCCGTCGGAAATCTGCCAATACAGCTGGGTCTCGCCACTTTCAAGACGCTCGGAGGTAAAGGTGAAAGCTTTGCCCACCGGGAGGAAGTCGGGTTTGGTCTCGAATGGATTGCCCGGCGCGGCCTGGGCGAATCCCGCGAATAACACCAGCAGAAAGGTAAACAAATACCGCATGGACACGCCTTAGTTTGATGCAAGTTAGGCACACAATGTGTGGCGTTGATTAACCGATGATTAACCGGGCGCTATTCTAAAGTGAGGGAATGCCCGAGTGCGCCTGTTTTCACGGCATAATCGGCGCTTAATCCGCCGCACCTTTAATTCTCCCCATCTTTCATGAAGGGTTAACCATGCACGTACTGGTCTGTGAAGACGACGAACTGATCGCCAGCGGCATTGTTGCTGGCCTCGGCGCCCAAGGCTTTACCGTCGAGCGCGTGGCTACGGCCGCTGCCGCGCGGGCGATGCTCAGGGCTGCCACGTTCGACATCATGGTGCTCGACCTCGGTTTGCCCGACGAAGACGGCCTCAAGTTGCTGCAGCAACAGCGCAGCCAAGGCCTGGAAATTCCGGTGCTGATCCTTACCGCGCGCGACTCGGTAACTAATCGCGTCGACGGCCTGCAAGCCGGCGCCGACGACTACCTGCTCAAACCCTTCGACTTGCGCGAGCTTGCTGCACGCCTGCAAACCCTGCTGCGGCGGGTGGCGGGGCGCAGAATCAACTTGATCGAACACGGCCGTCTGGCCTATGACCCCAGCAGCCGCGAAACCTTCCTGGCCGGCGAGCCGGTGGACCTTTCCCGTCGCGAACAAGCGTTGTTGCAGGCACTGCTGCACAACAAGGGCCGGGTGCTGTCCAGCGAACAGCTCAAGGACAGCGTCTACGGCTTCAACGACGAGCTGGAAAGTAACGCCCTCAACGTGCATATCCACCACCTGCGGCGCAAATTGGGCAACGGCATTGTCGAGACCGTGCGTGGCCTCGGTTATCGCCTGGGCGTGGCGGACGGTGGCGTGCTGGATGATGGAGAAAATGCTTCGTGATGAGCCTGCGCCTGCGCCTGACGTTCAAGCTGGGCGCTGCCTTTGTGCTGATTTGGCTGCTGGCGGCAGCCTGGATGCTCAACGACCTGCGCAACCAGATGATGTTTTCCCTCGACCAGCGTCTGGTCGCGTCGGCACGCATGGTGGCGGGTCTGACCGAGCAGATGCCGGGCCTTGCCAGCGTGAGCGGCGGTACGCAGTTGCGCACCGAACAACTGAATGTGCCGGGTGGCATGGCCTGCCAGGTCAGCTCCTTGCGCGGGGAGGTCCTGGCGCGCAGCCATACCACCCCGGATGAAGGCTTGGAGTCGCGCAAGAGCGGCTTTCGCGATCAGGTCATCGACGGCGTGGGCTGGCGCAGTTTCACCCTGTCCCGTGGCGACCTGCTGATCACCACTGCCGATCGCCAAGTGGAGCGTGAGGCGCTGAACCTGTCGATCCTGCTGGCGGCTTCGGTGCCGGTCGGCGTGGCCTTGCTGGGTTGCCTGTGCCTGCTGTGGCTGGGCATCGGCCAGAGCCTGGTGCCGCTGAACCGCATGCGCGATGCGTTGATGCGCCGCAGTGCTGACTCCCTCGAACCCCTGCAGATTCACCCGCTGCCCAGCGAGCTGAAGCCGCTGCTCGACACCCAAAACCAACTGTTGCAACGCATCGCCAAGGCCATCGAGCGTGAGCGCCGGCTCACCGGCGATGCCGCCCATGAGCTGCGCAGCCCGCTGACGGCGATCAAGACCCACCTGCAAGTAGCGCGCATGACCGACGGTGCGGCCCGCGACCAATCCCTGGCTCATGCCGAAGAGGGCGCCGACCGCTTGCACCGCACCCTGGAGCAATTGCTGCTGTTGGCGCGGGTGGAGGGCAGCCTGTCGTTCGACGATGGCTTGCAATCCAGTGCTGAACAAGTCGCACGGCTGGCGATCCAGGACGCCAATGCCGGCGATAACCGGCGTATCGACCTGATCCTGGCGGACAACCTCACGCAAACCCCGGTAGAAATGCCGGTGGCCTTGGCCGTCGCTGCCTTGCGCAACCTGCTGGATAACGCCCTGCGCCACACCCCGGGCGACACGCGCGTGGAGCTGGATGTATTCACCAGCGCCGACACGGTGGTGTTCCGCGTGCGTGACCATGGCAAGCAGATTTCCAGTGATGACCTGCAATACCTGACCCAGCGTTTCTGGCGCAATGGCAGCAGCGAGGGGTGTGGACTGGGCCTGGCGATTGTGCAGGCTATCGTGCAGCGCTGCTCCTGCTCGTTGAAATTCGACAGCCAGCCGGATGGCCTGCGGGTTGACTTGGGCATGCCGCTGCGGCGCTGATCACGTTCTTTTAAGGTGCCAAACAATTACCGCCTTTTTGAAGTTCAGCACTTCAGGATGGCGGTAATTTTTTTGCGCTTGAACGGGCTGAATGACTCGGCCTGTACTGAAAAGGACGGTTCTTATGTTGGTGATCGATAGCAGTTTCCCTTCCAGGGATTTCAATGAACGCATGGGCGAGCCCGTGCGGCAGGTGGTCCTGCATTACACCGCGTCGCCTTTCGCTTCATCCCTGCTTACGCTTACTCAAAATGGCGTCAGCGCTCACTATCTGCTGCCGGACCCTGATGAGCTCGGCTACCGTGCCGCCGGGTATGACGAATTGCGCGTGTTTCGGTTGGTGGACGAGGATAAGCGTGCCTGGCATGCCGGGGTGAGCCATTGGGGTGGTCGGGATAATCTCAATAGCCGGTCGATTGGTGTCGAGATTGTTAATTTGGCGCGGGAGGATGGCGGGGTGTTTACCTTTCCAGCGTACGGCGAGGAGCAGGTTGATGTGTTGATTGCGTTGGTTCGCGACATTCTTGAGCGGTATCCGCAGGTTGAGCCCGTCGACATTGTTGGGCATTCGGATGTGGCGTATTGGCGCAAGAGTGATCCTGGGCCTCGGTTGCCTTGGCGGCGATTGTTCGAGGCTGGGATTGGGGCCTGGTTTGATGAGTCGACGCGGGCCATGTATCAGCGGCGCTTTTGTCTTGGGTTGCCGCCGGAGGTTGAGGTGGAGCGGGCGTTTCAGCGGTATGGGTATAAGCCGGCTTGGAATCGCCAGGCGTTTGAGCTGAGAACGCGGGCGTTTCAGATGCACTTTCGGAGTCGGGATTATGGTGGGGTTTTGGATGGCGAGACGTGTGCGATTTTGTATGCGTTGAATGAGCGGTATCGGGAGCTTTGACTGACGGAATGATCGTTCCCACGCTCGGGGATGACCACGCAGTCCCCGTGGGAACGATCATGCCCCCACTCAAAAAACCACAACAAGCCTAAATCCCCCCACCCCTGGTGCGTCTCCAGAACATGAAATCCGCGCGCACGCGGATCGGCAGTTTGGTCACCCCCACCAGCGTATTGAGGGATCGAGAGATGTCAGTCGCTACCAGCCGTATCGAAGACGGCCCGGTGCACGCCAGCCCGGCACCCGTGGAAACGCTCTACCAGTTCGAAGAAACCCCGTTACTGGCCCGCCAACGCCAGCAGGAGTCCAACGCCCGCAGCTATCCCCGGCGTATCCCCCTGGCGCTCAAGCGCGCTAAGGGCATCTACGTGGAAGACGTCGAAGGCCGAAGCTTCATCGACTGCCTGGCCGGCGCCGGCACTCTGGCGTTGGGCCATAACCACCCAGTGGTGATCGACGCCATCCAGCAGGTACTGAGCGACGAACTGCCACTGCACACCCTCGACCTGACCACACCGGTGAAGGACCAGTTCGTACAAGACCTGTTTGGCCTTTTGCCGATGGAGCTGGCGCGGGAAGCGAAAATCCAGTTCTGCGGCCCCACCGGCACCGATGCGGTCGAAGCCGCGCTGAAGCTGGTGCGCACGGCCACCGGTCGCAGCACGGTGTTGTCGTTCCAGGGCGGTTACCACGGCATGAGCCAAGGCGCGCTGAGCCTGATGGGCAGCCTGGGGCCGAAAAAACCTTTGGGCGCCTTGCTCAGTAATGGCGTGCAATTCCTGCCGTATCCCTACGACTACCGCTGCCCTTTCGGCCTGGGTGGCGCAGAGGGCGTGCGGGTCAACCTGCATTACCTGGAAAACCTGCTCAACGACCCGGAGGCCGGGGTGTTGTTGCCGGCGGCGGTGATTGTCGAAGTGGTGCAGGGCGAGGGCGGCGTGATCCCGGCCGATCTCGACTGGCTGCGTGGCCTGCGCCGTATCACCGAGCAAGCCGGTGTGGCGCTGATCGTCGATGAAATCCAAAGCGGCTTCGGTCGCACCGGCAAGATGTTTGCCTTCGAACACGCGGGCATCATCCCGGATGTAGTGGTGATGTCCAAGGCCATCGGCGGCAGTTTGCCGTTGGCGGTGGTGGTGTACCGCGACTGGCTCGACACCTGGCTGCCGGGCGCGCATGCCGGGACATTCCGGGGCAACCAGATGGCGATGGCGGCGGGGTCGGCGGTGATGCGCTACCTCAAGGAGCACGACCTGGCCGGCCATGCCGCGGCCATGGGCGAGCGCCTCGGCGAGCACCTGCGCATCCTGCAACGCGACTTCCCGCACTTGGGGGATATTCGTGGGCGTGGGCTGATGCTCGGCGTGGAACTGGTGGACCCCAGCGGCACCCTTGATATCCAGGGCCACCCACCGGTGCATCGCCAACTGGCGCCGCTGGTGCAGCGCGAATGCCTCAAGCGCGGCCTGATCCTCGAACTGGGCGGCCGCCATGGGAGTGTGGTGCGCTTCCTGCCGCCGCTGGTGATCACCGCCGCCGAAATCGACCGGGTTGCCGAGATCTTCGGCCGTGCCTTGGCGGCAGCGGTCGCCAGCCTCTAATTTTTCGTACCCTTGGTACGTTTCTACAGATATCAGCGCTGCGCGTGGTGCGCAGCCAGCCTTATTTTTGATGGAGAACAGCAATGACCTCAGTATTTGACCGCGACGACATCCTGTTTCAGGTAGTGGTCAACCACGAAGAACAGTATTCCATCTGGCCCGACTACAAAGCCGTACCGGAAGGCTGGCGCACCGTGGGCAAGAGTGGCATGAAGAAAGAGTGCCTGGCTTACATCGAAGAAGTCTGGACCGACATGCGCCCGCTCAGCCTGCGCCAGAAGATGGATGGCGCAGCGTTGGCTGGCTGACACACCGCAAACCCAATGTGGGAGCGGGCTTGTCTGCGATAGCCATGGGTATCTGCGCATTTTCTACACCGCCATCGCGGGCAAGCCCACTCCCACATAAAAGCGTTATTGCGGTGGGTGGGTATAGAGATAATCCGTCGCCAACGACGCCAACGTCCTGACCCCCACCACCAACGCCGACTCATCCACAAAGAAGCCCGGATTGTGATTCGGTGCCGCCTTGCTCATCTCCTGATCCCTCGGCGTCACCCCCAGGAACACAAACAGCCCCGGCGCTTCCTTGGCGTAAAACGAGAAGTCTTCGGCACCGCCGACCAGCGGCCCCTGCACCACATCATCCTTGGCCGCCCAACGCAGGCTTGGCAGCATTTTCTCGGTCAGCGCCGGGTTATTGATGGTTGGGTCGTACTTTTCGATGATGGTGACTTCGGCCTTGGCACCGCCACTTTCAGCGATTTTCTCCACGGTCTGGCGCACGTCCGCGTGCAGTTTCTGGCGGATGCCGTAGTCGTAGGAGCGGATGGTGCCGGTCATATCCACCGATTCGGGGATGATGTTGTAGCGGGTGCCGCCGTTGATGGTGCCGATGCTCACCACCGACGGGAATGACGAAATGTCGGTGCGGCGGCTGACCACGGTCTGCAGGCCGACAATGGTTTGTGCGCCCACGGTGATCGGATCGATGCCGTCCCAAGGGCGGCCGGCGTGGGTCTGTTTGCCGAGGATCTTGATGCGCAGGTCATCGGAGCTGGCCAGGGTCGGGCCCGGACGGTAGGCGATCTGCCCGGCGGGGACACCGGCCCACACGTGCAGGCCGAACACCGCGTCCGGCTTGGGCGCTTTCATCACGCCTTCCTGCACCATCATCTTCGCGCCCCAGGTGTTCTTACCGTCGGGGACAAAGTCGCTCGGGCCTTCTTCGGCCGGTTGGAAGTAAAACACCACGGTGCCGGGCAAGCGGTCGCGCATGCCGGTGAGGATTTTCGCCGTGCTCAGTAGGATGGCGGTGTGGGCGTCGTGGCCGCAGGCGTGCATCACGTCGACCTCTTTGCCCAAGTAGGTGCCTTTGGCTTTGGAGGCGAAGGGCAGGTCGGCGACTTCCTTGACCGGCAATGCATCCATATCCGCACGCAAGGCGACGGTCGGGCCGGGCAGGGCGCCCTTCAAGATGGCGACGACGCCGGTGCGGGCCACGCCGGTTTTGACTTCAAGGCCCAGGTCGCGCAGTTGCTTGGCGACCAATTCGGCGGTGCGGGTTTCGGTGTTGCCCAGTTCAGGGTGGGCGTGGATATCGCGGCGGGTTTCCAGCAGGGCCGGTTCAAGGATTTTGGCCTGGGCGGCGATTTCCTCCCGGGCACTGTCCTGGCCGCTGCTGGCGGCTATGACCACCCCGCTGGCGGCGCCGCATAGCAAGCCCAAAACCCATTGGTGTGTCAGACCGTTTAAACGCATAAGCACCTCTCCCTAATTATTGTTGTGGATCTTTCTCCAGCACGGAGCCTGCGGTCACTACCTGCACGCTCAGGCGCGGCGTCGCCAGGTCCAGCCCGGCCTCATCCAGATGGCGCTTGAGCGACAGGTTGAATGCCCGCGAGACTTCCCACTGCTTGATCGGCGCGGTCTTGAACCGCGCCCGAAGAATCGCGCTGCCGGACTCAAAGCTTTCCACGCCCTGAATCTCCAGCGGTGACCAGATGTTGCGGCGTTGCAGTGGGTCGTTGCGCATTTTCTGGCCGACGTCGCGCATCAACTTGATGGCGTCGTCGATTTCCATGTTGTAGGGGATCGCCACCCGGAAGATCGCGTAGCCGAACTCCCGCGAGTAGTTCTTGATACTTTTGATTTCGCTGAACGGAATGGTGTGCACGATGCCGTCGATGTCGCGCAGGCGCACGGTGCGGATGGTCAGGCCTTCGACGGTGCCGAGGTGGCCGCCGACGTCCACGTAATCATCAATCGCCAGGGAGTCTTCGATGATGATGAACAGGCCGGTGATCAAGTCGGCCACCAGCGACTGCGCACCAAAACCGATGGCGATACCGATCACACCGGCACCGGCCAGCAGTGGCGTGACGTTCATGCCCATGTTCGCCAGGGCCACGATGGCGGCGATGATAAAGATGGTCACGAACAGCACGTTGCGGATCAACGGCATCATCGTCTGCGCACGCGCATTCGCCATGCCTTTGCGCGAGCGGGTCAGGGCATGGTGGATCGCGGTGTCGCTGAGGATCCAGATTAGCCAGGCAAACAGCAGCGTGCCGCCCAGGCCGAACAGCTTGACGCTGACTTCATGGCCGTCACCTTCGGTGAAGCGAATCATCGACAGCCCCCAAACCCGCAGGCCCAGCTCGATAAACACCAGCCACACCACCAGATGGATCAAGGTGTAAACGAAGCTTTTCAGGCGGTCGGAGTACAGCGCATGGCGTTTGTGCCCGCGCTGTGGCTTGAGTGCATGGCGGCGCACCAGGCCGTTGATCACCATGCACAACACCAGCAACACCGTGCACAACAATGATTGGCGCAGCGCCGTGCTGGTGTCGCCGGCCGACAGGAAGGTGGCGAACAGCGAGATGCCCACCAGCAACAGCGCCGGCAAGTACCAGAAGGTGCCGATGATCGAAAGGGTATCGGTGAGGGCGCGGCGGGTAAGGCGGCGCGACAGCGGCTGGTTGCGGATCAGGTGCGCGATCGGACGGCGGAAACGCAGGATAAACACGCCGGTGGACAGCGCGGCCATCACATTGGCGACCGTCGCGGCGGTATGGGCAAGGTGTTGGCCGAGTGCCGCGATCAGTCTTGGGTCGCTCAAGGCTTCACCAAACGCGGCAAAACTGCCGATCCACCACAGTGGGCGGAAGGCTTGGCGGCGCAGGATGTACAGCGCGCGGTGGCGATGCGGGCCATCGAGCACGGAGAAGGCAATCACGCAGATGGCCGAGAAACAGGTGCCGACCACCAGCGCATAGGCCAGCACCATCGCCAGGGACTTACCCAGGGACGAAGGCAAGGCGTAGCTCAGGTACACCGTGATCACCAGGGCGATCAACCAAGGGCCCAGTTTGCGCAGGGCGAAACGCAGCATGTCCCAGGTGCGCGGGTGTTGCGGCAGTTCCTCGGGCAGGCCGAACCGTTCGCGCACGCGGTGGCTGAGCCAGATCAGCGCGGCGGCCAGCAGGCTCCACAAGGCCAGGATCACGGCAAAGCCGAAAATGATCGGCAACCATTCGCGTGCTGGCAGCATCAGGGCGCTGAGTTCGTCCTTGGCCAGGTCGACTTCATTGGACCAGCGTTGCACCGGGCTGTCGGCGCCGGAGAACTGCTGCTCAAGGTCGGACAGCGTACTGCCGATCAAACCAAGCACGCCTTGTTCGGCGGCCGGTTGGGCTTTTTGCGTGGCTTCGCGCAGCTTTTTCAGGTCGCTCAGCAGTTGAGTACGCTGCTTGTCGTTTTCCAAGGTTTTGATCACCTCGTCCAGCGACTGCCCCAGCGGCACGTCGGCCTGGGGTTGGGTCTTGGTGGTGCTGCCGAGCAGGCCGGGCAAGCCCGCGGCGTGGGCAGGCGTGAGCGGCAGCAGCATCAGCAGGGCGAACAGGCAGTAGCAGGGCAGAGCAAACAGACGGGAGAGCACGAGGCGGTCAACCTTGAAAACGACGAATTGACCGAGTGTACGAGGCCGCTATGCCCAATGCGAGTGCATTTGTCATTCCGCCAGTTTGGCGAGGATTTTGTACACCACGGTGCCCAGGATCAACAGCATGCCGACCCACATGCCAAACACGCCCACAGGTTTGTCACGAAAGTTGAAACCGGTCGCGAGCAGGATCATGCCGATGATGATGGGAATGAGCATGGTGTGGAAAGAGGACATGGAGATCATGGTGCGACGGCCTTGTCGGAGTGGGAATACTGACAAGTCTAGGTCGGATTACGAGAAGTGGAGTTGATGTGAGTCAGATAGCGTTGGGTGTCAGTGAAATTGTCATCGCGGGCAGGCCCGCTCCCACAGGAAAATGCATTCCAAAGTGGGAGCGCCCAGGAAAATGCATTCCAAAGTGGGAGCGGGCCTGCCCGCGATGGCCGCGCCTCGGTCTCAGGGCAGATCGCGACTCGCATAGAACGCGCCCAACACCTTCACCAAATGCGCCAGGTCATGGCTGCCGCACAGCTCACGGATGGAGTGCATGGCGAATGTCGGCAGGCCGATGTCCACGGTGCGCACGCCCAGGTGGCTGGCGGTGATCGGGCCGATGGTCGAGCCGCAGCCCATGTCGCTGCGCACCACGAAGCTCTGTACCGGCACTTCCTGGGCCATGCACAGGTGGCGGAAGAAGCCGGCGGTTTCGCTGTTGGTGGCGTAACGCTGGTTGCTGTTGACCTTGATCACCGGGCCAGCGTTGAGTTTCGGGCCGTGGTTGGCGTCGTGTTTCTCGGCGTAGTTGGGGTGCACGCCGTGGGCATTGTCCGCCGACACCAACAGTGATTTCTGAATGGTACGTACGAATTCGTCACCTTCGGGCAACAGGCGGCGCAGGGTCTGTTCCAGCATCGGGCCATCGGCGCCGCACGCCGAGCAAGAGCCGACTTCTTCGTGGTCGTTGCACACCAGCACGCAGGTTTCGTCGGTTTCGCTGGTGAGCAAGGCTTGCAGGCCGGCGTAGCACGACAGCAGGTTATCGAGGCGCGCACCGGCGATGAAGTCGCCATTGAGGCCGATCACCGCAGCGCTTTGGGTGTCGTAGAAGCTCAGCTCGTAGTCGAGCACCACATCCGCGTTCAGCCCGTGCTCCCTTGCCAGCTGCTCGGTGAGCACGGCGCGGAAGTCCACGCGTTCGTCACCGGCAAATTGCGCGAGGATCGGCGGCAGTTCGGTCTGCGCATTGATCGCCCAACCCTGGTTGGCTTCACGGTTCAGGTGAATGGCCAGGTTGGGGATGATGGCGATGGGCAGCTTGAAGTCGATCAGTTGGCTTTCGACCTTGCCGTCGCGGCGGAAGGTCACGCGGCCGGCCAGCGACAGGTCGCGGTCGAACCACGGCGCCAGCAGTGCGCCGCCGTAGACTTCCACACCTAACTGCCAGAAACCCTGGCGCTGCAGCTCCGGCTGGGGCTTGACGCGCAGGCACGGGCTGTCGGTGTGGGCGCCGACCAGGCGAATGCCGCCTTGCAGCGGTGAGTGGCGGCCGAGCTTGAAGGCGATGATCGAGGAGTCGTTACGAGTGACGTAATAGCGCCCGTTGGCCTCGGTGGTCCAGGTTTCGCGCTCGTCGAGGCGCTGGTAACCCGCCGCTTCCAGGCGCTGGGCGAGGGCGGCAGTGGCATGAAAAGGAGTAGGGGAGGCCTTGAGGAAGTCGATCAGGCCTTGATTCAACGCTTCGCGCATAAATAGCTCCAGACAGCAATGCGCGGAGTTTACCGTATTGGCTCCACATTTGAAGTGAACTCGTTGCACCGGCTCCCATATTTGACCGTGTTCGCAGCTTAAAAGGGCGCGGGGCACTCGAAGCGAAGCCGTTTGCCACTCTGCGGATGCGTGAAGCTCAACATGCTCGCATGCAGGCACAAACGCGGCCAGGCGGCCAGGGCTTGTTCGTGGGCGTACAGGCCATCACCGAGTAACGGGTGGCCGATCGACAACATGTGCACGCGCAACTGGTGCGAACGCCCGGTGATCGGCGTCAGCTCGACGCGGCACCAGTCGCCGCAACGTTCCAGCACTTTCCAGAAGGTCAGCGCGTGTTTGCCGAATTCGTGGTCGACCACGTGGCGTGGCTTGGTCGGCGGGTCGTAGCGCAGGGGCAGGTCGATGCTGCCGCTGTCCAGTGCCGGCTGGCCCCAGGCCAGGGCGGTGTAGGCCTTTTCGGTTTCGCGGTCATGAAACTGGCGCGACAGTTCGCGGTGGGTATCGGCGTCCCGCGCGAGCAGGATGATGCCCGAGGTTTCCCAGTCCAGGCGATGGACAATGCGGGCTTCGGGGTAGCCGTTTTCCTGCAGACGGGTGATCAGGCAATCCTTGTTGTCATCGGCGCGGCCTGGCACCGAGAGCAACAGGGTCGGCTTGTTCACCACCAGGACAGCGTCGTCCTGATGCAGGATATGGATATTGGACAGCGGCATTAAACAGCCTCGTAACAAACGCCAACGGCGGCTCGCTCACCCGGTCCCATAAAAGGGATCAAGGTGCCCGAGCCGCCGTGGCGACCGCCTGTTCGATCAACGATCAGGCAGGGTGATATTGAGTTCCAGGATCGAGCAGCTGCCGTCATTTTCCAGGGCGACATGCACGTCATCGTTGCCGATATTGACGTACTTGCGGATCACCTCGACCAGTTCCTTCTGCAAGGCTGGCAGGTAGTCCGGCGTGCTGCGTTGGCCGCGTTCGTGCGCCACGATGATCTGTAGACGCTCTTTCGCTACCGACGCGGTACTTGGCTTTTTGTTGGCGCGAAAGAAGTCGAGAAATTTCATTGTTTAGTTGCCTCCAAAGATACGCTCGAAGAATCCCTTCTTCTTAACATCGAGGAAGCGATGTTCCACGGTCTTGCCCAGCAAGCGATCGACGGCATCGCTGTACGCCTGGCCGGCGTCGCTCTGGTCGTCAAGAATCACCGGTACGCCTTGGTTGGAAGCCTTCAGCACGGCCTGGGATTCCGGGATCACGCCCAGCAGGGTCACTGCGAGGATTTCTTTCACGTCTTCAACGCCAAGCATTTCGCCGTTGCTGACGCGCTCCGGGTTGTAACGGGTCAGCAGCAGGTGTTCCTTGATCGGGTCCTGGCCGTCTTCGGCGCGCTTGGATTTGCTGGCCAGCAGGCCGAGCATACGGTCCGAGTCACGTACCGAAGACACTTCCGGGTTGGTCACAACGATCGCTTCATCGGCGAAGTACATTGCCAAGTGAGCACCGGTTTCGATGCCGGCCGGGGAGTCGCACACCACGTACTCGAAGGTTTCTTTCAGCTCGGCGAGTACTTTGCCTACGCCTTCTTTGGTCAGCGCATCTTTGTCGCGCGTCTGGCTGGCGGCCAATACATACAGGTTCTCAAGGCGCTTGTCCTTGATCAGGGCCTGTTGCAGGTTGGCTTCACCGTTGACCACGTTGACGAAGTCATACACCACGCGGCGTTCGCAGCCCATGATGAGGTCGAGGTTACGCAAACCGACGTCGAAGTCGACGATGACTGTCTTGTGGCCGCGCAGAGCGAGGCCGGTACCGATAGCGGCGCTGGTGGTGGTCTTACCCACACCACCCTTGCCGGATGTAACCACGAGAATCTTGGCCAAGGTGTTTCACCCCTAAGGAAAAAGGACTTTTCGGTCCCTGAAAAACATCTCTTGGAACTCGCCGCAGGCGGACAGCCTTTGTAGGAAAAAGATGTGGTTTCCACGGGGGAACGCCAACTTCCAAATAGTCCTACGCAAGTCTTGCCGGTTTCGCTTTGCTATCAGAGTCTAGAGATGCTTGGAAAATGCGGCAGTATCCGTTAAAGACGGATGATGTTCAACACATCGCCCGACAGGCTGACTTGTACCCCGGCCCCCCACAGCGGATCACGGCGCAAATCTTCTGAAACCTTGTACTGGCCTGCGATGGACACTAGTTCAGCGGTCAACTGCTGGCAAAAAATACGGGCCTTGGTATCACCCTTGATGCCGGCGAGGGCACGTCCGCGCATCGGGCCGTATACATGGATGTTGCCATCGGCGAGAAGTTCCGCGCCCGGGCTTACCGGAGCGATCACCACCAGGTCGCCGCCCTGGGCGTAAATTTGCTGCCCGCCGCGTACGGGGGAGGTGATGATTTTTGTAGGCTTGATCATCGGTTCCGGCGGCTTTTCCGGTTTTTTCTTCACTTCACCTTCGGTCGGATCGAGCGGACGCTCGCGTGCACCGGACGGCGGCAGTACTGGCAGTTCAATGGCGATTGCGGCAGCGATGTCTTCGATACGGCTGGCGCGAATCGCCAGGGTGCGCAAACCATGGGAGCGGCAGACGCGCATCAGGCCGGGCAAATCAATCACACCCTGGCCAGCCGGGAGTTTGTCCAGGGCCAGCACCAGCGGGGCATTGTTGAAAAAATTCGGCGCCAAGGCGACCTTGGCGGCCAGTTGGCGGTCCAGGGCGTCGAGGTCATTGCGGGCCAGTTCCAGCACGGTGATGGCGAGCATGCTGCCTTTCAGCTGGAACACGGGATCTTGGTCTAGCGGTTCGGTTTGGCTCATGGTCGGCGAAAGCGGCTTGTCACGAAAAGTGTCGAGACTTATAACGAGAACATCCACGGGCCGCAAGCCGAGTCGAACCGTTGTAGAATGCGCGGCCCTGTCTTTACCGGAATCTGTAATGGATCGCCCGCGTTTTCGAGCTGTATTTCTTCACCCGCGTTTCTGGCTGCTATGGCTGGGCCTCGGCCTGCTGTGGCTGATTACTCAGTTGCCGTACCGCGCGCTGTTGACCATTGGTCGCGTGCTTGGCGCGGGCATGTACCGCGTGGCTGGCGAACGCCGCCGCATCGCCGCGCGCAACCTGGAACTGTGCTTCCCCGAAAAATCCGCCAAGGAGCGTAAGAAGCTGCTCAAGGAAAACTTTGCCTCCACCGGCATCGCCTTCTTTGAAATGGCCATGAGCTGGTGGTGGTCGCGTCAACGCCTGGCGCGCCTGGCCCATGTCGAAGGGCTTGAGCACCTCAAGCAGGCGCAGTTGGATGGCAAGGGCGTGATCCTTATGGCGCTGCACTTCACCACCCTGGAAATCGGCGCGGCCCTGCTCGGGCAGAAACACACCATCGATGGCATGTACCGCGAACACGGCAACCCGTTGTTCGACTTCGTCCAGCGCCGTGGCCGCGAGCGGCATAACCTCGACTCCCTGGCCATCGAGCGCGAAGACGTGCGCGGCATGCTCAAGCTGCTGCGCGCCGGCCGGGCCATCTGGTACGCGCCGGACCAGGACTACGGCGCCAAGCAGAGCATTTTTGTGCCGCTGTTCGGCATCCAGGCCGCCACCGTGACCGCCACCAGCAAGTTTGCGCGCCTGGGCAAGGCGTTGGTGGTGCCGTTCACCCAGGAGCGCCTGGCCGATGGCAGCGGTTACCGGCTGGTGATCCACCCGCCGTTGACCGACTTCCCCGGCGAAACCGATGAGATCGACTGCCTGCGCATCAACCAGTGGGTCGAAGCCTCGGTACGCGAATGCCCCGAGCAATACTTGTGGACCCACCGGCGCTTCAAGAGCCGGCCACCGGGCGAGGCTAAGCTGTACGAGAAACGCCGCCGATAAGCCTTACTTTTCTGCACATGGAGTGACGCAATGCGCCCAGCTGAACCGGTCACAGGCTTGATTCTTTCCGGCGGCGGGGCGCGAGCGGCGTATCAGGTGGGGGTGTTAGCAGCGATTGCCGAGCTGCTGCCGCCAGGGGCACCGAATCCATTTCCGGTGATTGTCGGCACCTCGGCGGGGGCGATCAATGCGGTGAGCCTGGCCAGCGGGGCCACCGACTTCACGGCCGCCATCCAACGTCTCACGGCGTTCTGGCAGGGCTTTCGCAGCCACTTGGTGCTGCGCAGCGACTGGCCCGGTGTGATCCGCCAGGCCAGTCGTTTTACCTTCCACAGCCTGCTGGGTATCGGCGCCCAGGTGCCGGTGGCGTTGCTCGACAGCACGCCGTTGCGCGCGCTGCTCAACGACAAGCTGAACCTGGACGGCATCGATGTCGCCATCCGCAACAAACACCTGCATGCGGTCGCCGTCACCGCCTTTGGCTACGAGTCCGGGCACGCGGTGACGTTCTATCAGGGTGGCGGCACCATCGATGCTTGGCTGCGCCATCGACGTATCGGCATGCCCACCCAACTGACGGTTGAACACTTGCTGGCCAGCTCGGCAATTCCCTTGCTGTTTGCCCCGGTCAAACTCGACCAGGAGTACTTCGGCGATGGCGCAGTGCGCCAATCCGCGCCGATCAGCCCGGCCCTGCACCTGGGCGCAAGCCGCGTGCTGGTGGTGGGCGTGAGCGGTAACCCACGGGGCAATGAGCCGGCAGCGCAACGCACGTTTACCGGCCAGCAACCGACCCTGGCGCAGATCGGTGGGCACATGCTCAACAGTACGTTCATTGACAGCCTGGAAAGCGACATCGAATTGCTCGAGCGTCTCAACCAGTTCAGTCATGCGGTGGCGCCGGTGGAAGTGCTGGTGATTGCGCCGAGTCAGCCGATCGATGAAATCGCCGCGCGTCATCGCCAGGAACTACCGGCGGCGTTGCGCCTGTTCTTGCGCGGGCCGGGAGCGACCAAAACCAGCGGGGCAGGGGTGCTGAGTTACTTGCTGTTCGAGGCGGGGTATTGCAGCGAGTTGATTGAGTTGGGCAGGAAAGATGCGTTGGCCAAGCGCGAGGAGTTGTCGAGGTTCCTGGGCTTGTCGTCGATCTAAAAGTGTGGGAGCTGGCTTGCCTGCGATAGCGGTGTGTCAGCCAATATAGTTGGCACAGATATAACGCTGTCGCAGGCAAGCCCACTCCCACAGGGGTATTGCCGTGTCTGTTAGAAGTGGTACTTCACCAGGAAGCTCGCTGTGTCCTGGTTAGTCTTGAACGCACCGGAATCTTCAATCCCGTACTTGTTCTTCCAGTAGTCGTATTCAAAACCCACATACAACTGCTTCTCGCCCCAGTGCAGCGCCTTGCCCAGGTCATATTTGACCTGCGGGTTGAAGTGCAGGTTGGCGTGGTAAGTGCCACGGGCGTTCTTATCGTTATCCACCACCCAGTCCATGAAGCCGTCGATCAGCACGTTGGAGTTGCCCACGGGAATGGTGTACGACCAGACCGGGGTGATCTGCCAGACGCCGTCACCCGGGCGATTGCCTTCGGTCTGGCGCTGGTAGAAGTTCAACTGGAAGTAGTCGAAACCCGGGATGTTCAAGTCAAAGCCCGGGCCCAGTAGGTACGACTCGTTATCGCCTTCGCCGAACTCGTAAGTGAAGGCCAGCAACACATCTTTGATCGGGCCGAATGACAGGTCTTTGTCGAAAATCTTGCCGAACGACAAACGCGGGCTGATCTCACCGTAGTAAGTACTCGGGCCGACGTTGCCGTCTTCCTTGCCGTTGTAAAAGATGCGGTCGACAAACAGGAAGTTGTCGCCGTACTTCCAGGCATCGGCATGTTCGAAGGTGACGGTTTGCTGGATCTGCGGGTTGACGGTGAAGTTCTTGCCCCACAGGTACGTCAGGCTGTTGGTCTGCCACTGCAACAAATCGCCGGCCATGGCTTGGCCGCCGGCCAGCAGGGATCCCGCCAACATCAGGCCTTTCAACATAGGTTTCATTCGGTTGCTCCCGAGTCAAAGTTTTATGGTTGTTTTTCTACGCAGGCGCTCTGGTGTGGCGCCTTTTGGTTCGCTGCAAAAATCGTCTGTTTGGTCAGCTTTAATGCTTTTAGCAAGAGCTGCGCCAAGGTGTTTAAAAAGCCAATAAAACGCCTTCGGCTGCACTTGATGCAGTCGAATACGCAGGTTCTTTTGTGCACGTTGGCCGCAGACACGGGGCCAGGATAAGTTGGCCCTGCAGTCAGCTTTTACATTCGCTGTTTTTTTTTGAGTCGATTTGAGCGGGCGCGGAGAATACTGGCTCCCAGGCCTTGGCTCAAGTGCGCTGTTACAGAGCGCGTGGGGCAAGAATGGGGCGCGGCTTGTGGCCAGCCCCAGGTGAAGGGTGTGCATGGTGTTGTTCTCTGTTCGTTATTATTTTTGTTTGGAGCAGGAACGCATCAGTGTGTAGGGGCGACGACGGGGCGTTCAGCACCGCCGAGGATGTTGAACAGTACATTCAGCGACAACGCGCTGAGCGTGGCCATGGCAATCCCACTGTGGGTAATCGGGCTCATCCATAAGGGCAACTGCGCGAAGAACTCCGGACGCACCACCGGGATCAGCCCCATGCCAATGCTCACCGCCACCAGCAACTGGTTACGGCGGTCGGCGATGTCGGCTTCCTGCAGGATCTTGATCCCGGTCGCCGCGACCATGCCGAACATGGCAATCGCTGCGCCGCCGAGTACCGCCGGCGGAATCGAGGCGACCAAATACGCCGCCTTGGGCAACAGGCTGAGCACAATCAAAAACGCTCCGGCCATGATCGTCACCGAGCGGCAACGCACGCCGGTCATCTGCACCAAGCCGATATTTTGTGCGAACGAGGAGTGGGTAAAGGTGTTGAAGACACCGGCAAAGAACGACGCGCCGGCATCACACAGCAAGCCACGGCGCAGCATCTTCGGCGTGACCTCCTGGCCGGTGATTTTGCCCAGGGTGAGGAACATGCCGGTGGACTCGACGAAGATGATCACGACCACCAGGCACATCGACAGGATCGGCGCCAATTCGAACTTAGGCATGCCGAAGTGCAGCGGTGTGACCACCTGCACCCATGGCGCCTGGGCCAGGCCGCTGAGGTCGACCATGCCGAGCATGCCGCACAAACCGTAGCCGAGCGCCATGCCGATCAGTACCGAGATGTTCACCCAGAAGCCGCGCATGAAGCGGTTGATCAGCAGGATAGTGCCCAGTACTAGCGCGGCAATCGCCAGGTAAACCGGCGAGCCGAACGAGGCGGCGGCGCTGCCACCACCGGCCCAGTTCACGGCCACCGGGAACAGCGACAGGCCGATGGCAGTGATCACTGTGCCGGTCACCAGCGGCGGGAAAAAACGCACGACCTTGGACATGAACGGTGCGATCAACAGGCCGAAGAACCCGGCGGCGATGGTCGCGCCGAAAATCCCCTGCAAGCCGATGCCGGGCATCCCGGCCATGGCCACCATGCTGCCGACGGCGGCAAAACTGGCGCCCATCATCACCGGCATGCGAATGCCCACCGGGCCGATGCCGAACGACTGCACCATAGTCGCGACGCCAGCCACCAGCAGGTCGGCGTTGATCAGAAAGGCGATTTCTTCACGGCTCAGGCCTGCGGCCTGGCCAATAATCAGGGGCACGGCGACGGCGCCGCCGTACATCAGCAGGACGTGTTGCAGGCCGACCAGAATCAATTGCAAGAGGGGCAGCCGCACCATGGCGGGCGCGGCAGGAGTCTGCGTTTCTAACGGGGACATGCAACACCTCGGATCTTTTTATTTTTGTGTTGTTTGGCATTCAATTGCCATTTGGAACGCGATCTTTCAAACACTGCATAACCCCTGTGGGAGCGGGCTTGCTCGCGAATGCGGTAGTTCAGTCACTGATTGATTGAATGACACACCGCTTTCGCGAGCAAGCCCGCTCCCACATGGGGTTCTGTGTGAATCAGTTAATTTGTGCGGGCTCCTTGGTTGATCCAAGTACCTATCAAATCCCGTTCCTGCTGGGTCATCTGGGTGATGTTGCCCAGCGGCATGATCTGGCTGGCCACAGCCTGCGCCTGGATCCGTGGGGCCATTTGCTGGATCTGCTGCGGCGTATCAAACATCACGCCCGCCGGTGCCGTACTGAACAGCGGGCTGGTGGGCTTGGCCGAATGGCACACGGCGCAGCGTTCCTGGATGACCCCGTGCACCTTGTCGAAATCAATCGATGCCTGGGCAGGCGCAGGTGCCGGCGCAGGTGCTGCCGGGGCGGCTGGCGCGGCCGGTTTCAGGCCGCCACCCAATGCGGTTTCCGGCAATGGTTGGTACTCGATGGCGGCAGGCGCCTTGGCCACATCTGGGGCAGTCGACACCGGTTTCGGGCCGGTCACGTACGCCAGGCAAATCATCGCCAACGCGCCAACCGGCAAGGTCCACGCATACTTCTGGCTGTTGTGCCGGGTGTTGAAGTAGTGCCGCACCAACACCGCCGCCACCGCGATCCCAGCCAGGATCAGCCAGTTGTATTGGCTGCCGTAGGTGCTCGGGAAGTGGTTGCTGATCATGATGAACAGCACCGGCAAGGTGAAGTAGTTATTGTGGCGTGAACGCAGCAAGCCTTTGGCGGGCAGCGCCGGGTCCGGCGTGCGGTTCTCGGCGATGGCGGCCACCAGTGCGCGCTGGGCGGGCATGATGATGCGGAACACGTTACCGACCATGATGGTGCCGATCACTGCACCCACGTGCAGGTAAGCGCCACGGCCGCTGAACACTTTGCTGAAGCCGTACGCAGCGCCAATCAACAGCACGAACAGGATCAAACCGAGCAGGGCAGGGCGCTTGCCCAGGGCCGAATCGCACAGGAAGGAGTAGATGAACCAGCCGGCGAACAGCGAGCCGATGCCCAGCAAGGCGCCTTCGGTGCCGCTGAGCGTGCTGCCGGGGGCGAGCAGGTACAGCGTCGGGTTGAGGTAGAACACCACGCACAGCAGCGCGACGCCCGACATCCAGGTGAAATAGGCCTCCCATTTGAACCAATGCAGGTTGTCCGGCATGGTCGGTGGGGCCAGTTTGTATTTTTCCAGGTGGTAGATACCGCCACCGTGGATCGCCCACAAGTCACCGGCCAGGCCGTCCTTGGGGTTGACGCGGTTGAGGTTGTTTTCCAGCCAGACGAAATAGAAGGAAGCGCCGATCCACGCGACGCCAGTGATCATGTGAACCCAGCGCACGCTAAGGTTCAGCCATTCCAACAGATGTGCTTCCACAGTCTTTACCTCTCGCCTGTCACCCTTGTTGTCGGGTGATCCGGCCTTCTCTTATTGGTGGGGGGCGAGGATCAACCGCTCATCCTCTTTGAAAAAATGCTCATCGCAGTTATTGCCGGTGCCACTGCGATCAACCACCAGGAAGTCATCCCGCTTTTCGATCGTCAGCACCGGGTGGTGCCAGACGCCGCGATGGTAATTAATGCCCTGCCTGCCGTTGGTGACGAAGGCGCGGACCAAGCCTGATACAGGTGCATCGCCAAGTGGCGCGACCACGATCAGAAAGGGGTTGCCGAGCAGCGGTATGAAAGCCTGGCTGCCCAGCGGGTGTCTCTCCAGCATGCACACGGTCAACGGCATGTCCTGCGCGTCGGCGCGGAAGATGCTGATGATCGCGTTGTCTTCAGGCTGTGCGGTTTCTACCGTTGCCAGCTTGTGAAAGCGCATGGTCGACCCGTTGTTGATCATGAAGTGATCGCTGCCATCGGTTTCGATAACGTCTCCGAAAGGCGCGAAGGCTTCTTTGGTCAGGGGTTCGATCATCAGTGTGCGCATGGCTGTCTTCTTAAGTTTTCGAATTTGATGTTGTCTGGTCTACCGCTATCGCGGGCAAGCCCGGCTCCCACATTTGACCGCGTACCCCTGTGGGAGCCGGGCTTGCCCGCGATTGGGCTCACCCTTATTTCGCTACCTTACCGAGAACCCGCAGGCGGCTCACACCACCGTCCGGGAATACGTTCAGGCGGATGTGGGTAATCGGCCCCAGTGCCTTGATCTGCTCGGCAAACGCGTGTTCGGCGTGCATTTCCAGTTTCTGTGCCGGCAGCAGTTCGCGCCAGAACAGCGATTGGGTTTCGATCTGGCTGTCGGTGCCGCCTTTAACGAACGCGCCCTGGATCGAGCAGGTGTCCGGGTAGTTACCCTTGAAGTGCAGGGTGTCGACGATGACTTTCTCGATCTCGCCTGGGTGCCCCAGTGCGACGATCACCCAGTCATTGCCTGGCGTGCGACGACGTGCGGTTTCCCAGCCGTCGCCCATGTTGATGCCACGGCCCGGGTTAAGGATGTTGCTCATGCGGCCAAAGTGTTCATCGGAGCAGGCCAGCGCGCGACCGCCGTTCAGGGCTGCTGCCAGGTCGACTTGTTCGTTGTCACCCACAGCCGACCAGTCACGGAACGGCACACCGTACACACGCAGACGGGCCACGCCGCCATCCGGGTAGATGTTGAAGCGCAGGTGGCTGAACGCCTGGGCATTGTTGATCTCGTGGTAGTGGTGGCTGTTGCCTTGCAGCTCAACGGCCGACAGCACTTCAACCCACTGGGTGTTGTCGTCAGGTTCGCCCGAGGCCAGGAAGCAGGCTTCCAGGGACGCCGACGGCGGGTAGTTGCCGGTGAAGAATGAAGTGTCGATGTCCACGCCTTTGATCGAACCGAGCACGCCCAGACGAATCACTGCGCTGTCGTAGCCTTCGAAGCGCTTGCGGCGCGACTCCCAGCCGTCCATCCACTTGCCGTTGTCATCGAAAACGCCCTCCTTCCACACAGCCGGGGTCGGCTGGAACAGGCGGTTGGCGTCAGCGAACCAGTCATCGGTCACCGAAATGATCTTGGTGCCCAGGCGGGCGTCGGCCAGGTTGACGAACTTCTCGAAAGGTACGGGTTGCGCTTTCATTCTTCTTGTCTGCCTTAGATTAAGTGGCTTGGGATGCTCGCCAGGCCCTGGGCGTCATGAGTGCTCGGGCCAGGTCTGCTAAAGGGTCAGTAATCGGAACAACGCGATTTTATTGATCTCGGCCAGCGCGCATTTGAACTCGGCGTCTGCCGAGTTGTGGATGCGCGTTTCGAACGCGGCGAGAATCTGATGCCGGTTGCTGCCTTTTACCGCCATGATGAAGGGAAACTTGAACTTGGCCTTGTAGGCGTCGTTCAGCTCAGTGAAGCGTGAGAACTCTTCACTCGTGCACTGGTGAATACCGGCGCCAGCTTGTTCATTGGTGCTGGCTTCGGTCAATTGGCCCTGGACGGCAGCTTTGCCAGCCAGGTCCGGGTGAGCGTTGATCAGCGCCAGCTGGCTGGCGTGATCGGCACTCAACAGGATATCGCTCATGCGCTGGTGCAGGGTTTCGATCTCATCGATCGAGTTGTCCTGGCCCAGGTCGAAGGCCTTTTCGGCCACCCATGGCGAATGTTCGTAGATGTCGGCAAAGGCGTTGACGAATGCGTCGCGGCTCAGGCTCGACGGTTTCAAGGTTTGGAACGCAGTCATTTCGCCGCTCCCGTGTACGGGTGGGTTTCGTGCCAGTGGCGGGCAATGTCGACGCGGCGGGTGAACCACACCTGTTCATGACCTTTGGCGTACTCGATAAAACGCTTCAGCGCGGCGAGGCGCGCCGGGCGGCCGATCAGGCGGCAATGCAGGCCGATCGAGAGCATCTTCGGTGCCTCGGCGCCTTCGGCATACAGCACGTCGAAGGCGTCCTTGAGGTATTCGAAAAAGTCATCGCCCTTGTTGAACCCCTGCACCTGGGTGAAGCGCATGTCGTTGGTGTCCAGGGTGTAGGGGATCACGAGGTGCGGCTTGCCGGTGGGGTTGTTGGGTTCCCAGTAGGGCAGGTCGTCGTCGTAGGTGTCGCAGTCGTAGAGAAAGCCGCCTTCCTCCATCACCAGCCGCCGCGTGTTGGGGCCGGTACGGCCGGTGTACCAGCCCAATGGGCGCTCGCCGGTCAGTTCGGTGAGGATGCGGATGGCTTCGAGCATGTGCTCGCGCTCCTGGGCCTCGTCCATGTACTGGTAGTCGATCCAGCGATAGCCGTGGCTGCAGATCTCATGGCCGGCGGCGACCATCGCGCGGATCACGTTCGGGTGGCGCTGGGCGGCCATGGCCACGGCGAAGATAGTCAGCGGAATGTCGAATTCTTTAAACAGCCTGAGGATGCGCCACACGCCGGCACGGCTGCCGTATTCGTACAGCGACTCCATGCTCATGTTGCGCTCGCCTTGCAGTGGCTGGGCCGAGACCATTTCCGATAGAAAGGCTTCGGACTCTTTGTCACCGTGCAAAATATTGCGCTCGCCGCCTTCTTCGTAGTTGAGTACGAAAGACAACGCGATGCGTGCCTTGCCCGGCCAGTGCGGGTGAGGAGGGTTACTGCCGTAACCGATCAGGTCGCGTGGGTAGTCAGCGCTCACTGCAGTCTTCCTTCTTGTTCGTGGTAGCAAGTGTGTGTGGCGGCCGGGCAGTGAAAAGACTGGGTGGCGTCACAGCGATGAGTGATTGTATACAACTTATCGGCAAGTTTGTAAGCCTGAATTTCTGCATTTTTTCGGTAGAGTACTGTGCATCTGGCTTAGCAAGAAACTTGCCCAACTGGTCAGCTAATGGACAAAAGGTCGTTTGAAAGCAAGGATTACCCGGTCATTGCCCTGCCGATTAACATAGTCGGGAGGATCGCTGAGTTTGTGATTTTTATTGTGTACAATTTTTTTAAAAAGTGTCTTAATCAGCCATCGCCGACTTTTTGATGCCCTGAAAAAGTGCGGTCTTCTTATTTACTGACTTCGGGAGGCGCGCAGACGCCATGGGACGCTTGACCACACACGTTTTGGACGCCGCACACGGCTGCCCCGGCAGCGCAATCACGGTTGAGCTGTACCGCGTCGAAGGCGCGCAGCTGGAGCTGGTTGCCAGCGCCATCACTAACAGCGACGGCCGTTGCGATGCGCCGCTGCTGCAAGGCGATGACTACCGCAGCGGCGTGTACCAACTGCAATTCAGCGCCGGCGACTACTACCGTGCGCGGGGGGTGCAGTTGCCTGCACCTGCGTTCCTCGACGTGGTGGTGCTGCGCTTCGGCATCAGTGCCGAACAGGATCACTACCATGTACCGCTGCTGATTTCGCCTTACAGCTACTCCACCTATCGCGGTAGCTGAGCGTCACCTCGCTTCATACCCCCAAAGCTCTTCGTTGGTTTTTCGCCCGCCCACACTGCGGGCTTTTTTTTGGCGCGCGGTTGGGCCGCGCAGGGTTCTACTATGTAACGCACCCTTGTGAGGCGAGGTACTTAGGCTGGGCTTTTGCGCACGGAACAGTCCGCCATGAGTACAGACAGCAGCTCTTTTGCCCCACTGGCCAGTGACACACGCTGGGCCGACACGCTGGATTTCGCTGACCCGCAAACCTCCCAGGTGCGGCGTGAGGAAGCGACGCTCCAGGGTGGCGCCAGAGCTTTCCGATCCATGGTTTCGAAACCGTATCAGCTCAAGCGTGCCATTCTCAGCGGAGTTTGCCGCCATCGAAATCGCCATGGACGAAAACCGCCTGGTCAGGCTGGTGGCGGGTATTCAATGGCCGGTACGTTTTGCCGAGCCGGCCACTGTGTATTTTGTCAAAGTTATGCCGGCAAGCTTTTGAGTAGCGCCGCCGTCGCCGCGCCGCCAAACAGCAGGGCACTGACCCGGTTGAACCAGCTCTGGCCCGTGCCGCTGCGCAAATACCGCGCAGCACCGTGAGCGCCGAGGCCGTACGCCAGCTTGCACAGCAGGTCGAGCACGGTCCAAGTGGCGATCATGATCAGCAATTGCGGCAGGAAGGCTTGCTCAGCGCTGAGAAACTGCGGCAGGAAGGCGGCGAAAAACAGGATGTCTTTGGGGTTGCTGGCGCCCAGCACAAAGGCCCGGCCAAACAGTGTGCGAAAGCGCGGGGTGGCTGCCATGTGCGGCACGTCGGCGCGATGGGCCGGTTGCCGCGATTGCTGAAAGCTTTGCCACGCCAGATAAAACAGGTACAGCGCGCCGACGATTTTCAACGCACTGAACAGCTGTTCCGACGCCAGCAGCAGGGCGCCGAGGCCCAAGGCCGAGGCGCTCAGCAGGCAAATCGAGGCAAACACCCCGCCGAGAAACGCCGGGTACGAACGGCGCAGGCCGTAGTTGAGGCTGTTGCTGATCATCAGCAGCGACAGCGGGCCGGGGATCAGGATCACGATCAATGCAGCACCGCTGAACAGCAGCCAGGTTTCCAGGGTCATTTACAGTCCTCCATTCGTGCAAAAGCCCCACCCGGAGGTGAGGCGGTTTTCGGCCGTTTCCTGCGAACTACAGGAAGATGAATTTCGCGATGAAAATCACGCACAGCACCCACAAGCTGATGGAAATCTCACGGTACTTGCCGGTGCCGGCCTTCAGCGCCACGTACGTGATAAAACCCAGGGCGATACCGTCGGCGACCGAGAACGTCAGCGGCATCATGATCGCCGTGACAATCGCCGGAATGCTGTCGGTGGCCTCATCCCAGTTGATATGGGCCATGCTCGCCATCATCAGCATCGCCACGTAAATCAACGCACCGGCGGTGGCATACGCCGGAATCATGCCGGCCAACGGTGCAAAAAACATCGCCGCTACAAACAGCACGCCCACGGTCACGGCGGTCAGCCCGGTGCGCCCGCCAGCAGCAACACCGGCAGCACTTTCCACATAGCTGGTCACTGGCGGCACGCCGACCATGGCACCGAATACACTCGATGCACTGTCAGCCTTCAACGCACGGGACAGGTTATGAATCTTGCCCTCGGCATCGACCAGCCCGGCGCGTTGCGCAACGCCCATCAGTGTACCGGCGGTATCAAACATGTGTACAAACAAAAAGGCAAAAACCACGCTGATCATGCTGACATTGAATACACCTTTTATGTCCATCGCCATCCAGGTTGGCGCCAGGCTGGGTGGGGTGGAGAGAATGCCGTTGTAGTGCACCAGGTCCAGGCCCCAGCCGGCCAGGGTTACGGCGATGATGCTGATGAGGATCGCGCCGAATACGCGGTGGTAGCTGAGGATCGCGATCAGCAAAAAGCACACCGCCGCCAGCAATGGCGCGGGCTCGTGCAGCGAACCGAGTTTGATCAAGGTGGCCGGGCTGTCGACGATGATGCCAGCGGTTTTCAGGCCAATCACCCCGAGGAACAAACCCACACCGGCGCCCATGGCATGGCGCAGGCTCACAGGAATACTGTTGAGCAGCCATTCACGCACGCGTGACAGGGTCAGGCCCATAAACAGCACGCCGGAGATAAACACCGCACCCAACGCCGTTTCCCAGTGGTAGCCCATGGTGCCGACCACGGTGTAGGTAAAAAACGCGTTCAGGCCCATGCCCGGCGCCAGGCCGACCGGCCAGTTGGCGTACAAGCCCATCAACAGGCAGCCCAGCGCAGCGGCGATACAGGTGGCGACAAACGCCGCGCCGTGATCAATGCCGGCGTCGGCCATGATGTTGGGGTTGACGAAAATGATGTAGGCCATGGTGATGAAGGTGGTGAGGCCGGCAATCAGCTCGGTCTTCACTGTGGTGCCATGTGCGCTCAGTTTGAACAGGCGTTCCAGCCAGCCATGCTTTGCGGGGGTGAGGCTGGGCGGGGAGAGGTCCAGCGTCGGGGCTTCGGATTTTCGGCTTTCCACAGCAAGTACTCCTCAAGAGTTTTATTGTTATTTCCAGCGCCGGTCACAAAAGTGGGCAACAGCGCTTTGAGGTACTGGCGGGCTTTGTTGACCAATAGGTCAGGAACTCGCACGAAGCGAATTATGCTTTTGTATACAAATAAAGCAAATAATGTTTTCGATTGTTTGTGCGAAAGTGGATGAAAGGCTAGCGGGGTCACCGCCAACCATCCCGCCACCGCTGCTTCACCGGCTTCGTTGAAGGCACGTTGCAGCAGTTTCACCTGCTCGCGGCGCAGCGACTGCTCGAAACGCTGGCCTTCTTCGCTCAGCTCCAGCAGGCGTTTGCGCTTGTCGGTCTCGGCCGCGACGCTGTTGACCAAGTGCATTTCCTGCAATTGGCGCAGCGGGATGTTCAGCGCCTGCTTGCTCACGCCGAGCAATTCCAGCAGTTGCTTCACGCTCAAGGCCGGGTAACGCGCGATAAAAAATACGATGCGCTGGTGCACGCGGCTCAGGCCACGGCGCTCAAGCATTTCGTCGGCCTTGGCGGTGAAGGCCTGGTAGCCGAAGAAGAAGGCTTCCATCGCCTGTTGCTGGCTGTTCTGGTTTTTAAGGTCAAGCATATTGACGTATCTACTCAAGCCGTCGTAATTTCGGTCAAGTAGTTTGACGTATTTCCCACGTGCTTTGCCACCGGTGACCTTATGGCCTTCTCTGAACGTGTTACGCGCCTCAAAAGCTCCTTGATTCGTGAAATCCTCGCCGCGGCCCAGCGCCCGCAGGTGATGTCGTTCGCCGGTGGCCTGCCGGCCGAAGCCATGCTGCCCACATTGAACTGGGACGGCATGCCGCTCAACATTGGCCAATACGGCATGAGCGAAGGCGAACCACAGTTGCGCGAACTGCTCGCCGACCAAGCACGCGCGTTGGGCGTGGCGTGCCAGGCCAGCCAGGTGCTGGTGGTCAGCGGTTCTCAGCAAACCCTGGACCTGGCGGCCAAGCTGTACATCGACAAGGGCACCCCAGTCCTGCTGGAAGGCCCGACTTACCTGGCGGCCTTGCAGATCTTCCAACTGTTCGGCGCCGAGTGCCTGACCGTGCCACTGGAAGCCGATGGCCCGGACCTGGCCACCCTGCGCGCCAGCCTCGAACGCCATCGCCCGGCGTTCATCTACCTGATCCCGACCTTCCAGAACCCCTCGGCCGTGCGCTACAGCGAGGCCAAGCGCGCAGCCGTCGCGGCCTTGCTCGACGAGTTCGGCGTGACCCTGATCGAAGACGAACCCTACCGCGAGATGACCTTCGACGGCGCCAGTGCGCAGCCCATCGCTGGCCGCCTGAAGAAGGCCAGCTGGATCTACACCGGCACCGTCTCCAAGACCTTGCTGCCCGGCCTGCGCGTCGGCTACCTGATCGCCAGCCCGGATTTATTCCCGCATTTGCTCAAACTCAAGCAATCGGCCGACCTGCACACCAACCGCGTTGGCCAGTGGCAGGCGATGCAGTGGATCGGCAGCGAAAAATACCAACAGCACCTGGCTGAACTGCGCAGCTTTTACCGCGAGCGGCGTGATGCATTCCAGGCCGCGCTGCAGCGCCATTTCGGTGATTTGGCCGACTGGCAAACACCTCAAGGCGGATTATTCTTCTGGCTGACCTTGAAACAGCCGCTCGATACCCGCACCTTGTTGGCGCAAGCATTAGATCAGGACGTTGCGTTCATGCCCGGTGAGCCGTTCTTTTCCGAGCCTGACCAGCACCATGGCTCGTTGCGCCTCAATTTCAGCCATATCGACCCGGCCCGTTTGGACGAAGGTCTCAAGCGCCTGGCCGCGGTGGTTCGGCAAGCACAGCACGCGCAAGCGGCATAAGGGGAGCCCCATGTACAAGGTTTATGGCGATTACAAGTCGGGCAACTGCTACAAGGTCAAATTGATGCTCAGCCTGCTGGGCATCCCGTATCAATGGATCGATGTCGACATCCTCAAGGGCGACACCCAGACTGCCGAATTCCTGGCCAAGAACCCCAACGGCAAGATCCCGGTACTGGAACTCGAAGACGGCACCTGCCTGTGGGAATCCAATGCGATCCTCAACTTCCTCGCCGATGGCAGCGAGTTCCTGCCGTCCGAACCACGCCTGCGTACCCAGGTGCTGCAGTGGCAGTTTTTCGAGCAGTACAGCCACGAGCCTTACATCGCAGTGGCGCGGTTTATTCAGTTTTACCTGAACATGCCGCAAGACCGTTTGGAGGAATACAAAACCACCCATAAAGGCGGCTACAAGGCCTTGAAGGTCATGGAGCGTCAGCTGCAAGCCACGCCCTACCTGGTGGGCGAGCAATATTCAATTGCCGACATCGCGCTGTATGCCTACACCCATGTGGCCCATGAAGGTGGTTTTGACCTGACGCCTTACCCAGCGGTGCAGGCGTGGCTTAAGCGCGTGGCTAGCCATCCTAAGCATGTACTGATGCTGGATTAAACACAGGTTCATATGTAGGCGCTGGCTTGCCTGCGATGCAGGCAACTCGGTTGCTCAGGTACTGCGCGCTGATGCTATCGCAGGCAAGCCAGCGCCCACACCGGTTAACCAGTGTTTGTCAGACCGCAGCAAACTAAGCGCGTGGCTAGCCATCCTAAGCATGTACTGATGCTGGATTAAACACAGGTTCATATGTAGGCGCTGGCTTGCCTGCGATGCAGGCAACTCGGTTGCTCAGGTACTGCGCGCTGATGCTATCGCAGGCAAGCCAGCGCCCACACCGGTTAACCAGTGTTTGTCAGACCGCAGCAAACCGCTTGTCCAGGTAATCAATGATCACCTTGGAGTCATACATCCAGGTCGTCTGGCCATTCTCTTCGATGCGCAGGCACGGCACTTTGATCTTGCCTCCTTGCTCCAGCAGGGTCTGGCGGTCTTGCGCGTTGTTCTTCGCATCCTTCAATGCCACCGGCACATTCAGACGGTGCAGCGTACGACGGGTCTTCACGCAAAACGGGCAGGCATGAAACTGATACAGCGTCAGGTCCTTGGCCGCAGCGTTCACCTGCGCCTGTTGTTCGGCGGGGCGCTGCTTTTTGCGTGGGCGGGTAATGAAGTCGCCCGCGATGATGACGTGGCCGAGGCCCACTCGAAGTGCTTTGACGAACATGGCTGAAAACCTCTTGCCCATGAAGAAGGGGCCGCAGCTTACCTGATTTCTGCAGGCGAAAAAAAACCGGCGATGAACGCCGGCCTTTTCCTACGCAGCCTGTTACTTGATCAGGCTGAGGAATTCGCTGCGGGTGGCCGCGTTTTCGCGGAACTCACCCAGCATCACCGAAGTGATCATCGACGAATTCTGTTTTTCCACACCGCGCATCATCATGCACATGTGCTTGGCTTCGATCACCACCGCAACGCCCAGTGCACCGGTCACCTGCTGGACCGCGTCGGCGATCTGGCGGCTGAGGTTTTCCTGGATCTGCAGGCGACGCGCATACATGTCGACGATCCGCGCGACCTTGGACAGGCCCAGCACTTTGCCGCTCGGGATATACGCGACGTGAGCCTTGCCGATAAACGGCAGCAGGTGGTGTTCGCACAGCGAGTACAGCTCGATGTCCTTCACCAGCACCATTTCGCTGTTGTCGGAGCTGAACAAGGCACCGTTGGTGACTTCTTCGAGTGTCTGTTCATAGCCGCGGCAAAGGTACTGCATCGCCTTGGCGGCACGCTTTGGCGTGTCGAGCAGGCCCTCGCGGGAGACGTCCTCGCCGAGCTGGCCGAGGATCTCTGTGTAATTCTGTTCCAGGGACATGAAACTACCTGTGGGATTTTCGCAAAGCGCAAGGTTACGGTGGCGGACACATCGCTGCAAGCCTGACGATGGCACTTGTTACTCGTCATCGCCTTGGCGGCACGCTTTGGCGTGTCGAGCAGGCCCTCGCGGGAGACGTCCTCGCCGAGCTGGCCGAGGATCTCTGTGTAATTCTGTTCCAGGGACATGAAACTACCTGTGGGATTTTCGCAAAGCGCAAGGTTACGGTGGCGGACACATCGCTGCAAGCCTGACGATGGCACTTGTTACTCGTCGCGCCCCTCCATCATGGTGCGCTTGAGCATCACATACACCGCGCCCGCGCCGCCGTGGCGGGCCTGGCATGAGGTAAAGCCGAGCACCTGGGCATGCTGGCGCAGCCAGGTGTTGACGTGGCTCTTGATCATCGGCCGCTTGCCATCCAACCGCACGGCCTTGCCATGGGTGACGCGTACGCAGCGGATTTCGAATTTGGTCGCTTCGGCCAGGAAGGCCCAGAGGGTTTCGCGGGCTTTTTCCACGTTCATGCCGTGCAGGTCAAGGCTGCCTTCGAATGGGATCTGGCCGACCTTGAGCTTGCGCATCTGGCTTTCCTGCACGCCGTCGCGGGCCCACATCAGCTCGTCTTCGGGGCCTACATCGATCACGAACTGGTCTGACAGGCCATCCACGGTGGTGGCATCGGTGCGCACGGTCGCGGCCTGGCGCAGCTTGGCAATCTGCGCCCGGTCGGTCTTGGGTTTGCCGGTGTCGGCGCGGTCGTGCTTGATCGGCTTGACGCCGCGCAGCTCGTTTTTGAACAGGGAAAAATCGTCGTCTTGCATGTCAGCCTCCGCGAAGGGCGGGCAGTTTACCTAAATCGCGGCGGCCAGGGCGCAGGAAACGCTATCCAAGCGCCATCAGTCGTGCTTTTTCATCAGGTGCGACGCAATGTTCAGCGACAACGGCTGGCGCATCCGTCGACGGCTGCGACGCCATAACCACACGCCAAACCAGAGCACCAACAGCCCGATCCCTAACAGGATAGCCGAGCCGCCCGGGCTGGCATTCAGTTCGCCGAGCGCCGGCGAATGACCAAACAAACCGGCGCCACCGGCACCTGCCAGCAGCACACCAACAATGGCCAGCAGCGCGGCAAAGCCGGCTACCAGGCGCAGACGCCAATTGCTCGGGCCCTTGGGGCGCAAGCGACGAGCATCAAAACCATCGGATATCTTCATTCCGACCTTTCCTCCAGGGTATCGGCCCTTCGACCGGAAGATACACAGGTTGTTCCTGTGCCTGAGGCAATTGCAGAAAATGAAAAGCTTTTGCAGATGAGCGGGGCAATAAACATTGCCGCGCCGCTCATCAGAAGGACGATCAGATCAGATCTTTGGTCAACGCGAGGGTCGCGAAGTTATCGGCCATGATGGCCATTTCGGTCTGCTGTACGTGTTCAGCACTCAGGATGCCGCCTTTGTAAGGCAGGTCGCGCGTGGCGCAGGCGTCTTCCACCAGGGTGCAGCGAAAGCCCAGGTTCTTGGCAGCGCGCACGGTGGTACTGACGCTGGAGTGGCTCATGAAGCCGCTGACGATCAGGTCCAGGGAGCCAAGGTCTTGCAGGTGTTTTTCAAGGCCGGTGCCGTGGAACGCGCTGGGCAGCAGCTTGCCGATGATGGTTTCATCGCCCAGGGGTTCCAGGCCGGGAATGAATTCGCCACGCTCGCCCTGCGGGTCAAACAGACCGCCGACGGTGCCGAGGTGGCGCACATGCACGATGGGCCGCCCAGCGTTGCGCGCTGCCGCGACCAGTTGCTTGATGTTGTCGACCGCCGCGTCCATGCCTGAGAGGGCGAGTGGGCCGCTGAGGTATTCCTTCTGGGCGTCGATGATCACGAGGGTCGCATGGTTCAGGTTGGCTGCTGCGTAACCGCGACCGCTGAGTTGAAACATCGTCTTTGGAACGGACATTCTGGGGCTCCTGTGAGGGGGGCTTTTGTGACATTGTCCACTGGCTGAGCGGTTCTGTGAATCGCTACCATCGTAAGGTACGCCGTTGTTGACGTGCAGCCATGTCAAGTGGGCGGCTTGTTTAGCGCAATGATGGCAAATAGGATGAAATCCGACGGATGGTGAAGGGCTTTCGTACATCGTCGGTACAGGCGAAGGCTGTTAGAATCGCCAGTCGTTTTTTCCAGGAGCTTGCCCCCGTGATCACCTCCCGCCTGCGCACACTGCGCGACCACATCCGTTGGGCTGTCAGCCGTTTCCATGGGGAAGACCTGTTTTTCGGCCATGGTACCGACAATGCCTGGGACGAAGCCCGGCAATTGGTACTCGGTGCCTTGCACCTGCCTTGGGAAATTGCCGACAGCTACCTGGACTGCAATCTGGAGGAAGAGGAAATCTCCCACGTGCAGCGCTTGCTGCACCGGCGCATCCACGAGCGCGTGCCTACGGCTTACCTGCTGAAAGAAGCCTGGTTCTGCGGCATGTCGTTTATCGTCGATGAGCGCGTGTTGATCCCGCGTTCGCCGATTGGCGAGCTGATCGAAAACCGCTTCGAACCTTGGCTGGCCCAGCCGCCGGCACGCATCCTCGACCTGTGCACCGGTTCCGGTTGCATCGGCATTGCGTGCGCCTATGAGTTCCAAGACGCCGAAGTGGTGTTGGGCGACTTGTCCTTCGAAGCGTTGGAGGTGGCCAACCAGAACATCGAGCGCCACGGCGTCGACGAGCGCGTCTACACCGTGCAGGGCGACGGCTTCGATGGCCTGCCGGGCCAGCGCTTTGACTTGATCGTGTCCAACCCGCCGTATGTGGATGCTGAAGACTTCGCCGACATGCCGGACGAATACCAGCACGAACCGGAGCTGGGCCTGGCCTGCGGCGATGATGGGCTGAACCTGGTGCGGCGCATGCTGGCCGAGGCGGCGGACCACCTGACCGAGAAGGGCTTGCTGATTGTCGAGGTTGGCAACAGCCAAGTGCACGTCGAGGCGTTGTACCCCGAAGTCGACTTTGCCTGGCTGGAGTTCCAGCGCGGTGGGCATGGCGTGTTCATGTTGACGGCTGAGCAGTGCCGGGAACATCAGGCGGTGTTTGCTGCCAGGGTTTAACCAGAACTCAAAGTAAGCATGCGGTCAGTGTGGGAGCTGGCTTGCCTGCGATGGCGGTCTATCAGTTGCGCGGTCTATCAGTTGCCCGCCATCGCAGGCAAGCCAGCTCCCACATTTTTGATCGCATTGCACCCGCTATCGGTGTGTCGCAATCCAGATCAACAGCCCCGCCTGAAACACCGTAAACGCCACCAGACAGGTGATGGTAAAGCGCAACCCGCTGTCCTCACGCTTGAACTTGGTGACCTTTTCCTCTTCCTTGCGCAGCTTCACTTCCTGCTCGGCCAGGTTCTGCTCAGCCTGTTGCAGCATCTGTGCGGCTTCGAGGATTTCCACGAACTGCACCTTCTCGGTGTTCCAACTGTCCAGCACTGCGCTGACTTTGCCGGGTTGTACATTGCCTTTCAAATGCTGCACATCGGCATACGCCACATCAAAACCCTGGATGCGCAGGAAGTGATCGCGGCGCAGGCGCGTGGCTTCGTTAAGGGCGTCTTTGTTGGCCAGGTCCACGCCGTCGACGCGGTAGTGTGACCACGTCTTTTTCGCCCACGCTGCGCCTTGGGCGACGAGGAAGCGACCGATGCCACGGTTGGCCGGTTCGATTTCCAGGCTGTTGCCCGGGCCGAAGTGCACGCGGTGTTTATCGTGATCGACCCAGATATCCAAGTGGTTCTGCTCGCGCCGTACCCGTTGGCCCGGCAACTGGATGACCATGCGCAACAGGCTCTGGTGTTTATCGTGGCGCTCGGCATAGCCGAACTGCACAAACCGCAACTGCCGCACGCCGGTGGCGCGGTCCGTGGTCAGGGGCGCCAGGCGCAGCATCTTGAAATGTTCGGCTTGCACGTCCGCCCACGGCAGCGCCGCCGCCTCGACGGCCTCGGGTTTTTCGGCCGGGGTGTCGGCGATGGGTTCTGGTGTAGCTTCTGTGGTTGTCATGCGGTGCGATCCTGTCCAAGCCCTGCGAGTCGACAGTCTTTTTACTGTCGACCCTGGGCTTATCGGCCGCTTTCTTGAGGACTGGAGGTAAATAGTCGCTTAACGGGCTTGAAGTCCGTCGATAAAGCGCACGATGCGCTCGCCCAGTTCGGCGGCGAGGGGCAGTTTCGGGTCGTTGTAGGAGGCCAATTGCTGCTGCACATTGTTGGGCACGATGCGCATCACGTGGTTCATGCCTTCGATCACCGTCAAGTGTGCATCGGGCTTGGCGTTTTTCAGTTGCCGGGCATCCGCGACGCCGACCTGGATATCGTTAGTGCCCTGGATGATCAACGCCGGCATGCGCAGTTTGGCGAAAGCGGCTGACGGATCGGCGCGAAACAGGCTGATCAGGTACGGCTGCACGCTGGGTCGGAAAATACCTTCCAGCGGGGCAGGTACATCGGCATCCACCTGGCCGGCCTTGAGGTGGTCGAGGATCTCGTTGCTGCGCAGCAACAGGGCAGGGGGCAGGTGATTGGCCAATTGCTGGCGGATCACTTGGTCCACCGGCCGGGCGCTGCCGGACAGGGAAATAACCCCGGCCGGCTCCAGCTGCGGTGCGGCGAGGGCGGCGACCAGCGCGCCTTCACTATGGCCCAGCACAATCAGCGGGCCCATGCGGTTGTCGGCCTTGAGCAGCTTGCCCCAGGCCACGGCGTCGGCCACGTAGGCGTCCAGCGTGAGGTTGCGTTCGTCGGGCGTGGCCGCCGGCGGCGGCCACGCCGCGCTTGTCGTAGCGCACACTGGCAATGTTGTGCCGGGCAAGTACCCAGGCCAGGCGCTTGAGGCTGTCGTTGCGCGCGCCGTCGGCACTGTTGCCGTTGCGGTCGGTGGGGCCGGAGCCGGCGATGATCAACACCACCGGCACCGGTTTGTCGGATTTGGGCAGTAAAAGTGAGCCAAACAGCTCGCCGCTGCCGGTGTCCAGGCTGATGGGCCGTTGCAGCACGACAGGGGAGGCGGCGAAGCCAAGGCTGGAAAACAGGGTGAGGGTCAAAAGCAGAACTCGCAGCATCATCGCGCCATCATGAGGAAGGTGCCGGTTGGACCAACGTCTACCGGTAAGGTTTCGAGGATGAACTAGTCGGTTAGCCTGCGTATACTGGCTGCCTTAAGTTATTACGGTTGACTTGATTCAACTGATTTCACGGAGCGCCCTGCATGTCCGGCAATACCTTCGGCAAGCTGTTCACTGTCACCACCGCGGGCGAAAGCCATGGCCCGGCGTTGGTCGCCATTGTCGACGGCTGCCCGCCAGGGCTCGAGTTGTCCCTGGACGACCTGCAGCGTGACCTCGACCGCCGCAAGCCCGGCACCAGCCGCCACACGACCCAGCGCCAGGAGCCCGACGAAGTCGAGATCCTCTCCGGCGTGTTCGAAGGTCGCACCACCGGTTGCGCCATCGGCCTGTTGATTCGCAACACCGACCAGAAGTCCAAGGACTACTCGGCGATCAAGGACCTGTTCCGCCCGGCTCACGCCGACTACACCTACCACCACAAATACGGCGAACGCGACTACCGTGGCGGTGGCCGCAGCTCGGCCCGCGAAACCGCCATGCGTGTGGCCGCCGGTGCAATCGCCAAGAAATACCTGGCCACCCAGGGCATCGTGGTCCGTGGCTACATGAGCCAACTGGGCCCGATTGAGATCCCGTTCAAGACCTGGGACAGCGTGGATGACAACGCTTTCTTCAGCCCTGATCCGGACAAAGTGCCGGAACTGGAAGCCTATATGGACCAGTTGCGCCGCGATCAGGACTCTGTGGGCGCGAAGATCACCGTCGTGGCTGAAGGCGTGAAGCCAGGCCTGGGCGAGCCGATCTTCGACCGCCTCGACGCCGAGCTGGCCCACGCGCTGATGAGCATCAACGCGGTGAAGGGCGTGGAAATCGGCGCCGGTTTCGCCTGTGTGTCGCAGCGCGGCACCGAGCACCGTGATGAGCTGACGCCGGAAGGTTTCCTCAGCAACAACGCGGGCGGCATCCTCGGGGGTATTTCCTCCGGCCAACCGATCGTTGCGCACCTGGCCCTCAAGGCCACGTCGAGCATCACCACCCCGGGCCGTTCGATCGATGTGCACGGCAACGCAATGGACGTGATCACCAAGGGCCGCCACGACCCATGCGTCGGCATCCGTGCCACGCCGATTGCCGAGGCGATGATGGCCATCGTGTTGATGGATCATCTGCTGCGCAACCGTGGGCAAAATGCTGATGTGCGCGTGAGTACCCCGGTACTGGGCCAGCTGTGACAGCCTGTGGCGACAGCCTCCCGCTGGCGCCTCTCCAGCTTCTACCTCTTCTACTTCGCCCTGCTCGGGGCGACGGCGCCGTTCCTGGCGCTGTATTTCGATCATTTGGGGTTCTCCAGCGCGCGCATTGGCGAGCTGGTGGCCATCCCCATGCTGATGCGCTGCGTGGCGCCAAACCTGTGGGGCTGGCTCGGCGACTATACCGGTCGGCGGCTGGCCATCGTGCGCTTTGGCGCGGTGTGCACCCTGGCCAGCTTCTCACTGATCTTCGTGAGCAAGACCTACGCCTGGCTGGCCCTGGTGATGGCGCTGCACGCATTCTTCTGGCACGCCGTGTTGCCGCAGTTTGAAGTGATCACCCTGGCTCACCTGCAAAAGCAAACCTCACGCTACAGCCAGATCCGCCTGTGGGGCTCCATCGGGTTCATCCTCACTGTGGTGATCATGGGGCGCCTGTTCGATTGGCTGAGCCTGGACATTTATCCGGTGGTGGTCGTGGTGATCATGGCCGGTATCATCGGCGCCAGCCTGTGGGTGCCCAACGCGCAGCCTGTTACCCACGGCAATCGCCTGGCCGGTGCCGGTTTTCTCAAGCAATTGCGCAGCCCCGGCGTTCTGGCGTTTTATGCCTGCGTGGCGCTGATGCAAATGAGCCACGGCCCGTATTACACCTTCATCACCCTGCACCTGGAACACCTGGGCTACAGCCGTGGCGTGATCGGCATGCTCTGGGCCATCGGGGTGGTGGCGGAGGTGCTGATGTTCCTGGCCATGAGCCGCATCCTCACACGCTTTTCGGTGCGTCGGGTGCTGCTGGCCAGTTTCCTGCTGGCGGCCGTACGCTGGTTGCTGTTGGGCTCATTCGCCGAATTTTTCTGGGTGCTGCTGCTGGCGCAAGTGATGCACGCGGCCACCTTCGGCAGCTTCCACGCGGCGGCGATTGCCTTTGTTCAACGCAGCTTCGATGATCGCCAGCAAGGCCAGGGCCAGGCGCTGTATGCCGCGTTGGCCGGCACCGGTGGCGCGGTGGGCGCGCTGTATGCCGGCTATAGCTGGAACCTGCTGGGCCCGACCCTGACCTTCAGCATCGCCAGCGTCGCGGCGCTGGCCGCCGCCATTATCATTGGCCTTCGATTGCAAGAGCCGAATAAAGGAGACGAGCAATGAGTTATGTCGCTGTTTACCACGTTGCTACACCCGATACCCCGAACAAGGTCCTGACCCACTTCGACGATATCGCCAAGACCCTGGCCGAACACGGCGTACGCTTTGAGCGCTGGCAACCTAGCCCTATCGAGAAGGGCGCCAGCAATGCTGAAATGATCGCTGCATACCAACCGCAGATCGATAGCCTTGGCTACGCGGCTGTGGAGGTGCTCAGCGTGAGCGGCGAGCATCCGCAGAAAGCAGAGCTGCGTGCGCAGTTCCTCGATGAGCGCCGCTACAGCGAAGACGAAGTGCGTTTCTTCATCGCGGGCCAAGGCCTGTTCAGCGTGCACGTGGGCGACTACGTATACGCGGTGCGCTGTGAGAAAAATGACCTGCTGGTGATTCCGGCCGGTATGCCGCATTGGTTCGACATGGGTGAGAATCCACACTTTGTAACCCTGCGTTTGTTCAACACCGCCCAAGGCCGGGTACCTGAGTTTACCGGCGCTGATATTACCGGTGGTTTTCCAGGCCTGGACGACTAAGCACAAGTATTTAACTGTTCAACTCAGGCGGGTTGGAAGTTGTTGTAGGAATAAGCCTAATTTCCTGTAGGGCGTAGCTGTTTATGCTGCGCCTTGTGCTTTCATCCCATTCGTTATGTAACTCTCTCTTTCGTTTTTGATGTTTGCGCCACCTGTCAATAGGAGCAATCCGAATGATGGCAGGGCATCCGCTAATACAAGGAGAGAGATCAATGAGTGGCCCAGAGGAGTCGTGTCGTACGCTGGTTACCGTGCCCGTGGTGGTTAGAAGGCGGCTGAGCTTAGGCGGCAAGCCTCTCACGCCGACTGAGCTGGAAATCCTGCGCTGGGCCTCGGAGGGCAAGACCGTCTGGGAAATCAGCCAGATTCGCGCCACCTCCGAAGCCACGGTCAAATTCCATCTGCGTAACATCTACGGCAAGTTGGAAGTCACCAATCGCGTACAGGCGATGAATGAGGCTACCCGCCAGGGGCTGTGCTGACCGCCATAGGTGCTGACACGCCATAAAAAAAGGGCCGCGACGCTTAATGGCGTCGCGGCCCTTTTTGCACAGCAGTTGCTTAGGCCGAATGGTAAGTCGGCAACGCAAAGCGGTTCTGGCTTTGCAGCATCGAAATTTGCGGCAGGTCGCTGGCTTGTTCGGCCAGGTCGCGGCGGATGGCGCTGATCACCCACGTCAGTTGGTCGGCGGTGTGCAGCTGTTGATACGAAATCGAGCGCTTGACCTGTTTGCCTTCGCTGTTGCGCAGGGTCAACAGGATGCCGCCGTCTGGGCGTGGCTGAGTGGTGACGTCGTATTGGGAGAATACAGAAGCGAATTTATCTTGGATCAGGCTCATGTCTATCAGCTCCGTTGGCTCAAGTTGGCAAGCGTGGAGTGATAGGTGCAGTGATTGTGCCAGTATTCGTATTTGTAAAAAAGCGTTATAAAACAATTACTTAAAAAATATCCTTATTTTCAGTTTCGTGCAAATTGCATGAATGGCCATCGTGCATCCTGCATTTTGCGCTATCGAGGTTGACCGTTTCAGGTCGCCCTTACTGATAATGACTGCCCAGAGGCCGCACAATTCCATTTTTGTGGCGGCGCTGCGTTGGGATACAAAACTTTTCAAATCCTGCGTGTACAGCCAAAGAACGGCAGGCGTATTTTCCTGCAAGGCGCTCGGCCTCCTGGCGACAGGATTGCCGGTGTTCCTGGCTCATACGAAGAATAAGAAAAAGGACGTTCCGCCATGACCCATCCGCAAGACGACATGATCACCTGGGGCAAGATGCTGCGTAAGGTGCCCGCGATTGTTCGAGCCCTGCCACGCGTGGTACGCGGCATGCGCGCCGCGAATGTCACCGACCCCCAGCAACCCTGCGGCCTGGGTTGGCACTTCGAACAGGCCACCCTGCGCAACCCTGACGGCGCGGCGTTGTTGTACGCCGACAGGGTGCTCAGTTACCGCGAAGCCAACCAGTGTGCCAACCGTATTGCCCATCACCTGCACGCGCAGGGCATCGGCAAGGGTGATGTGGTCGCGCTGTTTATCGAAAACCGTCCCGAATTGCTGCTCAACGTATTGGCCGTGGCCAAGCTGGGCGGCATCTGCGCCATGCTCAATACCTCGCAAACCCAGGCGGCGCTGGTGCACAGCCTGAACCTGGTCAGCCCGGTGGCGATTGTGGTGGGTGCGGAGTTGGTGGCTGCCTACGCTGCGGTGCGCGATCAAGTGGCGATCACTGCGCAAAGAACCTGGTTTGTCGCCGACCAGCAGTCAAGCACAGTGCCCGATGGCTATATCGACCTGATGGCCGCCGTTGCCGAATGCCCGGTGGACAACCCCGCCAGCACCGGGCAAATCTTCTTCAACGACCCGTGCTTCTATATCTACACCTCCGGCACCACGGGCTTGCCCAAGGCCGGCATCATGAAGCACGGGCGCTGGACTAAAACCGCCGTGAGCTTCGGCAGCATCGCCCTGGACATGGGCCCCGAAGACATCCTGTATTGCACCTTGCCGCTGTACCACGCCACTGGCCTGTGCGTGTGCTGGGGTTCGGCGATTGTCGGGGCGTCGGGGTTCGCCATCCGGCGTAAATTCAGCGCCAGCCAGTTCTGGGACGATGCGCGCAGATTCAACGCAACCACCCTGGGTTATGTCGGTGAGTTGTGCCGCTACCTGCTCGACCAGCCCGCCAGCGCGCAGGATCTCGATAACCGCGTGACCAAGATGGTCGGTAACGGCCTGCGCCCCGGCGTCTGGGCCCAGTTCAAGCAACGCTATGGCGTTGAACACATCTGCGAACTGTATGCCGCCAGCGACGGCAATATCGGTTTCACCAATGTGTTGAATTTCGACAACACCATCGGCTTCTGCCTGCAGCACTGGGCACTGGTGGACTACTCCCACGAAGCGGGTGAGCCGGTCCGTGGCAGCGACGGTTTCATGCGCAAGGTGCAAACGGGCGGGCAGGGGTTGCTGCTGGCCAGGATCGATGAAAAATCGCCGTTTGACGGCTACACCGACCCGGAAAAGAACCGCAAGGTGGTCCTCAGCGACGTGTTCGAGAAGGGCGACCGCTACTTCAATACCGGCGACTTGTTGCGCAGTATCGGCTTCGGCCATGCGCAATTTGTCGACCGCCTTGGCGACACCTACCGTTGGAAGGGCGAAAACGTCTCCACCACCGAAGTGGAGAATGTGCTGTTGCAACACCCGCAGATCGCCGAAGTGGTGGCCTACGGTGTCGAGATCGAAAACACCAATGGCCGCGCCGGCATGGTCGCCATCACCCCAAGTGAGTCCCTGGCCTCCCTGGATATGCGTGAATTGCTGCAGTTCGCTCACGGCCAACTTCCGCCTTACGCGGTGCCGTTGTTCCTGCGGATCAAGGTGAAGATGGAAACCACCGGCACCTTCAAGTACCAGAAAGTGCGGCTCAAGGAGGAGGCCTTCGACCCGGACAAAGCGGGTAATGACCCGGTGTATGCGTGGCTACCGGGGTCGGACTGCTATGTACCGGTGACCGGCCAATTGTTGGCGCAGCACGCTATTGATTGTGCCTATGGCGGCTTTTGGTAAAAAAGCCATGACAGTGGGGAACTCCATCGCGACACTGGGCGCCTATTCTTTATTCCAGAAGCAGCACTCAGTTAAGGAGCCCCACATGTCAGACCAGCCTAAACAAATGACCGAAGACGAAGCCGCTGAATTTGCCGAGCAAGTCTTCGACGTGGCCCGCAAAGGCGATGCCGCCATGCTCGCCGCACTGCTGGCCAAAGGCTTGCCACCCAACCTGCGCAACCACAATGGCGACACCTTGCTGATGCTCGCGGCCTATCACGGCCACGCTGACGCGGTAAAAGTACTGCTGGAATTCAAGGCTGACCCGCAAATCGCCAACGACAAGAACCAACTGCCAATGGCTGGTGCGGCGTTCAAAGGCAACCTGCCGGTGGTTAAGGCGCTGATCGACGGCGGCGCGCCGGTAGACGCGGCCTCCTCGGACGGCCGTACGGCGTTGATGATGGCGGCGATGTTCAACCGTGTCGACATGGTCGACTACCTGCTCGGCCAAGGCGCCAACCCCAAGGCCACCGATGCCCAGGGCGCGACTGCACTGGCGGCGGCTCAGACCATGGGCGCGGTGGATACGACGGCGCAGTTGCAGAAACTGGTGTAGGCTACGCGCCCTCAAAAACCAGCTCGCCACAGGATCACCCCATGAAAACCGCCCTCGTCGAACTCATCAGCAAAATCAGCGCCGGCGTCATGGGCGAGGACGAAGTGGCGCGCATCGCCGAGGAAGCGGCCCAGGCCTACGCCGACCCTGCAGCCTTTCTGGCAGCCAACCCGGATATCAACTACGACGACAGCTTCCCGATTGCGCTGGGAGAGTGGGTCGTAGTCGGTAGCCTACCGGAGACCGTGCTGTTCCAGGCCGACACCTATGCCGACCTGTTCGCGCAGATCGTCGCGTCGTTTGGCCCGGGCGTAGCGTTCAATCTCAAGCCCAAGCAGTTGGCCAAGACCGAAGACCTCACTGCGCTGAACCGCATCCAGATCCAGATGAGTGCCTTAAGCCCCGAAGATGGCGGTTATGTGCTGCTCAACTTCAGCCAACTGCTGGACGACGAAATCCAGGCGGTGCTGGTCTACGGCAACGACCTGCCGCGTGTGCTGCAACTGTGCGCTGAAGTCGGCATCAAGGCCGAGCCGTCCCTGGAAGCGCTGCGCGTCGCCTTACACGTCTGAAATAAAACGGAACCCCTGCCAGGGCTGACTATCCTACAAGTGCATGCCGCTCACTTAGGAGCGACACCATGGGTTCCACTTTTAATAGCCTGATTGGCCTGATCATCCTGGCGTTGGATATCTGGGCGATCATCAACGTGTTCAAAAGCGGCGCAAGCACGGGTGCCAAAGTGCTGTGGATTCTGCTGATCCTGGTGTTGCCGGTGCTGGGCCTGATCATCTGGGCAATCGCCGGGCCACGGGGCAACGTGCGGATCTGACGCCACCAGCGCTCACTCTTATCCTGAGTGGGCACAGTAAATGTGGGAGTGGGCTTGCCCGCGATAGCGGTTTATCAGCCACAGTTCTGCTGGCTGACATACAGCTATCGCGGGCAAGTCCGCTCCCACATTGGTTTTTAGCGTATTTAAAGTTTTGTGTGTCGAAAGTATTCGCTGCACGAAATTTTCACATCTTTTCCAAGACAATTCTCCGGCTTTATGACGCTGCCACGGCTCTATCTCGAGTGCCGTTAAAGGCGCAAGGGCGGCGCACGTTCAGTAATTAATAGCGTTGCTGCCATTGATCGGGCACCATTTGCGCCACCGCGTTAACCGCCTACCCCAGCCAGCCTGGGCGAGGGACGGACGCCACTGCATTTTTTCGTAACTTAAACTTCCAATGGGTCCTGAAACGACATGGCAAACCCGGACGCCCTGAGTCAGCAGCGAGCTTCTAATCGCCTGCTGCAACCGACCGTCAAATCCCATCTGGCGTACACACTGCTCTGCGCACTGGTCATGATGGTGATGTTCTCCCTGCTGCGCCTGGCGCTCCTGGCCTATAACCGCGAGATGATCCTCGACACGCCTGCCTCGACCTTCCTGGAAGCGTTCGTCAACGGCACGCGCTTCGACATACGCTTTGTGATGTACGCGCTGGTCCCGCTGCTGCTGGCGTTGTTCAGCGTAAGGGCCATGGCGGCGCGCGGGTTCTTCCGTTTGTGGCTGACCGTGGTGTCCAGCATTGCCCTGTTCCTGGGCTTGATGGAAATGGACTTCTACCGCGAGTTCCACCAGCGCCTCAACGGCCTGGTCTTCCAGTACGTGAAGGAAGACCCGAAAACCGTGATGAGCATGCTCTGGTACGGTTTCCCGGTGGTGCGCTACCTGCTGGCCTGGGCCGTGGGCACACTGATCCTGAGCATCGCCTTCAAAGGCGCCGACCGTGCGACGCGCCCACGTGGCCCGTTCAGCGGCGGCAGCATCGGCACCCGCCAAGTGGCGCCGTGGTACAACCGCATCGCGGTGTTCGTGGTCTGCCTGTTGATCGCCGTGGTCGCCATCCGTGGCACCCTGCGCCAGGGCCCGCCGCTGCGTTGGGGTGATGTCTACACCACCGAATCGAACTTCGCCAACCAACTGGGCTTGAACGGCACCTTGTCGCTGATCGCCGCGGCCAAGTCGCGTTTCTCCGAGGAGCGTTCCAACATCTGGAAGGCCACCCTCGATCAGCCGCTGGCTACCCAAACCGTGCGTGACATGCTGGTGCTACCGCAAGAGAAGCTGGTGGATACCGACACCGCAGCGGTGCGCCGTGACTACACGCCACCGGCCGAGAAGACCCTGCCGATCAAGAACGTTGTAGTGATCCTGATGGAAAGCTTCGCCGGTCACTCGGTCGGTGCGCTGGGCCGCCCAGGCAACATCACACCGTACTTCGATAAGTTGTCCAAAGAAGGCTTGCTGTTCGACCGCTTCTTCTCCAACGGCACCCACACCCACCAGGGTATGTTCGCCACCATGGCCTGCTTCCCGAACCTGCCGGGCTTCGAATACCTGATGCAGACCCCGGAAGGCAGCCACAATCTGTCGGGCCTGCCGCAGTTGCTCAGCGCGCGCAAGTTTGACGACGTGTATGTCTACAACGGCGATTTCGCCTGGGACAACCAGTCGGGCTTCTTCAGCAACCAGGGCATGACCAACTTCATCGGGCGTAATGACTTCGTCAACCCGGTGTTCTCCGACCCGACGTGGGGTGTGTCCGACCAGGACATGTTCACCCGTGGCCTGGAAGAGTTGAAAGCCCGCGAAGGCGGCAAGCCGTTCTACGCGCTGCTGCAAACCCTGTCCAACCACACGCCGTACGCATTGCCGACGCCATTGCCGGTAGAGAAAGTCACCGACCGTGGCAGCCTCAACGAGCATTTGACGGCCATGCGTTACTCCGACTGGGCCCTGGGCCAGTTCTTTGAAAAGGCTCGTAAAGAGCCGTACTTCAAAGAAACCCTGTTCGTGATCGTGGGTGACCACGGCTTCGGCAACGAACAGCAGATCACCGAAATGGACCTGGGCCGCTTCAACGTGCCGATGCTGATGATTGCACCGGGCATGCAGGAGAAGTTCGGCGAGCGTGACCACACCGTGGGCACCCAGATCGACATCGTGCCGACCATCATGGGCCGCCTCGGTGGCGACACCCTGCACCAGTGCTGGGGCCGTGACCTGCTGAACCTGCCGGAAGGCGACAAGGGCTTTGGCGTGATCAAGCCGTCGGGCAGCGACCAGACGGTGGCCTTGGTCACCGCAGACCGTATCCTGGTACTGCCAAAGGAAATGCCACCCAAACTGTGGGAATACGAACTGGGCGCTAACCCGACCGGTAAAGTGATCCCAGAATCGCCGGACGAAGCGGCGCTGAAGCAGAAACTCGAATCGTTCCTGCAGACAGCGACCAAGAGCTTGTTGGATAACACCGCCGGTGTTATCGACGGTAAGCCGGACTAATTTAACGGCAATAAAAAAGAGGCCTCAATGAGGCCTCTTTTTTTGTCCGGTGTTTATATCCGACCGAGCAACAACAGCACCAGCAGGACGACCAGGACAACGCCCAGAATACCCGACGGGCCATAGCCCCAGTTACGAGAGTGCGGGAATACTGGCAGGCCGCCTACCAGCAATAGGATCAGGATAATGATCAGAATGAGGCTCATAGTTTTTTTCCTTATAGGCCTTCTGCAAAGACCGGTTATTAAACGCTAGGCCGTCATCTTAATACAGACGCCTTATTAACTCCGACTGTACCGGTCGGCAGAAAATTCCCTGGTTTTTTAAAGCATTTTGCAAACTTGCTTATTTCTTTTAATGCGTTCGCAAATACGCCGTATTAGTTGAAAAAGATTGAACTTACGCTATACGTAGCTCTCCCACCCGGCCCCAGGTTTGCCCGAGGCATTCATCAATTGGATGGTGCGTGGGTGTGGGAAAAACCTTCGCTACACTGCCGATCACTTCTTCCGTGAACCACAAGGCTACTTTCCTATGCAAAATCGCATGATGATCACCGGCGCCGGGTCCGGCCTGGGTCGCGAAATCGCGCTGCGCTGGGCCCGTGAGGGCTGGCAGTTGGCCTTGTCGGATGTCAGTGAGCCTGGCTTGCAGGAAACCCTCAGGCTGGTGCGCGAGGCGGGTGGCGATGGGTTTATCCAGCGTTGTGATGTGCGCGATTACAGCCAGCTCACCGCGTTTGCCCAGGCCTGCGAGGTCAAGCTGGATGGGGTTGATGTGATCGTCAACAATGCCGGCGTCGCCTCGGGTGGTTTTTTCGCCGAGTTGTCTCTGGAGGATTGGGACTGGCAGATCGCGATCAATCTGATGGGCGTGGTCAAGGGCTGCAAGGCGTTTCTGCCGCTGTTGGAGAAGAGCAAGGGCCGGATCATCAACATCGCCTCAATGGCAGCACTGATGCAGGGGCCGGCGATGAGCAACTACAACGTGGCCAAGGCGGGTGTGGTGGCGTTGTCGGAGAGTTTGCTGGTGGAACTCAAGCAGCAGGAAGTGGGTGTGCATGTGGTGTGCCCGTCGTTTTTCCAGACCAACTTGCTGGATTCGTTTCGCGGGCCTACCCCGGCGATGAAGGCGCAGGTGGGTAAGTTGCTCGAGAGTTCGCCGATTTCGGCGGCGGACATTGCTGACTATATTTACCAGCGGGTGGCGGAGGGGGAGTTTATGATTCTGCCGCATGAGCAGGGGCGTATGGCTTGGGCGTTGAAGCAGAAGACTCCGCAGTTGCTGTATGACGAGATGGCTTCGATGGCGGATAAGATGCGGGCTAAGGCGCAGGCGGTTAGGGGGTGAGGTTTTGGTGGGGGGCATATCCGTTGCTGCGGTAACGGCGGCTATTGGTTCCGCCCTTACGGCGCGCAGCAACGGATATGTACTCAACAACCCCAACCCCCCTAATCAACCCATGTCTGTCAGGCAAATTACCTATAAATGTAGGCCCCGTCTGATTTAACGGCAAGCCATTGTCGCCCCCCACCCAAGCGCGCATGGTCAAGGTCCTGTCACTCCAAAAGGACAACCGCCATGCTGGTCTTAAGCCGCGCCATAGGCGAAATCATCTCTATCGGCGATGACATCACCTTGCACATCCTCGAACTAAACGGCACCCAAGTAAAATTTGGTATCCAGGCTCCAATAGGGGTCAACATACACCGCGCCGAGGTGTATCAGAAAATCCTCGAACGCCAAGCCACACAAGCCCAAACCAACCCGTAAAACACCCTCAATCGAACAGATGCTTGGGCACATCGTGCTTGAGCATCAACTGGCATTGCTCACTGTCAGGGTCGAACACAATCAGCGCCTGGCCCTTGGTCAGCGCCTGTCGCACACGCAATACGCGGGTTTCCAGGGGCGTCTCATCGCCATTGTCCGTGCCGTCGCGGGTCACGAAGTCTTCGATGAGGCGCGTCAGGGTGTCGACTTCAAGTGCGTCGTAGGGAATCAGCATAAAAGCCTCAGAGGTAGAATCCCGGCGATGCTACTGCGCCGGGATCCGTCTTGCCAGTATCCGGTGTGCCCGTGTCAGGACTTCTGGCCCACCAAGCTGTCCACCGACGGCACGCGAGTGTCGCTCTCCATCTGCGTTTCATGCTCGATCTGATGACTGAAGCGGTCCAGCGAACCTTGGGCCGGTTGCGCGTCGCTGGCGAATACCGGCGGGCTGAGGATGTACGCGCCCAACAGGCGACTCAACGCCGCCAGGCTGTCGATGTGCGTGCGCTCGTAGCCGTGGGTCGCGTCGCAACCAAACGCCAGCAGCGCGGTGCGAATGTCGTGGCCGGCAGTCACCGCCGAATGCGCGTCGCTGAAGTAATAGCGGAACAGGTCGCGCCGCACTGGCAGGTCATTGTCCGAGGCCAGGCGCAGCAAGTGCCGGGACAGGTGATAGTCATACGGCCCGCCGGAATCCTGCATCGCCACGCTCACGGCGTGCTCGCTGGAGTGCTGGCCGGGTGCGACCGGGGCGATGTCGATGCCAACAAACTCACTCACGTCCCACGGCAGGGCAGCAGCGGCGCCACTGCCGGTTTCTTCGGTGATGGTAAACAGCGGGTGGCAGTCGATCAGCAAGGGTTCGCCGCTGTCGATGATCGCCTTGAGCGCGGCGAGCAGGGCGGCGACACCGGCTTTGTCGTCCAGGTGACGCGCGCTGATATGCCCGCTCTCGGTGAACTCGGGCAGTGGGTCAAAGGCCACGTAGTCACCGATGCTGATGCCTAAGGAATCGCAGTCGGCGCGGGTGGCGCAGTAAGCGTCGAGGCGCAATTCCACGTGGTCCCAACTCACTGGCATTTCATCCACGGCGGTGTTGAAGGCGTGCCCGGAGGCCATCAACGGCAACACGCTGCCACGGATCACGCCGTTGTCGGTAAACAGGCTGACGCGGCTGCCTTCGGCAAAACGGCTGGACCAGCAACCGACCGGAGCGAGGGTCAGGCGGCCGTTGTCTTTGATTGCACGTACGGCGGCGCCGATGGTGTCCAAGTGCGCGGACACTGCGCGGTCGGGGCTGTTTTTCTGGCCCTTGAGGGTGGCGCGAATGGTGCCGCGCCGGGTCATCTCAAAGGGGATGCCCAGTTCTTCCAGGCGTTCGGCGACGTAGCGCACGATGGTGTCGGTAAACCCGGTAGGGCTGGGAATGGCGAGCATTTCCAGCAGCACTTTTTGCAGGTAGTTCAGGTCCGGTTCGGGGATGGTTCGAGTCATGGAAACTCCTGATGAGGTGAGGGCATCGATGGTTTCGATGAGGGGAACAGGTCAGCTGGAAATCCATCGCCTGTACTGACCTCATCGCGGGTAAGCCCGGCTCCCACATTGGAGTGCATTCAACTGTGGGAGCCGGGCTTGCCCGCGATAGCGCCGGTGCAGGCGACACATTTCTCAAGCGGTCGGCTGGCTATGCGGAAACAACAAATCCACAAACTTCTCCGCAGTCGGTTGCGGCTCGTGATTGGCCAGGCCGGCCCGTTCGTTGGCTTCGATAAACACATACTCGGGCTGGTCGGCGGCGGGCACCATCAGGTCCAGGCCGACCATGGGAATGTCCAGCGCGCGGGCGGCGCGTACGGCGGCGTCGACCAGGGTCGGGTGCAGAATCGCCGTGACGTCTTCCAGGCAGCCGCCGGTGTGCAGGTTGGCGGTGCGGCGTACCGCCAGGGTTTCGCCACGTGGCAGGATGCTGCTGTAGTCGTAACCGGCGGCATGCAGGGTGCGTTGGGTTTCGGCGTCCAGCGGGATTTTGCTTTCTCCGTCGGTGGCGGCTTGGCGCCGACGGCTTTGGGCTTCGATCAAGGCGCCGATGGAATGCTGGCCGTCGCCGGTCACTTCGGCCGGGCGACGGATGGCGGCGGCGACCACTTCAAAACCGATCACCAGGATGCGCAGGTCGAGGCCTTCGTGAAAGCTTTCGAGCAGCACACGGCTGTCGAACTGACGCGCCGCTTCGACAGCTTTCTGCACGTCCTCGATGGTCTGCAGATCCACCGCCACGCCTTGGCCTTGCTCGCCATCGAGCGGCTTGGCCACGATGCGCTGGTGTTCGTCGAGGAACTCCAGGTTGTCGTCGGCATTGCCCGCCAATTGCTGCGAGGGCAGGTTCAAACCGGCCGCTTTGAGCACTTTGTGGGTCAGGCTTTTGTCCTGGCACAGGGTCATGCTGATGGCGCTGGTCAGGTCGCTCAGGGATTCACGGCAGCGCACGCGGCGCCCGCCATGGCTGAGGGTAAACAGGCCGGCATCGGCATCATCGACGTGCACATCAATGCCGCGTCGGTGAGCCTCTTCGACAATGATCCGCGCGTATGGGTTGAACCCGGCCTGCGGGCCGGGGCCGAGAAACAGCGGCTGGTTGATGCCGTTCTTGCGCTTGATCGCAAAGGTGGTCAGCGCGCGAAAACCCAGCTTGGCGTAGAGGCTCTTGGCCTGGCGGTTATCGTGCAACACCGACAGGTCGAGATAGCTCAGGCCACGGCTCATAAAGTGCTCCACCAAGTGGCGCACCAGCACCTCGCCCACGCCAGGGCGCGTGCACTGCGGGTCGACGGCCAGGCACCACAGGCTGCAACCGTTTTCCGGGTCGTGAAAGGCTTTTTGATGATTGAGGCCCATCACGCCGCCGATCACCGCGCCGCTGTCTTCGTCCTCGGCCAGCCAATACACCGGGCCACCTTGATGGCGCGGGGTCAGGCGCTCGGCGTCGACCGGCAGCATGCCGCGGCCTTGATACAGCTGGTTGACTGCCGCCCAATCGGCTTCAGTTTGCACCCGGCGAATACGAAAGCCGCGAAACACGCGGGTGGCGGGCCGATAGTCGCTGAACCACAGGCGCAACGTGTCGGACGGGTCCAGGAACAGCTGCTGCGGATCAATCCCGAGGATCTGCTGGGGCGCGGCCACGTACAGCGCGATGTCGCGTTCGCCAGGCTGCTCATGCAGCAGTTCCTGAGCCAGGCTCGCCGGGTCCGCAAACGTGTGGCCGATCAACAACCGGCCCCAGCCGCAATGCACGGCAATCGGTTCGGCGCCAAGCGGGCTGCCATCTTCCGCCAGGCGGGCTTGCAGGCGCTCGTAGGTCGGCGCCTGGCCCTTGAGCAAGCGTTGGCTGTAAGCCGCTGCGAGAGGTTTCATCAATCAGATTCCTTGTTCGCTGAGCCACAGGTTCAGCGCCGCCAGTTGCCACAGCTTGGAGCCACGCAGCGGGGTCAGTTGGCCCTGCGGGTCGGTCAACAGGCGGTCAAGCATGGCCGGGTTGAACAGGCCGCGATCCTGGCTCGGGTCCAGCAGCAGTTCTCGCACCCAGTTCAAGGTGTCGCCCTGCAAATGCTTAAGGCCCGGCACCGGGAAGTAGCCTTTCTTGCGGTCGATGACTTCGCTCGGGATGACGCGGCGCGCGGCCTCTTTGAGCACCTGCTTGCCACCGTCGGGCAACTTGAACTTGCCGGGTACGCGGGCCGAGAGTTCGACGAGGCGGTAATCCAGAAACGGCGTGCGCGCTTCCAGTCCCCAGGCCATGGTCATGTTGTCGACGCGTTTGACCGGGTCGTCCACCAGCATCACCGTGCTGTCCAGGCGCAGGGCCTTGTCCACGGCGGCGTCGGCGCCCGGCATGGCGAAATGTTCGCGCACAAAGTCACCGGCTGCGTCATTGGCGGTCAGCCATTTCGGCGCGACGGTGGCGGCGTAATCGTCGTAGCTGCGGTCGAAAAACGCGTCGCGGTAGGCGGCATACGGGTCGCTGGCGCCGTCCACTTGTGGGTACCAGTGGTAACCGGCGAACAGCTCATCGGCGCCCTGGCCGCTTTGCACCACCTTGCAATGCTTGGCCACTTCCCGCGACAGCAGGTAGAAGGCGATGCAGTCGTGGCTGACCATCGGCTCGCTCATGGCGCGGAATGCCGCCGGCAGTTGCTCGATGATTTCGCTTTCGGCGATGCGCAGTTGGTGGTGACGGGTGCCGTAGTGCTTGGCGATCAGGTCCGAGTACTGGAACTCGTCGCCGCGCTCGCCACCGGCGTCTTCAAAACCGATGGAGAAGGTCGATAAATCCTGCACGCCGACTTCACGCAGCAGGCCGACGAGCATGCTCGAATCGACACCGCCGGACAGCAGCACGCCGACGTCCACGGCGGCACGTTGGCGGATCGCCACGGCTTCGCGGGTGCTGTCGAGCACGCGGTCGGTCCAGTCTTGCAGCGTGAGGTTTTTTTCATCCTCATGGGGGCCGTAGGGCAGGGTCCACCAGGTTTTCTGCTCGGTGTCGCCATGGGCGTCGATGCGCATCCAGCTCGCCGGCGGCAGCTTTTCAATGCCCGCCAGCAAGGTGCGCGGCGCCGGTACTACGGCGTGGAAGTTCAGGTAGTGGTTAAGCGCGACCGGGTCGAGGATCGGGTTGATATCGCCGCCCTTGAGCAGTGCCGGCAAGGCCGAGGCGAAGCGCAGGCGCTGGCCGGTACGCGACAGGTACAAAGGCTTCACGCCCAGGCGGTCACGGGCGATAAACAGGCGCTGAGCGTCGCGCTCCCAGATGGCAAACGCGAACATGCCGTTGAGCTTGGGCAGCAGTGCTTCGCCCCAGGCGTGGTAGCCCTTGAGCAGCACTTCGGTGTCGCCGCCGGAATAGAAGGCATAGCCCAGGGCTTCCAGTTCTTGCCGCAATTCCGGGAAGTTATAGATGGCGCCGTTGAACGCCAGCGACAGCCCAAGCTGGGCGTCGACCATCGGCTGGGCCGAGCCGTCCGACAGGTCCATGATTTTCAGGCGCCGGTGGCCCAGGGCAATCGGCCCTTGGGCGTGGAAGCCCCAGGCGTCGGGGCCGCGAGGGGCCAGGTGATGGGTGATGCGCTCAATCGCTGCCAGGTCGGCAGGTTGGGCATCGAAACGTAATTCTCCAGCTAATCCGCACATAAATTCCTTACCGGTTTTTCCGTTGGGGAGGGTCAATACTCAATACGCCCGAAGGGCGCGTACCCAGAAACTGACCCAGTGCTATGCGTGGAGTTTTAGACCGATAAGTTATAAGGCAAATTGCCGCGACGCCTGCAATCCCGCTATTTCTGTGTCGCTGCCTTGCCTCTGACCAGTGCGCGCAGGGCAAACCGATTCGGGTGGCAGGCCTCTGCCACGCTGGCCGGAACGGGCAGCGGCTCGTCGCTGAGCCAGGCTGCCAGCAACTCGCCGCACAGTGGCGCGGTAATCAGCCCGCGTGAGCCGTGGCCGCTGTTGATGTACAACCCTGGCAGCCACGGGCAAGGCGTGTCCGGCACTTGGCGGGCGTCTTTGCTGAGTACGGCATAGGCGTGTCGGAAGGCGTCCTGGTCGGCCAACGGCCCGACGATCGGCAGGTAGTCAGGGCTGGTGCAGCGGAAAGCAGCGCGGCCTTCCAACTGTTCGGGAGCCAGTGCGTCGGCGCCCAGGCGATGCAGCAGGTCTTCAGAAATCTCCCGCAGCATTTCGAGGTTGCCGGCATGTTCGGCGACGGTGGGCGTGAGGTCTTCATTGTTGAAATCAAAACTGGCGCCCAAGGTGTGCTCGCCAAGCCGGGCGGGCGCGACGTAGCCTTCGGCGCAGACCACCGTGGCCAAGGCCGTACTCGCCGTCGTTTGCGCCAGCCGGGTGATTTGCCCGCGGATACGCTTGAGCGGCAAGTCGGCGCTCAGTGGGAACCGCTTGATGTCGGCGGCTCCAGCGAGCACCACCACACTGGCGCTTACCAGCACGCAGTCACCGTCGCGGGCCTGCCACTGATCGTCGACCCGGTGCAGCTCCAGGGCATCGTGATGGGTGAGCACCTCAATCAGCGGATGCGCCGCTTGCCAGTGGCACAGCGCGGGCGGATGCACCCAACCGCCTTGCGGCAAAAACAGGCCGCCCTGGGCCAGGTCGATGCCGGCCTGTTGTTGCGCGTGTTCACGGTCCAGCAGGTGCAGCAACTCGGGCGCAAACGCCTCAGCCAGTTGTGCCTGGCGCTGGGCTTCCTTGGCGTCGAACGCCAGTTGCAGCACACCGCAGCCATCCCAATCGACACCTCGGTGCAGGTGCTCCAACAGACGTCGCGTGTGGCCGAAGCCGCTGAGGATCAGTTGCGACAACGCCGTGCCATGGGCCGACAGCTTGAGGTACAGCACGCCCTGAGGGTTGCCGGACGCTTCCTGGGCCAGGGCGGCGTGGCGCTCCACCAAGCTGACGCGCCAACCGCGCGCGGCCAGGCTGGCGGCAGTGGCGCAACCGGCCAAGCCGCCGCCGATGACCATGGCGTGGCGCTCGCCTTCGACAGTTGCCGTGCGGGCGAACCAGGGTTTGGCTTTGGCCGGCGGTGTCGCGTCCTCGGGCCAGCCGAGAAACTCACCGCGCAGGATCTCCCATTTATGCCCGATGCCCGGCGTGCGCTTCATCTTGAACCCGGCGGCATTGATCAGGCGCCGTACCCAGCCGGTGCTGGTAAAGGTGCTGATGGTTGAAGCCGGTGCGGCCAAGCGGGCCAGTTCGGCAAACAGTTCGGCGGTCCACATGTCGGGGTTTTTCGCCGGGGCGAAGCCGTCGAGAAACCACGCGTCAACCTGTGCATCCAGCTGCGGCAGTTGCTCCAGGGCGTCACCGATCAACAGCGTGAGGGTCACACGGCCATTGTCCAGCACCAGGCGTTGGAAGCCTGGGTGGATGGCAATGTACTGGGCCAACAATTGCTCGGCGAAGGGCGCAAGTTCCGGCCAGAGGGCGAGGGCGCGTTGCAGGTCGGCGTGGCTCAGTGGGTACTTTTCCACGCTGACAAAATGCAGGCGTGCACCGGCCACCGCGTGTTGCTCAAACAGCTGCCAGGCGCAGAGAAAATTCAAGCCGGTGCCGAAACCGGTCTCGCCAATCACCAATCGTCCGCCCGCCGGCAAGGCGGCAAAACGCTCCTGCAAACGGTTCTGTTTGAGGAACACATAGCGGGTTTCTTCAAGGCCGGATTTGTCGGAAAAATACACATCGTCGAAGACCCGCGAGTGCGGGCGACCTTGGTCATCCCAGTCGAGCTGGGCGTGGGTGATGGGGTTCATGGGCGGCTCGGTAAAGACAAGGCGGCCATTCTAGCTGATCAATAGACGTTGAATTGACCCAAGGCAACTACGTGTGGAATTTCCTCCCGCGCATTGTTGCCCAATCCGCTAGTCTTGAACCTTGGTCATCCCAGTCGAGCTGGGCGTGGGTGATGGGGTTCATGGGCGGCTCGGTAAAGACAAGGCGGCCATTCTAGCTGATCAATAGACGTTGAATTGACCCAAGGCAACTACGTGTGGAATTTCCTCCCGCGCATTGTTGCCCAATCCGCTAGTCTTGAGCCATCTTGAAACGGAGCTGCCCATGTTCGAATCCGCCGAAATCGGTCACGCCATCGACAAAGACACCTACGACGCCGAAGTGCCGGCCCTGCGCGAGGCCTTGTTGGAGGTGCAGTACGAGCTGCAACAGCAGAAGCGCTTCCCGGTGATCATCCTGATCAACGGCATTGAAGGCGCCGGCAAGGGCGAGACCGTCAAGCTGCTCAATGAATGGATGGACCCACGCCTGATCGAGGTGCGCACCTTCGACCAGCAGACCGACGAAGAACTGGCGCGCCCGCCGGCCTGGCGCTACTGGCGGCAACTGCCCGCCAAAGGCCGCATGGGCATCTTTTTTGGCAACTGGTATAGCCAGATGCTGCAAGGCCGGGTGCACGGCCAGCTCAAGAACGCCCGCCTGGACCAGGCCATCGCCGGTGCCGAGCGCCTGGAAAAGATGCTCTGTGACGAAGGCGCGCTGATCTTCAAGTTCTGGTTCCACTTGTCCAAGAAGCAGATGAAAGCGCGGCTCAAGGCCTTGGCCGATGACCCGCTGCACAGCTGGCGCATCAGCCCGCTGGACTGGCAGCAATCGGAGACCTACGACAAGTTTGTGCATTTCGGCGAGCGCATTCTGCGCCGCACCAGCCGTGACTACGCGCCGTGGCACGTGATCGAAGGCGTTGACGCTAATTACCGCAGCCTCACCGTGGGCAAAATCCTGCTTGAGAGCCTGCAAAATGCCTTGAAACTGCCCAAGGGCAAGGCCAGCGGCATGAACCCGGCGCCGTTGTTGGCGTCGGTGGACCGCAAGAGCCTGCTCGACAGCCTCGACATGACCTTGCACCTGGACAAGGACGATTACGAAGAACAGCTGATCACCGAACAGGCGCGCTTTTCCGGCCTGATGCGCGACAAACGCATGCGCAAGCACGCGCTGGTCACCGTATTCGAAGGCAACGACGCGGCGGGCAAAGGCGGGGCGATCCGGCGGGTGGCAGCGGCGCTGGACCCGCGCCAGTATCACATCGTGCCGATTGCCGCGCCGAGTGAAGACGAGCGTGCCCAGCCTTACCTGTGGCGGTTCTGGCAGAAGATCCCGGCACGCGGCATGTTCACTGTGTTCGACCGTTCGTGGTACGGCCGCGTGTTGGTGGAGCGCATCGAAGGCTTCTGCACCCCGGCGGACTGGATGCGCGCCTACGGCGAGATCAATGACTTTGAAGAGCAGCTGCGCGACGCGGGGGTGATCGTGGTCAAGTTCTGGCTGGCCATCGACAAACAGACCCAGCTGGAGCGCTTCCAGGCCCGTGAGGAGATCCCGTTCAAGCGCTTCAAGATCACCGAGGACGATTGGCGTAACCGCGACAAGTGGGACGACTACCGCGCCGCCGTGGGCGATATGGTCGACCGCACCAGCACGGAAGTCTCGCCGTGGACCCTGGTGGAAGCCAACGACAAGCGCTGGGCGCGGGTCAAGGTGCTGCGCACCATCAACCGCGCGCTGGAAGAGGCGTTCGATAAGACTGACAAGCACGATAAGAAGACAAAGAAATAGCGTTCTGGGGATCATCGCAGTCAGGAGGGCCCGGTTCTATCCTCGATCCATCTCCCAACAACGACAAGATCGAGGTAGCCCATGCGTGAAGTAGTGATCGTCGACAGCGTGCGAACCGGCCTGGCCAAATCCTTTCGCGGCAAGTTCAACCAGACCCGTCCCGATGACATGGCGGCCCATTGCGTCAACGCCCTGCTGACTCGCCATGGCATCGACCCGGCGACGGTCGAGGATTGCATCGTCGGTGCCGGCTCCAATGAAGGTGCCCAGGGCTACAACATCGGGCGCAATGTGGCGGTGCTCTCGCAATTGGGCGCCGGTACCGCTGGGATGACCCTTAACCGCTTCTGCTCCTCAGGCTTGCAGGCGATTGCCATTGCCGCCAACCAGATTGCCTCGGGTTGCAGCGACATTATCGTCGCCGGTGGCGTTGAGTCGATCAGCCTGACCATGAAAAGCGTCAACACGGACAACCTGATCAACCCGCTGCTTAAAGAGCAGGTGCCGGGCATCTACTTCCCCATGGGCCAGACGGCTGAGATTGTCGCGCGCCGTTATCACGTCAGCCGTGAGGAGCAAGACCTGTACGCCCTGCAAAGCCAGCAGCGCACCGCCCAGGCCCAGGCTGATGGTTTGTTCAGTGATGAGATCGTGCCGATGGCGGTGAAGTACAAGGTCGAGGACAAGCACACCGGCGAAGTGCAGGTGCTGGAGGGCGTGGTTGATCGCGACGACTGCAACCGACCTGACACCACGCTCGCCAGCCTGCAAGGGTTGAAACCGGTCTTCGCCGAGGATGGCTCGGTGACAGCCGGCAACTCCTCGCAGCTCTCCGACGGCGCCTCGATGACGCTGGTGATGAGCCTGGAAAAAGCCCTGCAATTGGGCCTCAAGCCCAAGGCGTTTTTCCGAGGCTTTACCGTGGCCGGTTGTGAGCCGGACGAGATGGGCATCGGCCCGGTGTTCTCGGTGCCCAAGTTGCTCAAGGCCAAGGGCTTGCAGGTGGCGGATATCGACCTGTGGGAACTCAATGAAGCGTTTGCCTCGCAGTGCCTGTATGCGCGTGACCGGTTGGAAATTGATAACGCCAAGTACAACGTCAACGGCGGCTCGATCTCGATTGGGCACCCCTTCGGCATGACCGGTTCGCGGCAAGTCGGGCATTTGGTTCGCGAGCTGCAACGACGCAATCTGCGTTACGGCATTGTCACCATGTGCGTGGGCGGCGGCATGGGCGCCACCGGCCTGTTTGAAGCCGTACGCTAAATCTCACTGGAAAAACATGGGCCCATGTGGGCGCTGGCTTGCCTGCGATGGCGGTGTATCAGTCGAGATTTGTGTATCAGTCGAGATTTTTTTGTCTGACCCACCGCCATCGCAGGCAAGCCAGCTCCCACCTTTGATTTGGGGTGTTGTGGAAAATATCGCTCGCCAAGGCCCCCCTTGGTCCACCTAGAATGCCCGTTCCACTTCCTCAGGCATTCGGGGCACTCATGCACATCTCTTCCGGCCGCTGGGTCTATGGCTTCGGCTTGACCCTGCTGACCGCGTTTCTGTGGGGCATTCTGCCGATCAAACTCAAACAAGTGCTACAGGTGATGGACCCGGTGACCGTCACCTGGTTTCGCCTGATCGTCGCCGGCAGCTGCTTATTTATCTACCTGGCCCTCACCAAACGCCTGCCCAGCCGCAAGGTCCTGGGTCCCAAGGGCGGCTGGCTGGTAGCCATGGCGGTGTGCGGGCTGGTGGGCAACTACGTGCTGTATCTGGTCGGGCTGAAAATGCTCAGCCCTGGCACGGCGCAGTTGGTGGTGCAGATGGGGCCGATCTTTCTGATGGTCGCCAGCGTGTTTGTGTTCAAGGAGCGTTTCAGCCTGGGGCAAGGCATGGGCCTGGTGGTGCTGATCATTGGCTTCGGGCTGTTTTTCAACCAGCGCCTGGTAGAAATGCTGACCTCCTTGGGCACCTACACCGCCGGGGTGTTGACGATTCTGCTCGCTACGACCATTTGGGTGTTTTATGCCTTGGGTCAGAAGCAGTTGCTGACGGTGTGGAATTCGCTGCAGGTGATGATGGTGATTTATCTGTCGTGCGCCGTGCTGCTCACGCCGTGGGCGCATCCGCTGGAGGCGTTGCAGTTGAGCCCGCTGCAGGGCTGGCTGTTGCTGGCGTGCTGCATGAATACGCTGGTGGCTTACGGTGCGTTTGCCGAAGCCCTGGCGCATTGGGAGGCTTCGCGGGTCAGTGCGACGTTGGCGTTGACGCCGTTGGTGACGTTTGTGGCGGTGGCGTTGGCGGCGTGGTTATGGCCGGATTTTGTGCAGGCCGAAGAGATTAATGCTCTGGGTTACGCCGGGGCGTTGGTGGTGGTGTTGGGGTCGGCGACTGTGGCGCTGGCGCCGTCGTTGCTGGCTGGGCTCAGGGCGCGGCGGGTGCGGCTGGCGTCTTAATGGCCGGCGAGGCGGCGGCGAAGCTTTATTTTTTGTAAACCGGTTCAAATGTGGGAGCTGGCTTGCCTGCGATGGCGGTATGTGGGTTGGCTGGGGTATCTATTCGGAGTACATATCCGTTGCTGCGGTAACGGCTGAGTATGGTTCCGCTCTTACAGATGGGCCATCCTTGGCCCAGCGCGGCTAACCCGGCGTCCTGCCGGGTTACCCACGGATTCAAGCCTGCGTTCGGCCATCGTGGTTAACGGGGCGCCTTAGATCAAGATCAAGATCAAAAGCAGATCAAAAGCAGATCAAAAGCCTGAGCTTAATGACCGGCTTCCAGCATGTTTTCCGGGCGTACCCACTGGTCGAACTCTTCATCGGTGAGGTAGCCCAGGTCCAGCGCAGCCTCGCGTAGCGTCAGGCCTTCGGCGTAAGCCTTTTTGGCGATCTGCGCCGACTTGTCGTAGCCGATGTGCGGGTTGAGCGCTGTCACCAGCATCAGGCCGCGCTCCAGGTGCTCGGCCATTTGCTCGGCGTCGGGCTCAAGGCCGGCGATGCAGTGTTCCTGGAAGTTGTTGCAACCGTCGGCCAGCAGGCGGATCGACTCCAGCAGGTTGTGGATGATCACCGGCTTGTACACGTTCAACTGCAAGTGGCCTTGGCTGGCGGCAATGCCGATGGTCACGTCATTGCCCAGCACCTGGCAGGCCAGCATCGACAGCGCTTCGCACTGCGTGGGGTTGACCTTGCCCGGCATGATCGAGCTGCCCGGCTCGTTGGCCGGCAGTTTCACTTCTGCCAACCCGGCGCGTGGGCCGGAGCCGAGCAGGCGCAGGTCGTTGGCGAGTTTCATCAGGGCCACGGCCAGGGTTTTTAGGGCGCCGTGCAGGGTTACCAGCGGCTCATGGCCGGAGAGGGCGGCAAATTTGTTCGGTGCGGTGACGAATGGCAGCCCTGACAGCGCGGCCAGTTCGGCGGCAATCGCCTCGCCAAAGCCGTGGGGCGAATTGAGCCCGGTACCGACGGCGGTGCCGCCTTGGGCCAGTTCGCAGACTGGGGGCAGGGCGCTGCGGATCGCGCGTTCGGCGTAATCGAGCTGTGCGATAAACGCTGAGACTTCCTGGCCAAAGGTGATCGGCGTGGCGTCCATCATGTGGGTGCGGCCGGTCTTGACCAGCTTCATGTGCCGCGCCGACAGTTCCGCCAGCCCACCCGACAGGTGGGTGATCGCCGGCAGCAGCTGTTTGTTCACCGCCTGCACCGTCGCGATGCTCATGGCGGTGGGGAAGCAGTCGTTGGAACTCTGGGAGCGGTTCACATGATCGTTAGGGTGCACCGGGCTCTTGCCGCCGCGGGTCTTGCCCGACAGCTCGTTGGCACGGCCGGCGATCACTTCGTTGGCGTTCATGTTGCTCTGGGTGCCGCTGCCGGTCTGCCACACCACCAGCGGGAACTGGTCGTCATGTTGACCGTCGAGCACTTCATCGGCGGCCTGTTCGATCAGGCGGGCGATGTCGGCGGGCAAATCGCCATTGCGGTCGTTGACCCGCGCCGCAGCTTTCTTGATCAGGGCCAGGGCGTGCAGTACCGCCAATGGCATGCGTTGCTCGCCGATGGCGAAGTTCACCAGTGAACGTTGGGTCTGCGCGCCCCAGTAAGCGTCATCCGGGACATGGACTTCTCCCAGGCTGTCGGTTTCGATACGGCTCATCGGGCACACTCCTTCAGGTTCGTTTGCGCAGTTTAGGCCGTGATGGGCTTTGGGGGTTCCCTAAAAGACTTTTCATCGGATGCAAGTCCCGCAAAACCAGGCCCAACAGGGCCTGGGGTTGAGCCGGGAGGTTTTTTAGGCGCAGAATGGGCGCCCTTGGGGTCTTACCTCGCCTGCTAGAAAGGAAACTCGATGACTCGTCTTCGTGCCATCTGTACCGCGGTTGCTCTGGTTTGCGCCAGCGGCCAAGTCTTTGCCGATACCGCCAGCCATAACGCCAGTGCCGAAGCCTTCCTTACCCTGGCCCACGCTGACAAGCTGGGTACCCCGGTGTACATGCAAGTGCAGCAAATGTTCGCCCAGCGTTTCGAACAGACCAAGGCGCCTGCCGCCAAGCAGTCCGTACTGGACACCTACCAGGCCAAGGCTAACGCCGCCCTAGACCAGGCTATCGGCTGGCCGAAGCTGAAACCGGACATGGTCAAGCTCTACACCACTAACTTCAGCGAATCCGAGCTCAAGGACCTGGTTGCGTTCTACCAGTCACCACTGGGCAAGAAAGTCCTGGAAAAAATGCCGCAACTGACCCAGCAATCGGCGCAGATGACCCAGGCCAAGCTGGAAAGCGCCGTGCCGGTGGTGAACAAGCTGTTGGAAGACATGACCAACGAGCTGACGCCTAAAGCTGCTGCACCGGCCAAGAAGAAGTAAGCAGGAATGACCATGCAACAGCGTATCGAAACGGCGCTCGCCGCCCTGAGCCCGCAACACATGAGCGTGCTGGATGAAAGCCACATGCACAGCCGTGGGTTGCAGACCCACTTCAAGGCCGTGCTGGTCAGCCAGCAGTTCGAGGGGCTTAACCGCGTCAAGCGCCACCAGACGGTCTACGCCACGTTGGGTGACCTGATGAGCGAATTTCATGCGTTGGCGCTGCATACCTACACGCCTGAAGAATGGGCGAGAATCGACGCAGCCCCGGCCTCGCCGACCTGCGCCGGCGGGCATTGAATATCGTTCGACGCGTCGCGGTTTTGTTAGAATGCGCGCCGCGCGGCTTGGCCTGCATTTTTCTAAATCCGGTTCACCCCTTACGAGGGTAGCCACCTGGAGATAACACCGATGACTCAACCGATCGTCGTGGCGGCACTGTATAAGTTCGTCACCCTCGAAGATTACGTCGCCCTGCGCGAGCCACTGCTGCAGGCAATGGTCGACAACGGCATCAAAGGCACCTTGCTGATCGCCGAAGAAGGCATCAACGGCACCGTTTCCGGCAGCCGCGAAGGCATTGATGGCCTGATGGCCTGGCTGAAGAATGACCCACGCATGGACGATATCGACCACAAAGAGTCGTACTGCGATGACCAACCGTTCTACCGCACCAAGGTCAAGCTCAAGAAAGAGATCGTGACCCTGGGCGTCGAAGGCGTCGACCCGAACAAAAAAGTCGGCACCTACGTCAACCCGCAAGACTGGAATGCGCTAATCAGCGACCCCGAAGTGCTGTTGATCGATACCCGCAACGATTACGAAGTGTCGATCGGCACCTTTGAGGGCGCAATCGACCCGAAAACCACCAGTTTTCGCGAATTTCCCGACTATATCAAAGCCAACTTCGACCCCGCCAAGCACAAGAAAGTCGCCATGTTCTGTACCGGCGGCATTCGTTGCGAAAAGGCGTCGAGCTACATGCTCAGCGAAGGCTTTGACGAGGTTTACCACCTCAAGGGCGGCATCCTGAAGTACCTCGAAGAGGTGCCGCAGGCAGAAACCAAGTGGCAGGGCGACTGCTTTGTGTTCGACAACCGCGTGACCGTGCGCCACGACTTGAGCGAAGGCGACTACGATCAATGTCATGCCTGCCGCACACCGGTCAGCGTAGAAGACCGTGCGTCCGAGCACTATGTGGCTGGCATCAGTTGCCCGCATTGCTGGGATAAGCTGCCGGAGAAGACCCGTCGCAGCGCCATAGACCGGCAAAAGCAGATTGAGCTGGCCAAGGCCCGCAACATGCCGCACCCGATTGGTTTCAACTATAAGCAAACCCCTTCCGAGGCCTGACCCAATGCCCGCGCGCCTGCTCTATGTGATGGACCCGATGTGTTCCTGGTGCTGGGGCTTTGCTCCGGTGGCCGAGGCGTTGGTGGAGCAGGCCCAGGCCGCAGGCGTGGAGCTGCACCTGGTGGTGGGCGGCTTGCGCACCGGCAGCGGCGCGGCGTTGGAGCCGACCACCCGGCGCTACATCCTCGAACACTGGCAGGCGGTCACCGAGGCCACCGGCCAGCCGTTCAAGCATGAAGGCGCCTTGCCCGACGGCTTTGTCTATGACACCGAGCCTGCGTGCCGCGCCATCGTTACGGCGCGCAGCCTGGCACCGGATTGTGCCTGGAAACTGCTGGGGCTGATCCAGCGCGCGTTTTATGTCGAGGGCCGCGATGTGACCCTCGCCAGCGTGCTGGTAGAGCTGGCCGAGGCGGCGGGCATCCCGCGCATCGAGTTCGCCGGTGCGTTCGACCGCGCCGAGCAACACGCCGCAACAGCCGCCGACTTCACGTGGGTGCAGGATTTGGGCATTGCCGGCTTCCCGACGCTGTTGGCCGAGCGTAATGGCCAGCTTGCGTTACTGACCAACGGCTACCAGCCGCTGTCCGAGCTGTCGCCCTTGCTCGCCCGTTGGTTGGAGCGCGCCACCTGTGCATGACGAGCCTGGGCATGACCAGCCCGACCTTTCTGAGCAGCCCAAGCGCACCGATCGACTGACCTGGGCGGAAATTCGCCGCCTGGCCCTGCGTCACAAAAAAGCCCTGTGGATCGCCAATGGCGTCGCCGTGCTGGCGACTCTGTGCAGCGTGCCCATCCCCTTGCTGTTGCCCCTGCTGGTGGACGAAGTGCTGCTGGGCCATGGCGATGCCGCGCTCAAGGTGATGAACAACGCATTGCCTCTGGGGTGGCAGAAGGCTGCCGGTTATATCGGCTTGATGCTGCTGGTGACGCTGTTCCTGCGCTGTGGCGCATTGGTGTTCAACGTGGTGCAGGCGCGGCTGTTTGCGCGGCTGGCCAAGGACATCGTGTACCGCATCCGCGTACGCCTGATCGAACGGCTCAAGCGCATTTCCCTCGGCGAATACGAAAGCCTGGGCAGCGGCACGGTCACCACGCACTTGGTCACCGACCTGGACACGCTGGACAAGTTTGTCGGCGAAACCCTCAGCCGCTTCTTGGTGGCCATGCTCACGTTGGTCGGCACCTCGGCGATTCTGGTGTGGATGCACTGGCAGTTGGCGCTGCTGATCTTGCTGTTCAACCCGCTGGTGATCTACGCCACAGTGCAGTTGGGCAAGCGCGTCAAACACCTGAAGAAGCTCGAGAACGACAGCACCTCGCGTTTCACCCAGGCGTTGACCGAAACCCTTGATGCCATCCAAGAAGTGCGCGCCGGCAACCGCCAGGGCTTTTTCCTCGGGCGCCTCGGCCAGCGTGCCCAGGAGGTGCGCGACTACGCCATTCACTCACAATGGAAAACCGACGCCTCCAGCCGCGCCAGTGGCTTGTTGTTCCAGTTCGGCATCGACATCTTTCGCGCGGCGGCGATGCTCACGGTGCTGTTTTCCGACTTGTCCATCGGCCAGATGCTCGCGGTGTTCAGCTACCTGTGGTTCATGATCGGCCCGGTGGAGCAACTGCTGAACCTGCAATACGCCTACTACGCCGCGGGCGGGGCGTTGACGCGGATCAACGAGCTGCTGGCGCGTGCCGACGAGCCGCAATACGCCGGTGGCGCAGACCCGTTCACCGGGCGTGAGACGGTCGGCATCGAAGTGCGCGGCCTCGATTTCGGCTACGGCGAAGAGCTGGTGCTCAACCAACTGAACCTGGTTATCGCGCCGGGCGAGAAGGTGGCGATTGTCGGCGCCAGCGGCGGCGGTAAAAGTACCTTGGTGCAACTGCTGCTGGGGCTTTATACGCCGCAGGCCGGCAGTATTCGTTTCGGCGGCGCCACCCAGCAGGAAATCGGCCTTGCGACCATCCGCGAGAACGTCGCCGTGGTGTTGCAACACCCGGCATTGTTCAACGATACCGTGCGCGCCAACCTGACCATGGGCCGTTCGCGTTCGGACCAGGCGTGCTGGCAGGCGCTGGAAATCGCCCAGCTGGATGCTACCGTCAAGGCGCTACCTTTGGGCCTGGACAGTGTGGTGGGGCGCTCCGGCGTGCGTTTCTCCGGCGGTCAGCGCCAACGCCTGGCCATCGCGCGAATGGTGCTGGCCGAGCCTAAAGTGGTGATTCTGGATGAGGCCACCTCCGCCTTGGACGCCGCCACCGAGTACAACTTGCACCAAGCGTTGGCGCGGTTTCTCAGTGGGCGTACTACACTGATCATCGCTCACCGGCTTTCAGCGGTGAAACAGGCTGACCGGGTGTTAGTGTTTGATGGTGGGCATATCGCCGAAGATGGCGACCATCAGCAATTGATCGCGGAGGGTGGGTTGTACGCCAAACTTTACGGGCACCTGCAACAAGTGCGTTGAGTTAGCCTAAGCTGTGCTATCGGGAGCGGATTTTCGCGTGCGTATTAAGCTGTGCATGTGCAAGGGACTTCATGAAGCAGAAGCGGACTCTCGGAGCGACGTTAATCAGACCTCGGCTGCTGGGCATCGTCTGGCCCTTTATTGCCGTTGTACTGTTCCAGGCATTGTTAGGCAGCGTCAGTCTGTACGTGCTTTCAGCGGTGCGGGGTTATGTGGCGGGTGAGAGCTTATGGTCCAAGGGCCAGAAAGACGCTATCTACTACCTGACCCTCTACGCCGATAATCGCGACCCTGCCACTTACCTCAAATACCAGCAAGCCATCGCCGTGCCCCAGGGCGGGCATGAGTTACGTGTCGCCCTGGATCGCGTCAGCCCCGACCTTCCCGCCGCGCGCCTGGGCATCCTCAAGGGCGGCAACCACCCTGATGACGTGTCCAGCCTGATCTGGCTGTACCTCAATTTTCGCCATTTCAGCTACTTGGAAAAAGCCATTGAACTGTGGACTGTGGGCGACGGTTATCTGGTGCAGTTGGATGACTTGGCTCAGGCGATGCACCAAGCGATCCGCACCAATCAAGTCAACAGCAACGATGTACGGGACTGGAAGACGCGCATCACGGCCATTAACGATGGCGTCACACCGGCGGCGAAGGCGTTCAGCGATGCCTTGGGCGAGGGCTCGCGGGTCATCCTGCGGCTGTTGTTGATCACCAATCTGGCCACGGCCTTGGGCCTGATCGCCCTGGCGCTGCTGCGCACGCACAAGCTGCTGACCCAGCGCCATGAGTTTGCCAGCGCGCTTCAAGCGGAGAAGGAGCGGGCGCAGATTACCCTGGAGTCGATTGGTGACGGCGTGATCACCACCGATGTCGACGGCGCTATCGCCTACATGAACCCGGCGGCCGAGGCGCTGACCCACTGGAAGACCGCCCAGGCTCAAGGCTTGCCCTTGGCCGCGTTGTTCAGCCTGCTCGATGAAAATGCCGAGCCTGACGGCTTTACCCTGATCGAGCACATCATCAAGGGCGAACTCAGTGGCGGCAGCGAGCATTCCAAGCTGATCCAGCGCGTGGACGGCAGTACGGTCTCGGTGACGCTGGTGGGCGCGCCGATCCGCAGTGCCGGTAAGGTCAGTGGCGCGGTGCTGGTGCTGCACGACATGACCCAGGAGCGCCAGTACATCGCCAACCTGTCGTGGCAAGCGACCCATGATGCCTTGACTGGCTTGGCCAACCGGCGCGAATTCGAGTTCCGCCTGGAGCAGGTGCTGCAACGGGTAGCACGGCAGAAAAATGCTCGGCATGCGTTGATGTTCCTCGACCTGGACCAGTTCAAGCTGGTCAACGATACCTGCGGCCATGCTGCCGGTGACGAGTTGTTGCGGCATATCTGCGCGCTGCTGCAATCGGACCTGCGCGAGGGTGACACCCTGGCACGTCTGGGCGGCGACGAGTTTGGCATCCTCTTGGAGAATTGCCCGGCGCCGGTTGCGGAGAAGATCGCTGAGAGCCTGCGCCATACCGTGCAAAACCTGCATTTCGTGTGGAAAGGCCGACCGTTCATGACCACCGTCAGTATTGGCCTGGTGCATATCTCGCAAACCCCGACCACGTTGGAAACCTCGCTGCGCGCCGCCGACATGGCCTGTTACATGGCCAAGGAAAAGGGCCGCAACCGCGTGCAGGTCTACCATGCCGATGACTCGGAGTTGTCCCTGCGGTTTGGAGAAATGGCTTGGGTGCAGCGCCTGCACATGGCCCTGGAGGAAAATCGGTTTTGCTTGTATGCGCAGGAAATTTCGCCTTTGGGCCACACCGAAGGCGGCAATGGTCATGTGGAAATTCTGCTGCGCCTGCACGACGAGGCCGGTCGGATCATTTTGCCGGACAGTTTTATCCCCGCCGCCGAGCGTTATGGCCTGATGACATCGCTGGACCGCTGGGTGGTAGAGAACGTGTTCAAGATTATTGCCAACTGCATGCTTGAGCGGCCAGACCGGCCAATGGCGATGTGTGCGATTAATCTGTCAGGTATTACTATTGGCGATGACGACTTTCTCGGATTTTTGCGTGAGAAATTCGCGGTTTATAACATTCCGCCAGAAATGATATGTTTTGAAATAACAGAGACCAGTGCTATCGCAAATTTGGGTAGTGCGATTCGTTTTATTAATGAACTCAAAGCGTTAGGTTGCTATTTCTCACTGGATGACTTTTGTGCCGGAATGTCCTCATTCGCCTATCTCAAACATTTACCTGTAGACTTCCTGAAGATCGATGGAAGTTTCGTAAAGGATATGCTGGACGACCCGATTAACCGCGCGATGGTCGAAGTGATCAACCACATCGGCCACGTCATGGGTAAGCGCACCATTGCCGAGTTTGTTGAAACACCGCAAATCGAACAGGCTTTACTTGAGATCGGTGTGGATTACGCTCAGGGCTACCTGATTGAACGCCCGCAATTGTTTACCTTTGATAGCTTGCAGTGTCGACCTGTGCGGCCGCAGCCTCTGTTATTCAAGGCGCCCGGCACATTCCGTTGAAACATTTGCTGGTCTGTACTATCACACTAAAAAAGGAGCCTTACAGTGATCGACACCTTCAACAGAACCGGCCCGCTTATGGAAGCCTCAAGTTACCCTGCCTGGGCGCAACAATTGATCCAGGCCTGTAGCGAGAGCAAGCGCCGAGTTGTCGAGCACGAACTGTATCAGCGCATGCGCGATAACACGCTCAGCGCCAAGACCATGCGCCACTACCTTATCGGTGGCTGGCCAGTGGTGGAGCAGTTTGCCTTGTACATGGCACAAAACCTCACCAAGACCAAGTTTGCCCGCCATCCTGGGGAGGATATGGCGCGCCGGTGGCTGATGCGTAATATTCGCGTGGAACTGAACCATGCCGACTATTGGGTACATTGGGCCCGCGCCCATGGCGTGAGCCTGGAAGAGTTGCAAGCGCAGAACGTACCGCCGGAATTGCACGCACTGAGCCATTGGTGCTGGCACACCAGCTCGGCCGATTCGTTGATCGTTGCGATTGCCGCGACCAACTACGCGATCGAGGGGGCGACCGGGGAGTGGTCTGCCGTGGTGTGTTCGACCGGTGTGTACGCGGCAGCCTTCCCTGAGGAAGAGCGCAAGCGCGCCATGAAATGGTTGAAGATGCACGCGCAGTACGACGATGCCCACCCGTGGGAAGCGCTCGAAATAATCTGCACCCTGGCAGGGATGAATCCGAGCAAAACCTTGCAGGAAGAACTGCGTCAGGCCGTGTGCAAAAGCTATGACTACATGTACCTGTTTTTGGAAAGCTGCATGCGTTTGGAGAAGGAGAAAGACAAGGAAAAGGCGCCCCTAGCGATTCGCGAGCGTCAAGCACGCGTCGCCAGCGAGGCGTGATGTAAAGGTGATGGCGGGGTGCTTACCCCGCCATTGCCAAGCGGTTGCGGCCTTCGCGCTTGGCCACGTACAAGGCGTTGTCGGCGCGGCGTAATAGGCTTTCGGCCGACTCGGCGGCCAGCAAGGTCGAGCAGCCCAGGCTCACCGTCAATTCGATCTTGGTGTCATCTGCCCAGTAATCCTGAGCGTGTGCAGCCCGGCGCAAGCGCTCGCCGACCATGCCTGCCGCATCCCGGCCGGTGTTCGACAGCAGGATTAGAAACTCTTCCCCGCCAAACCGAAACACCATGTCCACGTTGCGCAGTTGGCTTTTGATCGAGCCGGCCACGGCGCGCAGTACTTTGTCGCCGGCCGCATGACCGTGGGTGTCGTTGATGTTCTTGAAGTGATCGATGTCCAGCATCAGCAAGGACAGCGGGCTCAGGTGCCGCCGGGCCATGTCGATTTCCCGTTGCAGGGTCTGGTCCATGGCAATGCGATTGCCGGTTTCGGTCAATGGATCGCGCAGCGCGCTGCGGGTGGCGGTACGGTAGAGCAGGGCGTTGCGCATCGGGTACAGCAAGCTCGCCAGCAGCGCCTCCAACTGGCTCAGTTCGTCGTCCATTAAGCGCTGGTTGCGACGGAATATCAGCTCGCCCAAATGCTCGCCTTCATGGCTCAAGGTGTAGCTCACCGAGTGGTGGCCGCGATGGCCGAATTCCAGGCGCAGGTCGCTGGGTTCATGGCGGTAGTGCAACGCGTCCAGGGGCACCAGGCGTTGCACCTCGCGAAAGAACAGGCCAAGGATGCGCTCCGGCTCCAGGCTGGTCTGCAATTGCTGGCCCAGTTGCTGGCGCAGTTCGTTAAAAGTGACGGGACGGCGGGGACGAAGGGCTGGTTGACCAAACCCCAGGCGTTGCAATTTTGCACTGTCGAAGTCAATTGCGTTGGTCTGGGTTGGTGATTTCATAAGCTAACGGCCTCTAAGCACTTAACTGTCTTACAGGCTCGATGAGAGTGGCGAATGCCAAGCGTCTTACTGCTCCTTCAGTTCTGTAAAACATCGGAAACAGTCTAAACCGCTTTGCCCGGGGTTATAACCCCTAGGCCCTGCCACACGTCTTGTCATCGCTTAACCTGCTTGAAAGGGCTTAGAGCGATATTCGTGCCACTTTGTTTAACTTAATAAAACTCCGTATAAATCAACGACCATTTTTAAAGTCAAAAAAGGTCGTTGCGTAATGACGTCAGTAGGGTTAGTGTGGCGTCGATCTGCTCGATTGAGGTGACGCCGGTCAAGGTCATGGCCACGCGCATTTCCTTAGCGAAAATATCCAGCAGGTTCTCCACCCCGCGCTGGCCATCGGCAGCCAGTGCATAGGCGTTGGCGCGGCCCAGCAGGCAGCCCTTGGCACCCAGGGCAAGCATGCGCACCACGTCGAGCCCGGAGCGAATGCCGGAGTCCACCAGCACCGTGAGGTCATCGCCCACCACCTCGGCAATCGGTGGCAGCGCTTTGGCGGTGGACAGCACGCCGTCCAACTGACGGCCGCCGTGGTTGGAGACGACGATACCGTCGGCGCCGAAACTCACGGCATCCTTTGCGTCCTGGGGGTCGAGTATGCCTTTGATGATCATCGGGCCTTTCCAGAACTCGCGGATCCACTCCAGGTCTTTCCAGCTGATCGAGGGGTCGAAATTGTTCGCCAGCCAGCCGATGTAATCTTCCAGGTGGGTCGGCTTGCCGAGGTATTTGGAGATATTGCCCAAGTCGTGCGGGCGGCCCATCAACCCTACATCGAAGGCCCATTGCGGCTTGGTGATGGCCTGCAGCATGCGTCGCGAAGCCGCGAACGGCCCGGACATGCCCGAGTGCGCATCGCGGTAACGCGCACCCGGCGTGGGCATGTCGACGGTGAACACCAGCGTGGTCACCCCGGCGGCCTGTGCCCGCTCCAGGGCGTTGCGCATAAAGCCGCGGTCCTTGAGCACATACAGCTGGAACCAGATCGACTGCGGGCTTTGCGACGCCACTTCTTCAATCGAACACACCGACACCGTCGACAGGCAGAACGGGATGCCCTTGTTCGCCGCGGCCTTGGCCGCCTGCACTTCACCGCGCCGTGCGTACATGCCGGTCAGGCCGACGGGGCTGAGGATCACCGGCATGGCCAACTCCTGGCCGAACAGGGTGGTTTTCAGGCTCAGGTTGTCGACATTGCGCAGGACGCGCTGGCGCAGGCTGATCTCGGCCAGGTCCGAACTGTTGGCACGCAGCGTGTGCTCGGCGTACGCGCCACCGTCGATGTAATCGAACAGAAAGCGCGGCAGCTTGCGCTTGGCGGCGGCACGGTAGTCGGAGGCGGACGAGATGATCATGAACGGGTTCTCCACAGAGCAAGGTTGCTCCACGATAAGCAAAAAGCTGGCATGATAAAAACAACTTTTATTACTAGCATCCAGTCGCTAAGGGAATACCGATGAACCTGCGAACATTGCGTGCCTTTGTTGAGGTGGTGCGCCAGGGCGGCTTCTCCCAAGCGGCTGACGTAGTGGCGTTGACCCAATCCACGGTGAGCAAGGCGGTCAAGACGCTGGAAGATGAATTGGGCACGCCGCTGCTCAATCGCCTCGGCCACAAGAATGAACTGACCGCCGCCGGCGAAATTGCCTACCGCCGCGCACTGGTGTTGCTCGCCGAGCACAACGACCTGGTGGCCGAGATCAACGACCTGCGCGGCCTCAAGCGCGGCGTGCTGCGCATCGGCTTGCCACCGGTCGGCTGCGGCGTATTGTTTGCGGCGATGTTCGCCGCCTATCGCACGCGCTACCCCGACATCGACATCGAACTCACCGAATACGGCAGCAAACGCCTGCGCGAATGCCTCGAGGCCGGGGAGGTCGACCTGGCGGCCTTGCTACTGCCGGCGGACGAAGGCTTCGACTACCAACCCGTGCGCAATGAACCGCTGATGGCCGTGTTGCCCATGAGCCACCCACTGGCCCGACGCAAACGCATCGACTTCACTGACCTGGCCGATTCACCGTTCATCTTGTTCGAAGCCGGTTTTGCCCTGAACGCCAAAATCCTCGCCGCCTGCGAACGCAAAGGCGTCACGCCTCGGGTCACCGCCCGCAGTGGGCAAATCGACTTTATCGTCGACCTGGTTTCCGCAGGGTTGGGCGTCGCCTTCCTGCCACGCATGCTCGCGCACAAATACCAACACCCCGGCATCGCCCTGATCCCCTTGGACGAACCCCACACCGATTGGCACATCGCCCTGGTCTGGCGCGCCAGCGCGCACCTGCCGCCGGCGGCCCGCGCCTGGCTGGATCTGGCCAAGGAAATGGCCAGCCCGGTGTAGAAGGTTGCAGCGGTCATTTGTAGGAATTCGGCTGAGTGCACCTTCAGTGCTTGACTTCTTCTTTTTAATCAGTAACATACGGCGCATTCCGCGATAGCTCAGTTGGTAGAGCAAATGACTGTTAATCATTGGGTCCCTGGTTCGAGTCCAGGTCGTGGAGCCAGATAGAGAAAAGCCTGCAGAGATGCAGGCTTTTTTTTGCCTTGGATTTGGCCCATGGCAGCGATCCCAGCCCCTATACAACGCCCACCATAAAGCCATAAAATGAGAAGCATTATCATTTAATGCGGATCTGACATGCACGACGACAGCATCGCCTCGCCGGTCGCCCAGTTGTATGCGAATCACCATGGCTGGCTTCGGGGCTGGCTGCATCGGCGTTTGGGGCACAGTGCCGATGCCGAAGACCTGGTTGGCTGACGGCACACTCGTGGAAGTGCTGAAACCCTTTGGTGGGCGCTCGCGACCGTTTACCTTGCTGTACCCCCATGGGCGCTATGTGCCGCATCGGGTGCGGGCGTTTGTGGATTTTTTACTGGCGTGTCGTGACGAATGGGCGGCGCCGTAGACGCGGCGATATCCCACGTCAGCAAAATTTGGCTGATCGCCGCGTCGATCACTGTGTAGGGCACATCATCGCGCGCCAGGATCGAAACGCCCTGCAGGAAGCTGTCAAACACGGTCGCCATTGCCGGTGCATGAAGCGTGTCCGGCAGTTGACCGGCACGGATGCCTCGCTCAACACACGCCACAATCCCCGCCCGCGTTCGCGCGCGCGATTGCGTCAATGCCTGCGTCACCCGCGCGTTCTCCGGGCTGGGTGCGCTCATCACGCCCAGCGCCACCATGCAGCCCTTGGGATGCCCATCGTCACACTGCATGCGCGCCGATTGGCGCAGCGCGGTTTCGAGGGCCTTACGCGGCAGCAGGGTGCCGTCCCACAGGCATTCGGTGACCCGGGCGTAGGTCGCCAAATAGCGTTGCACACACTCATCGAACAGCGCCTCTTTGGAGCCGAAGGCTGCATAAAAACTCGGCGCGGAGATACCGCCACCCAGGCCGGCCTTGAGCTGGGCGAGTGAGGTGGCGTCGTAACCGTGCTGCCAGAACAGGTGCAGGGCCTGTTCCACGGCCTGGTCGCGGTCGAAATTACGCGGGCGGCCCATTTGTGCCATGTCCAGTCTCCTGTGCAGAACGAGATAAATACTAGTCGATACATAAGTCGTTGACAATATGTCGATGTTGCTTCCAATATTTGTATCGATCAGTATTTAAGTCGCCTCAAGGAGTTACCCATGACCCCCTCACTCAGCTTATCCGCGTCGTCCGAGCGCTTGCCCATCGGCGCCTTGCTCGCCCTGGCCATGACCGGTTTCATCTGCATCGTCACCGAAACCCTGCCCGCCGGCCTGTTGCCGTTGATCAGCGACGGCCTGGCGATTTCGCCGTCGATGGCCGGGCAGATGGTCACCGCCTACGCGCTGGGTTCAGTGCTGGCGGTAATTCCCATGACCATCGCCACCCGTGGCTGGCGTCGGCGCAATGTGCTGTTGCTGACCATCGTCGGTTTTCTGCTGTTCAATTCCATCACGGCGCTGTCGTCCCATTACGGTTTGACCCTGGTGGCGCGGTTCTTCGCCGGGGTCGCGGCGGGGCTGGCCTGGAGCCTGCTGGCCGGTTACGCCCGGCGCATGGTCGCGCCGCATCAACAGGGCAGGGCGCTGGCGTTGGCGATGGTCGGCACACCGATTGCGCTGTCACTGGGCGTGCCGCTCGGTACTTGGCTGGGTGGCCTGGTGGGCTGGCGCACCACGTTCGGCCTCATGTCGGCGCTGACGCTGGTGTTGATCGTGTGGGTGCTGGTGAAAGTCCCGGACTACGCGCCGCAGGCTGCGCATCAGCGTGTGTCGTTGGCCAAAGTGCTGACCACGCCTGGCGTGCGGCCGGTGCTGGCGGTGGTGATCAGCTGGATGCTGGCGCACAACATTCTGTACACCTACATCGCCCCGTTTTTGCTGCCGGCAGGCCTGACGACTCGCGTGGATCTGGTGCTGTTGGTGTTCGGCATCGCGGCGTTGGCCGGGATCTGGCTGACGGCCAGGTTGGTTGAGGCGATGTTGCGCAAAACCGTTCTGGTGAGCCTGGCGAGCTTTGCATTGGTGTCTGTGGTGTTCGGTGTGGCGGGCAGCGTGCCTTGGGTGGTTTACCTTGGCGTGGCCGTGTGGGGGCTGAGCTTCGGCGGCGCTGCCACGCTGCTGCAAACCGCCCTGGCGGATGCCGCTGGCGACGGTGCGGATGTGGCGCTGTCGCTGAACGTGGTGGCGTGGAACAGCGCGATTGCCGGCAGCGGCGTGGTCGGCGGCGTGTTGCTCGACACATGGGGCGTCGCGTCGTTTCCCTGGGCGATGGCACTGTTGATCGCCATGGCGTTTGCTATTGCCTGGAGCGCTCATGCCCATGGATTCAAGCCGGGCGCACGTGGCACAGAAAAACCCTTCGTGGCCGGGCACTAATAGGCCTTGGTCAGGTCAATAACCCCTGCAATATCATCCACTTGGCTCCGTTTTGTTTCCCTGGGCGATGGCACTGTTGATCGCCATGGCGTTTGCTATTGCCTGGAGCGCTCATGCCCATGGATTCAAGCCGGGCGCACGTGGCACAGAAAAACCCTTCGTGGCCGGGCACTAATAGGCCTTGGTCAGGTCAATAACCCCTGCAATATCATCCACTTGGCTCCGTTTTTCGGAGCCTGACGCCTTACTCCCTTTCAAAGAAGTCATGCATGCACCTGCGCAAAATTGCACTCGGGCTATCAGCTCTCGTTCTGCTCTCCACCGGGGCAGATGCCCGGGGGTTGCTGGACTTTATCAAGCCCCCCGCACAGGAACACACCTCCCGCTCAAGCTCGATCAGCCAGCGCGCGGCGCTCGGCCTCTATTCCAGCCAACAACAGCAACCCTCGTTTGCCAGCTGCGCCGATCTGTTCCCTGGCGCCAGGCCAATCAACACCGCCACCGTGCCCACTTCGATGAAGCCCATGGCGTTGTGTTCGGACAATTTTGCGGTGCTTTACTCGCAGACCAGCAAGACACCACTGGTAGTGGTCGAACGCTTGAATGCGGCCCAACTGAAAAACGCCAAGGGTGAAGAGCGCACCAACCAGTTCTACCCGGACCCGCGCATCCCTAAAGGCGCTCGCGCCGAGTTGAGCGACTACCGCAGCCAACACCCGGCCGTGGACCGTGGCCATCAGTCCCCGGCTGCCGACGCCCCGAGTGCGAATGCCATGGCGCAATCCTTCGCGCTGTCGAACATGGTGCCGCAAGACCCCACCAACAACCGCAAGATCTGGAGCAAGGTCGAGGCGGACGTGCGCAAGTTCGCCGTGCGTGCCGGCGGCAATGTGTTTGTGTTCACCGGCCCACTGTTTGATGCGGGTTACAGCACCGTCGGTAACAACAAGGTCTGGGTGCCCACGCGTCTGTTCAAGCTGGTCTACGACGCCTCGTCGAAACGCGCCTGGGCCTATGTGCTGCCCAACGCTGAAACGCGCATCCAGAAGCCGATGGACTACGACACCTTTGTGAAGAGTACCGGGCTTAAGCTGCTGGGTGATTTGCCGGTTACCGGCTCGGTGGGGCGCACCTGATGTGAGCCCCGAAGGCTGGCGGCAGCGCCAGCCCTAT